>CAJCIC010000090.1 GCA_903970185.1 Gammaproteobacteria bacterium
CTCGCTGAAATCGAGAGTCAGCCGCCGCAACAGTTCGTCCGCCTCGGCCAGATAGATGTTGTAGAGCGGAACCGAAATGGTCAACGGGCCGATCTGCTTGTACTCATCGGATCGCAAGTTGCCAGGCAGCGCGAACGGCAGCACGGTGGCTGTGGGCAGCGGCGGAGCGACAGGAGGCACCTCGAAGGAATAATCGACGTCGCCACCCATGACGTAGGTCTTGACCATTTCTTCATCGCCTGCAGGCGGCTCGGCCTTGGCTGCGGCTGTTAATGGCGCCTCGCTCCCGGCAGGCGCTTCCTGCATGAAGGCGGGATCAAAAATGTCGCCACCGGACAGGTCAGTGGGCGGCGACAGGCTGATTTCCTCGACCACGCCAGCGAAGGGTTCGGTGGCAGCGAAGGCGTCGAAACCCTCTTGCGCAAGCACCGGCTCGTGCGGCTCGGCGGGCGCCTTGGGCGCCTCCAAAGGCTGGCTCTTTTCCGCTTCGAAAATCGGAAAGTCGAGTTCTTCTTCACCGGAGGCAGGTGCGTTATCGGCCGACTCCGCGCCAGGCGCGACTTCGGTCGCCATCCACTGGTGTTCGTCGATGGTCTGTACCGGCGCACTTGGCGCATGCGCACCGTGCGGCTCGAACATCAACTCTTCGGCAGGCGGGGGCTCGTCGCCTACCACCTCGGTGGCCATGAAGCCTTGCGTCGAGCGCGCATCGTAGCTGCCCAGCTCAGGATCATCAGGCAATGCATCGGGCAAGCGCTCGGGCGGCTCACTCGCCGCCAGCGCGGCACTTTCGGCGGCACTGGTTGGCACATCACGATCTGCCGGCCCCCGTCCTTCGCGTACCTCCTCGGCATGGCTGATGAGCGCGTGCGGCTGTCGCGTCGATTGACCGCTCGAGCTCAGCTCGTCGACCCACTTGCCAAGCTCCTCGTTGGCGCGCTCAAGCAGCACAAGCACCGGCGCTTGCACCGGCCGGCCTTCGGAGAGCCACTGATTGAGCGTCTGCTCGACGGCCCAGGCGGCCTCGCCAAGAGCGTTCAGGCCGACCATGCGGCCGCTACCCTTTAACGTGTGATAAGCGCGACGCGCCGTGGTTAGCGCCTCACGATCGCTCGCGTCGCGGCGCAACACCAGGGTCGCCGCGCGCGAGTTCTCGAGGACTTCGCCTGCTTCCATCAGGAAAATCTCGAGCAGCTCGGCGTCAACGGCATTATCGGCAACCGGTACCGGCGGGCTCGAAGAAGGCGGCGTCGCCTTGGCCGTCTCACGGCCGGCAATGCGGTTGGCCTGGCTTGCGACGTCCGAGATGGTTGCCTCAAGGCCCTCGCTCGAACCCTCGCTGATCAGCTTGAGCGCCTGGCTCGCCTTGTCCTTGAGCGCGCTGTCATCAAGGAGCATGGCGTCCTGCTTGACCTGCTGCAAGGCAGAGACGAGTCCGGCCTTGGTTTCTTCGTCTTCGGGATCGTGCCAGTAAGAACGCATCAGTTCCGCCGCCACATCTCCATGCTGCGCGGCATTTTCTTCGACGGTACGTTCCTTTGCCGGTGCCTCAGGCCCGGTGTGCGATCCTGAACCACCCGGGCCTGGCGTTTTTGGGTCCGGGTCGGGTTCCTCCGCCTGTTCGCCACCGACGATCGCCGGGCGCTTCAGATCCGCAGTAAAGGTGCCCGTGGCTTCGTCAAAGTGGAACATTGCACCCGAGTCGGCACGGTGCTGCAGACTTTCGATATAAAAGCCGACTGCGCCCAGGGATTCGGCAACCCGTTCGAATTCGCCGGGTTGCTGCTGATAGCCAGGTTCTGAAAAACGTCGAATGGCGTCCTGCCCGGCCTTGATCGCAGCACCCGCCTGCTCGTGGCCAAGCACCGAAAGCGCGCCGCCGATCTGTCCCAACTGCTTTTCGGCCAATGCCAGCTCAGCGACTTGCGTCGGATCGCGAAAGAAGCCATCGAGCACTTTCTCGATGCTGCGAAGGTTGGTTTGCATCTCCGCGACAAAGCTTGCCATGGTCAGGCGCTCTTGCGCCTGACGCGAAATTTCGTCCAGCCATTGGGTATCGCCATCGGCGCTGGGTGCCCCCAATGCCGAGGATTCGACCCGGGCGACGACGGCCAGCGCGCGTTTGTCGAACTCGTCGTCAAGGGAGCGCACCTGCTCGAGCGCACCTTCCAGAAACAACAGCGCCGTGGCCACGTCAAGGCCGACACTTTCGGCGGGCTTGCGCGGATCAAAAGTCAGCTCGGTGCCGATCGAGGCGACCACCTGCGCGACATCAGCCAGGCCCTTGCTCGAGAGCGAGCCGACAGCGCCAAGCAGCGCACTCGCATCGCGCGAGAAGCCTGCGATCTGTGACGCATCACCGGCGACGACGTGACTCCACGCGGTCTTGGCATTGGCGAGCGCTTCCTTGGCAGCACGGACGTGGGCGAGATTGATCTCGCTGGTGCGTTCGTGCTCGAAATCCTCCGGCAGGGAATTGGCCAGGCCGTAGACGCGCTTGACTTCGGAGATGTGCGGCGTCGCGCTCGATGAGCGCGCAACGAAAAACAGCGTGTCGCGCAAGAGACGCTCGGCGACCATGCCCGAGCCTTCAAGCAGGCGGCGAATCTGCAGATTTATGCGCGCGGCAAGCCGCTTGACATTCAAATCGGCAGGCAGCGTGTCGGCAGCAAGCGCGTCGAAAAAGGCCCGCGTCACCCACCAGAAGGCCCGCTGTTGGCCTTCCTTGGGCGTCGCCTCGATGCGCGCGACCGCCTCTTGCATTTCGCGTTTGGGTTGCGGCGCCTTGTCATCGCGCAGGAACTGCAAGAGAGCGCGTTCAAACGCCGCCCGCTCGATGCCGATTTGCTCTGGCGAGAGCGAAGCGGCATCGAGTGGCGCACGGGGCGGCCTGATCGACAGGTCAGGAAAGAACAGGTCCGCCGGATGGATGCGCTCGGCCTTGCGCAGCGCAAGCAGGGCGCGATAGCTTGGGAAAAGCCGCACCGGTTGATGCGGGGCTCCTTCGAGCAGTTCCTCGAGGTACTCAACCACCGCCCGAAACGCGGCCTCGACGGCTTCGATCGCGGCGGCGTTGGCTTCCTCGGGCGCGCTCTCGAAACCCTCGAGCATGTGCTCGACTTCTTCGGTTACCAGCGACACGCCTTCGAGATCAACCAGTTGCAAAGCACCGTGGGCCTGATGCAAATCGGCACGGGCAAGGCGCAGCGTCGTCAGGTCCTCGGGGTTCTTCGCGAAAGCACGCAAGGACTCGAGCGAGCGCTCGAGTGAGCTGCGCAATTCGGTCATGACCCATGAAAGCGGCCCGGTGTCGATCTTCTCCCAGTTCGGGATTTCGCCCGATCCGGGTTGCGCGGGTATGGCATTCATGGCAACGGTTCTTTCGCTTCGGCCTAGGCCACTTTGAATCGCGCCACGGAACTTTTCAGTTCCTGCGCCAGGGCCGACAGCTGTGAGATCGACTCTGCGGTCTTTTGCGTACCGAGCGACGTTTCTTCGTTCACCGTCAGGATGTGCTGGATGCTTTGCGCGACACCGCCGGCCGAGCGCGCCTGCACTGACGTGTCCTGCGAAATCTGCTCAATCAGCTCGGCAAGCTGGCGCGAGACGCGACCGATGTTGGACAGCGCCTGCCCGGCGGCATCAGACAGTTTTGCCCCTTCGACCACGCCCTGGGTCGATTTTTCCATGGCGGCGACAGCGTCCGAGGTGTCTGTCTGAATGGTACGAACCAGTGCCCCGATCTGCTTCGTGGCTTCAGCGGAGCGCTCTGCAAGCCGCTGCACTTCTTCTGCAACCACCGAAAAGCCGCGTCCCGCTTCGCCTGCTGACGCCGCCTGGATGGCGGCGTTGAGCGCGAGCACGTTGGTCTGCTCGGTAATGTCCGAGATCAGTTCGATGATTTCACCGATCTCCTGGGACGATTCGCCAAGGCGCTTGATGCGCTTTGAAGTTTCCTGGATCTGTTCGCGGATTTCGTTCATGCCGGCAATCGAGTTTTGCACCGCACGCTGTCCTTCTTCTGCAGCGGCCAGGGACTGGCGCGCAACGTTGGCGGACTCCATTGCCGACGACGACACTTCGTTAATCTGCTTGGCCATGCGCAGCACCGACTCGCCGGTGTTGCGGATTTCACGCGACTGGGCCTCCGAGGCAGCCAGAAGCCGTGTCGACGTCTCTTGCGCCTGCGAGGACGCGTTGGTCACGAGTTCGGCCGTGCTGTTGATGCGGCCGACCAGGGTTCGAAGTTCTTCCACGGTGTAATTCACCGAGTCGGCAATTGCGCCGGTAATGTCCTCCGAGACCGTCGCCTGGGTCGTCAAGTCGCCGTCAGCGACCTCCTGCAATTCGTTCATCAGGCGCAAAATGGCCGCCTGGTTGGCGTCGTTTTGATACTTGGCCTCTTCTTCCAGCTTTTGCGACGCGGCGCGACGGCGCTCGGCGTCAGCGGCCTGGTCCTTGGTATTGCCGAGGTAGACCATACCCATGAGCGCAAACGCCAGGACGGTAATGCCAAGGCCCGTCGCCATCAGAGCCAGATACACGCGGCGCGCGCTGTTTTCGCGGGCATAACTGGTTTGCAGATCGAGAATCGAATTGCGCAGGGTTTCGTTGTCGCGAAACACCAGTTGCTCGGCCTGCTTGGCAGCAACAATCTTTTGCAGGTTGGCAAGCAACGCGCCGATTTGCGACTGGAATCCGACGAACTGCTTTTGCAGGTCATCCAGACGCTGGCGCGTCTCCGGATCCTTGGTCGGGGCAAGGCGCATTGAATCGGAACCGTTGGTCAACCCATCCAAGAGGTCGCGGAACGTGTTCGTGTCCTTGCCAAGCAGGAACGCAGTCTCGGGATTGACCGATTCACCTGACAACAGTTCGTTGGCGTTCTTGGCAAGACGCTGCGTCAACATGACGAGCTGACTCGAGGCCGAGATCTCGCGTGCCGGCGCTGCCGCCTGCAGCTTCAGTGCGGCGATCTGTTCGGTCAATTCGAGCAGCGTCGGGTTTGAATCATTGAGCGACTTGAGCGTGGCGCCAATGGTCGTTAGCACCTTCTCGTTGTTCAACACAATGGTGGCGTTGGACTGCGTACGCTTCCACTCGTCGGTCAACGCCGCCAGCTGCGGCTGGATGGCGGAACTCGAAGGCGGCACCGGACGACCCTGCAGCCGTCCGCCGTAAGTCAACAGGTTCAGGTTCTGCGACAGCTGGTCGCGGCTCTCGCGCAACTGGCGAAACGCGTCCGGATTACCTTGCAGGGCGGCAGGCACCGCCTTGGCAAGGCGTTGCGAGTGCATCAGCGAATCACCGGTGAGCTGGGCATACGATGCTTCGTATCCGGCTTGCGCGAGGTCGCGATAAACAAAATAGCCGCCAAACACGGCCGACACGATCGCTACCGCGAGAAGGACCAGCAGCTGCGTGCCCAGGGGCTTGTTGCCGATGAAAGGCAGCTTGAAGCGCACCGCACTGTCGATGGCACGGCCCACCGTCGTGTCGCGTGGATCGACCGTTTCCGGACCGTCAATGTCAAACATCGTGGGCGAGTCCAGGACAGCCTCTGCCGTGCCCTTCTCCGACGCCGCCGATCTCATCAGCTTGAATGCCATTTTTTCCTCACGTCACCAAACGCCAATTTGCAGGAAGCGCTCTTCCGCCGCCAAGATACCCAGGTACATCTCGCGCCACTTGACCCCGTCCTGATCGATCAGCGTGCGCCCGATCCAGGCCGGTTTCTCGGCGCTCGCATCTGCTGCATCGTCGGCAATTTCCGACAACTGCGACGTGCCGCGCAACCCAAGCATGCGGGTCACGAGGATGCCGGCGTTGAACTTGAGCTCGGGCGAAAACGACAGCACCCGGCTGTCCTTGTCCAATTCGGTCGGCATTCCATCCAGGTACATTCCTAAGTCGATTACCGATACCAGACCACCACGCACATTGGCAAGCCCCCGATACCACGGTCGGGTGAGCGGAACTGCGGTGATCTCGGGCATGGCGAGGATCTCGCCAGCCTCTGGCAGGTCGACCAGGTAATTGCCGGCCGCACCACCGTGTGCCACGCGCAATGCCAGCCGGCTTTGCGAACTCGGCGTTGATCGCGCGACCCTGAGCCTTTCGGCAAGTTCGGCCTGGAATTCTCGCAGCCGGGTGCGATTGTGTCGCAGTGACGGCGCGGGGCGATTGAGGATTTCGGCCATGGCTGAAAAAGTCGCGTCCCTACGATCCGTAGGACTGGATCTTGTCGAGCAGTTCCTGAGGATTGACCGGCTTGACGATGTAATCCTTGGCGCCCTGCTTCATGCCCCAGTAGCGATCGGTCTCCTGATCCTTGCTGGTACAGATGACAATCGGGATATGTTGCGTCTGCGGATCGCGGCTGATGGCACGCGTGACCTGAAAGCCGTTTTGGCCCGGCATTACGACGTCCATGAGGATCAGCTGCGGCTGTTCGCTCTTGGCTTTCATCATCGCCTCTTCGCCGTTTTCGGCAGTCAGCACGGTATAGCCACTGCGCGTCAGAAGATCGGCGTAGAAATAGCGCTCGGTGGGCGAGTCGTCGACGACGAGAATTTTTTGAATAGGCATCTTTGTTTCTCCTGCAAATGGGTTAGCGCGCGTGCTCGTCACGGCGTCGCGCGTGCTGTCCTACCGTGCGCAACAGGCTGTCCTTCGTGAACGGCTTGGTCAGATACTCGTCGGAGCCGACCATGCGACCGCGTGCGCGATCGAACAGGCCGTCCTTTGACGACAGCATCACGACAGGTGTCTCGTTGAATCGAGGGCTCTTCTTGATCAGGGCACACGTCTGGTAACCATCCAGACGGGGCATCAGAATGTCGCAAAAAATGAGGTCGGGCTGATGGTCGTTGATCTTTGCAAGCGCGTCGAAGCCGTCTTCGGCCAGAATCACCTGACAGCCCGCCTGGACGAGAAAAATCTCGGCACTGCGTCGGATGGTACTGCTGTCATCGATCACCATCACCTTCAGCCCGGCAATATCGGGGTTCGCTGTCATTTTCTCGTCGAATGGGCGCTGCTAATACGATGTCGCAGCAACGCCTAAGCGCAACGCGACGTACGCGCGGCAAGGGCGCCTTAGCGCATGGGTCGAACGATTGTAGCGTGGACTATTCGCGCACGCCGTCCTGTTGTATAGCGACAACATTTACAATTGCCGGCTTAGACTTCCACCATCTCGAAATCTTCCTTGCGCGCGCCGCATTCAGGACAGGTCCAGTTCATCGGCACATCGGCCCAAGCCGTGCCAGGTGCAATGCCCTCGTCAGGACACCCTAACTCTTCATCGTAGATCCAGCCGCAGATTAGGCACATCCATGTTTTCATCTTGTCGCAGAGCCTGGCGTTATATGCATGCCCGGTGGGCACGCTGTTCGAGAGTAAACTGCGAGTTTAGCGTCTTTTGCGTCCGCTCCTGCCGCACCCAGGCGCCGCCGGGTTGAGTAGCCGCCGTCACCTGAGTGTGCCTCCATGACTGCAACACCCCCTCCGATTGTGATGATCTTCGCAGCCAGCGACCCGACCGGTGGCGCCGGCCTGCAGGCTGATCTCATGACCGTATCGAGCATGGGTTGCTACGGCGTCACGGTGACGACCGGACTTACCGTTCAGGACACCGCGGGCGTTGAGGACTTCATGCCGGTCGACTCCGACTTTGTCGACGATCAGGCTCGTGTGGTCCTTGAAGACATGCCGATTGCGGCGTTCAAGCTTGGCGTGCTTGGCAGCGTCGAGACAGTTGCAGTGGTCGCCGAAATCGTGTCTGACTATCCCGAAGTACCGCTCGTGCTCGATCCGGTTCTGGCAAGCGGTCGCGGCGATGCGTTCGCCGACGACGAAGTCCTCTCGGCGATGCGCGAACTACTCATCCCGCAGGCCACCATCATCACGCCCAACAGCATCGAGGCGCGTCGCCTGGCCTCGAACGCCGACGACCCGGACGACGACAGCACGCTTGATCTTTCACTTTGCGCCAAGCGCCTCATCGAGTGGGGAAGTGAATTCGTGCTGGTGACAGGTACGCACGAAAACAGCGTCGAAGTCATCAACTACCTCTACGGTGAAGAGGGCTTGATCAGAAGCGATGCATGGCAGCGCCTTTCCGGCAGTTTTCATGGCTCCGGATGCACGCTCGCCTCGGCTTTGGCTGCATTGCTGGCCAATGGACTTGATATCCCCGAGGCCGTGCGCGAGGCGCAGGAGTACACGTGGCAGACCTTGTCTGCGGGTTTTCGGCCCGGCATGGGCCAGCACCTGCCGGATCGCTTCTTCTGGGCGCGGGAACTGCAAGCTGCCGAGAGCAATGGCGCACGGCCGTAGCACGCGGCCGGCCGTGGCCGGGCTCTATGCGATCACGCCTGACGGCCTTGCCGCCTTGCGCCTGCTCGAACTCGTCGATGCCGCGATTGCAGGCGGAGCGCGCGCCGTGCAGTACCGCGACAAGTCGGCAAGCGCAGAGGCGCTACGCGAGAATTGCCGCGCCCTCGTCGCGCTGTGTCGCGGCCGCGGCGTGCCCTTGATCGTCAATGATCACGTCGGCCTCGCCATCGAGGTCGGTGCCGATGGCGTGCACATTGGCGCGGATGACGGCGAAGCCGGCGCCGCGCGCGCATCGCTAGGCGAGAACTTCATCCTCGGCGTGTCGTGCTATGGCGACCTCGCGCGCGCTGATGCTGCGGTTGCTGCAGGATGCGACTACGTCGCCTTTGGCAGCGTCTTCGCATCGACGGTCAAACCGCATGCGCAGAGGGTGCCGCTGTCGTTATTTTCCGAATTCAGGGCGCAGCACCCCGGCTTAGCGAGCGTCGCCATCGGCGGCGTCGATGCGACCAACGTCGCCACCCTGATCGCTGCCGGCGCAAGTGCTGCAGCGTCGATTGCAGGTGTATTCAGCCCGCCGCAGCGCGATGCGGTGTTCGCCAACGCCAGGCGGCTTTCTCTCCCATTTGCACAGCCATCATCATGTCCGTATCCGACGAAGATCTAAACGACGAGTTGTTCGAACGTGCGCAGAAATCAACGCCAGGCGGCGTCAATTCGCCGGTGCGTGCCTTTCGGCAGGTGGGAGGCGTGCCGCGCTTCATCACCCACGCCGAAGGCGCGTTCCTGTTCGATGCCAACGGCCGCCGCTATATCGACTACGTGAACAGCTGGGGACCGGCGATCGTCGGCCACGCGCATCCTGAGGTCGTCGCAGCCGTCGCCACGGCAGCCACCCTCGGACTGTCGTTTGGCGCCCCCACCGAGCGTGAGATCGAGATGGCCGAGGAACTGTGCCGCCTCGTGCCGTCGATGGAGCAGGTGCGTCTTGTGAGTTCCGGAACTGAAGCCGCAATGAGCGCGATACGACTTGCCCGCGGCGCAACCGGGCGCAGCCGCATCGTCAAGTTCGACGGCTGCTATCACGGCCACGCCGACAGTCTGCTGGTCAAGGCTGGATCGGGTCTTCTCACCTTCAAGCACCCGAGTTCGGCGGGTGTACCTGCCGAGGTGGTCCAGCATACGACCGTCCTTGCCTATAACAATTGCCAGGAGCTCGAAGACACCTTCGCCAAGCTCGGCGACGAGATCGCCTGCGTGATTGTCGAGCCGATGGCAGGCAACATGAATTTCGTGCGCGGCAGCGCTGAGTTTCACGACACGTTGCGTGCCCTTTGCACCAGGCACGGCTCGCTGCTCATCTTTGACGAAGTCATGAGCGGTTTTCGCGTCGCGCTTGGCGGCGCCCAGGCGCTTTATGGCATCACGCCGGATATCACCGTCCTTGGCAAAGTGATTGGCGGCGGTCTTCCGGTCGCGGCCTTTGGCGCGAGTGCCGGCATCATGAAAAACCTTTCGCCGCTTGGCCCGGTCTATCAGGCAGGCACCCTGTCGGGAAATCCGGTCACCCTTGCCGCCGGCCTCGCCACGCTCAAGCTCATCCAGGCACCGGGGTTTTATGACCGTCTTGGCGCGCGCACGCGCAGGCTGATGGAAGGACTTGTCACGCGCGCGCGCGACGAGGGCATCGCGTTTGTTGCCGACTGCGAAGGCGGCATGTTCGGCTTTTACTTCCACGATCAGCTGCCAAGCGATCTCGCGGGCGTGCAGCGCGCCGACGTCGAGCGCTTCAAGCGCTTTTTTCACGCCATGCTCGAGCGTGGCGTGTATCTCGCGCCCTCAGCTTTCGAGGCCGGCTTCGTGTCGGCAGCCCACCACGACGCGGTCGTCGATGCGACCCTTGCTGCAGCCAGCGAGGCCTTCGCGGCGCTCGCCTGAATCGGCATTGAGAAGGCAGTCAGGCGAGCGCAGGCGCGACCCGAAAATGAGGCGTCAGACCCGCCCGTAGGTGTCGTCAAAGCGCACGATATCGTCTTCGCCGAGGTAGGCGCCTGACTGCACCTCGATGATCTCGAGGGGCACGCGTCCGGGATTTTCAAGGCGGTGGCGCACGCCCAGGGGAATGTACGTCGACTCGTTTTCGCTTAGCAGGAAGGTTTCTTCGCCGCGCGTGACACGTGCAGTGCCTCTGACCACGATCCAGTGTTCGGCGCGGTGATGATGCATCTGCAAGGAAAGTTTCGACGACGGGTTGACGACGATGCGCTTGACCTGGAAGCGATCGCCCTGGTCGATCGAATCGTAGTATCCCCAGGGGCGATAGACTTTGCGGTGGGCGTCTGGCTCGGTGCGTCCGAGTGACTTTAACCGCGTCACGACGTCCTTGATTTCCTGGAGATGGTCACGATGCGCAACCAGCACGGCATCGGGCGTCTCGACGACGATGACATCGGCAAGGCCGACGCTGGCGACAAGCCGGCTCTCGGAGCGCACCAGGCTGTTCTTGGTGTTGACGGCGATGACATCGCCAATCAGCAGATTGCCGCTCGCGTCTTTGGCGCCGACATCAAGCAACGCCCCCCAGGTGCCGACATCGGACCAGCCGGCGGCAAGCGGCACGACCGCAGCCGCTCCAGGCGCAATGTGCTCCATCACCGCATAGTCAATCGAGTCGGCCGGGCAGGCTTCAAAGGCCGCGTTATCGAGCCTGAAGAAATCGCTGTCACGCTTGCCGGCCGTGACCGCGTGCTCGCAGGCGGCTAGGATGTCCGGCTGGCTTTTGCCAATTTCAGCCAGCCAGACGCTGGTTTTCATGACAAATATGCCGCTATTCCAGAAGTATTCGCCCGAGGCAAGAAAGCCTTCGGCACGCGCCCGGTCGGGTTTTTCGGCAAATCCGGCAAGAACACGGGCGTCCGAGTCGGGAAGTGCGGCGCCGCAGCGGATGTAGCCGTAGCCCGTCTCGGGGGCTGTGGGCACGATGCCAAAGGTCACGATCAGACCAGATTGCGCAATGGCAATGGCCTTCTCAAGGGTGTCCCGAAAAGCCTGCTCATCGGCAATAAAATGATCTGCGGGAACGACCAACAGCACGGCATCGTCATTGGCCTGCCGTGCCACGAGCGCTGCGACCGTCAACGCCGGTGCGGTATTTCGCCCGCTAGGCTCAAGGATGATCGCTGCCGGCGGCAGGTCGATCTGGCGCAGCTGCTCGGCGGTGACGAAACGGTACTGCTCGTTGGCGACGACAAGGGGCGAGAGCACCTTGATGCGTGCGCCAAACCCCGGACTTAGGCGCAATGCCGTGGTCTGCAGCATGGTGCGCTGGGATCCGAAGGCAAGGAGCTGCTTTGGCGACTGTTCGCGGGAGAGTGGCCAGAGCCGTGTGCCGGAGCCACCACAAAGAATTACGGGCTGCAGTTGCATGAGAAGTCGCTGGAAACCGATTTTGATGGCCCCATTCTAGCTTGAGCGCGCGCGAGGCCTTTGCTTAGCAGCCAAGCTTTGGCTACACTTGGCACCCTTGTGAAAAGTCTAATTGGACGCATGGACCCTGAACCTTACTGGCGACTGATCAGCCCGCCGCGTTGCAGATAGTCCCGCCCAGGCGCTAACGCCTGCTTCGGCCCTGCATTCGCAGCGCGCCGTCTTCCGCCCAAGCCATTTTCATCATTCGTGCGCTGCCCAAACCGGGGCGCACGCCCGCATTGCTGGCGGCATATGCAGGAGCGCGTATGACTCTTGACCTTTTTCGTGATCGCATCATCCAGTATCTCTACGCCGAGACTGGCCTGCGCCACTTCCGGCGCATTCTGCTGCTTGAGAACCTGCGCGCACCGAGCACGCCGGCAAGTACGCCGCCAAGCCTCGCCAAGCGACTGACCGAGGCATCCCGCGCCGAGATCGCAGCGCTGATCGACGAGCTTGGCAGCCACGACGACGGACTGACCGAAGCCGAGGCCGAGGATCGGCTCGAGCAGGTCGGGCTCAACGAAATCCAGCGTGAAAAGCCGATGCCGTGGTGGGTCCACCTGTGGCACTGCTACAGCAATCCGTTCAACCTGCTCTTGACCGTGCTTGCGATCGTTTCGTACTGGACCGACGATGTCGACGGCACCATCGTCATCGGCTGCATGGTGCTGCTCTCGACGGCGTTGCGCTTCGTGCAGGAGACACGCAGCAATCGTGCTGCCGACAGGCTCAAGGAGATGGTGTCGACCAAGGCCACGGTCTTGCGTCGTGATCCATCCAGAAACGCCGCGCCCGAGGCCAGCCGGTACTTCGGCATCGAGTTGCACGTACGTCCGGCAAGGCGCGTCGAACTGCCGATCCGCCTTCTGGTGCCGGGCGACCAGGTGGTGCTCACGGCGGGTGACATGATTCCGGCCGATGTCCGGGTCTTGCAGGCCAAGGATCTCTTCGTTAGCCAGACGGCGCTCACGGGCGAGGCGCTGCCCGCCGAAAAATATCCAATGCAGCGCGATTTGGCCATCACCAATCCGCTCGAACTCGACAACATCTGCTTCATGGGTACCAATGTCGTTAGCGGCTCGGCCACGGCGCTCGTGGTGGCCACCGGCGGTGGCACCTATTTCGGCGCGCTGGCAGAACGCGTGATCTCGGTCGATCGCGCGCCAACCGCGTTTCAGGCCGGCATCAACAAGGTGTCCTGGCTTTTGATCCGCTTCATGCTGGTCATGGCACCGCTGGTCTTCGTCTTGAACGGCTGGCTCAAGCACGACTGGGCAGATGCCTTCCTGTTTGCAATTTCGGTAGCAGTCGGCCTCACGCCCGAAATGCTGCCGATGATCGTGACCTCGACGCTCGCCAAGGGCGCGGTGCAGCTGTCCAAGAAGAAGGTCATCGTCAAGCGCCTCGATGCGATCCAGAATTTCGGCGCAATGGATGTGCTTTGCACCGACAAGACCGGCACCCTGACGCAGGACAAGATATTTCTTGAGCGCCATACCGATGCCCTTGGCGAGGATTCGCAGGTGGTGCTCGAATACGCCTATCTCAACAGCTTTTATCAAACCGGCCTGAAAAACCTGCTGGATGTCGCCGTTCTCGAACATGGCGAGATGAACCAGCGCCTTGGCGTTGTCACCAACTACCGCAAGGTCGACGAAGTTCCGTTCGATTTCGAGCGCCGCCGCATGTCGGTGATCGTCTCCGAGCGCGAGGACCACCACGAGCTCATCTGCAAGGGCGCCGTCGAGGAGATTCTTGCCGTCTCAAGCCACGTCCGCCACAACGGCGAGCTGATCCCGCTGACGAAGGAATCGCTCGATGAGATCAGAACGATTACGGGCAATCTCAACCGCGAGGGCCTGCGCGTGGTCGCCGTCGCCATCAAGGACCTGCCGCCGGTCAAGGAGCAATACAGCGTTGCCGATGAATGCGACCTGACCCTCGTTGGACACATCGCCTTTCTCGATCCGCCCAAGGAATCTACGGCTCCGGCGTTGCGCGCACTGCGCGAACACGGCGTCACCGTGAAAATTCTCACGGGCGATAACGAGCTCGTGACCGCCAAGATCTGCAAGGAGGTGGGGCTTGCCATCGAAGGCATCCTGCTTGGCCCCGAGATCGAGGACATGAGCGATGCCGACCTGGCCCTGGCCGTCGAGGCGCGCACGGTCTTCGCTCGCCTGACCCCGGCGCACAAGGAGCGCGTCGTGCGCATGCTGCACAAAAACGGTCACGCCGTCGGTTTCATGGGCGATGGCATCAATGACGCTCCGGCGCTGCGTGCTGCCGACATCGGCATCTCGGTTGACAGCGCCGTCGACATCGCCAAGGAAGCTGCGGATCTGATCCTGCTCGAGAAGAGCCTTCTGGTTCTTGAAGAAGGCGTGCTCGAAGGCCGTCGCACCTTCGCCAACATGCTGAAGTACGTGAAAATGACGGCGAGCTCGAATTTCGGCAACGTCTTTTCCGTCCTGGCGGCGTCGGCATTCCTGCCGTTCCTGCCGATGCTTCCCCTGCAGGTGCTGGTGCAAAACCTGCTCTATGACGTGTCGCAAATCGCCATCCCGTTCGATAACGTCGATGCCGAATTTCTTGCCCGGCCGCAAAACTGGAGGCCTGATGACATCCGCCGCTTCATGTTCTATTTCGGGCCGATCAGCTCGATCTTCGACATCGTCACGTTCTTCATCTTGTGGTACGTCTTCAAGGCAAACTCGATCGAGCATCAGACCTTGTTTCAGTCCGGCTGGTTCGTCGAAGGCCTGGTCTCGCAAACCCTCATCGTCCACATGATCCGCACGCGCAAGGTGCCCTTCATCCAGAGCCGTGCAGGGTGGCCCTTGATCATCATGACGGTCCTGATCGTGGCGATCGGCATTGCGCTACCGATGTCGCAGGCGGCAGGCTCGGTCAAGATGGAGGCGCTTCCGGGGCTTTACTTCTTCTACCTGGCTGGCATCATCCTTTGTTACATGTTGCTGACCCAGGCCATGAAGGGTTTCTATACCCGCCGCTATGGCTGGCAATAGTCAACCACCGGCGTAGACTTGCTCCATGCGTTCACTGGATCCGAAGAAGACCGTTCATCAAGGCGATGCTCACGCGTCGCACGGCCACGACCACGCCGGTCATGGGCATGCCGGCCATGCGCACGCCAGCCACGTCCCTAAAGGGCAAGGCGGCAACGACCGGGCCCTGCCTTCTCATCCTGATCATGATCACGGCCCTGCGCATGCAGGCCATCATCACCACGGCGCTCCTGGCTATGTGCATATGGAACGCGCGCTTGCCCTCGGCATCTCGCTTAACCTGGTTTTCGTCGTGATCGAGGTGTATGCGGCTCACCGAAGCGGCTCGCTCGCACTCGATTCGGATGCCGCACACAACTTCGGCGATCTGATCAGCCTGGTTTTTGCGTGGGGCGCGACCGTGCTCGCCAGGCGGCGGCCCTCATCGAGATTCACCTACGGCCTGCGCGGCGGCACGATCCTCGCGGCGCTTGCCAACGCCTTGCTTCTGATCGTGGCAAGCGTTGGCATCGGTTACGCGGCCGTGACGCGGCTGGCCTCGCCCGCGCCGGTTGACGGCACCATCGTCGTCATCGTCGCCGCGCTCGGCGTTGTCATCAATGGCCTGTCGGCGCTGTTCCTCGCACGGCATCGCCACGATGACCTGAATGCGCGCGGAGCCTTCTTGCACCTGGTGGGTGACGCAGCGACCTCAGGCGCTGTCATCATTTCAGGCGTGCTCGTGCGGGTCACAGGCCTGGTCATGATCGACAGTGCCATGAGCCTTGCCCTTGCCATCCTCATTTTCGTCTCGACGGTCAAGCTCCTTGCCGAAGCGACACGACTGATCCTGCAAGGCGTACCCACCTCGATCGACTCGGCACTGGTCGAGCGCTTCTTGCTTGACCAGCCCGGAGTGACGGCGGCGCATGACCTGCACATCTGGGCCATGAGCACGGCAGAAAACGCCATGACCGTGCACCTGGTCATGCCCAAGGGGCACCCGGGCGACGACTTCCTTGCCGACTTGGCGCGCGAACTCGACACCCGTTTCAAGCTTGGCCACGCGACCCTGCAAGTCGAAACCGGCCCGGGTTGCGCCGCTTGCAGCCTGCACCTTCGGCTGGTCTGACTTCCTGCCGGTTGCGTCGCGCTCTAGCTGCGTGCGGATCGCCGAAATGCAATCAGCACGATGCCCGAGGCCGCGCAAGCAAAGGCGAGAATCTCGGCCGCGCTTAAGTGCTCGCCAAGAAATACCACGCCAACGAACGCGGCACTCAGCGGCAGAGCGACGGTAAATACGCCCGCCTGGTTGGCCGGTACGCTCTTCAGGCCGGTAAGCCAAAGCGCCGTCGAGATCACGCTTGCGCCCAGGGCATAAAGCACCAAGAGCGTCCACAGGTGAGCGTGCATCGTGTCGAAGTCGAAATGGCTGGCCTGCCAGATGCCAAGCGGCGCAACCAGCGCGAGCCCGACCAGGTTGATCCAGGCCGTAATCTGCATTGGCGCGAAATCAGCGCTGGTCAGGCGCTTGCCCAGGACCACGTAGGCCGCTTCGCAACAGACGGCGCCAAGCACGAGCAGATTGCCAACGATCGGCGCTACCGCGGAAGACGGCGGCGCCCTTTCGAGGGACAGCGAGGCGACGCCCAAGACGGCAAGACCGATCGCGAGGCGCGTGCGGCCATCCAAAGGCTCGCGCAGGGCGAGCGATGAAAACAGCGCGACGACTGCGGGCAGCGTGCTAAGGATCAGACCGGCTGCGACCGCACTCGTGCGGGCGACGCCAAAAAGCATGCAGATCGAGAAGAGAAAATTGCCGAAGAACGACTGCAAAAACAGCGTACCGCGGTAGCGCACGATCTGAGCGATTGCGCCCTTTCTGAACGTGAACGGCACGAGAACCACTGCGCCCAGGGTGAAGCGCATGAGCGCCAGCAGGAAGATCGGAATCGCTGCAACCAGCACCTTGGAAAAAGCCACGTAGCTGCCCACCACCGCCATGCCGCCAAAGAGCAGCAGGTAGGCCGATGCGGTCTGGCGCTTCGTGCTCACGGCAGTTCTGCATCGGGCATCCAGCGCTCGATATGGCTTGCGCGCTCGGCGATATAGGCGCTGTTGCGCAGCTTGTCGAAGCGGCGCGGGTTGGGCAGCATGGCAGCGAGCCTTGCCGACTGCTCAGCCGAGAGGTGCGAGGCGGGCACGCCGAAATAGTGTTCGGCGGCAGCCTCGGCACCAAAAACGCCGTTGCCCCATTCCACCACGTTCAGATAGAGCTCAAGAATGCGTGCCTTGTCGAGCCAGAATTCGAGCATGTAGGCGATGACGAGTTCCTGGGCCTTGCGCACATAGCTGCGCTCGCCGGTCAAAAAGAGATTCTTTGCGAGCTGCTGCGTGATGGTTGAGCCGCCCTTGATCTTCTTGCCCTTCTTGCGATTGTTTTCGTAGGCCTTCTCGATGGCTTCCCAATCGACGCCCTCGTGTTCGACAAAGCGGGCATCCTCGGAGGTGATCACGGCGGCCTTGAGGTTATCGGAGATGGCGCCAAGCGGCACATAGTGCTGCTGCAGCCTGACAGCCGGCTCGCTCTCTTTGGCTTCCTGCCACGCGCTCATCATGTAGTGGGTCACGCCAGGATTGTGAAAGCGATACCAGCCGGTCATGGCGAAAAAATACAGCTGAACGGCACAAAGCGAGAGGAAGACGATGACTAGCGCCTGCCCGAATGCGCGAAGAGCGACGCGCATGGTCACATCGCCTTGAGTTTGGCCAAGACCGGAAGGACATCGGGTGTTTGGCCATGCCAGATGTGAAACGATTCTGCCGCCTGCTCAACGAGCATGCCCAGTCCGTCTTCGCCCCGGGCAACGCCCAGGGATCGGGCGTACGCCAGAAATGGCGGCAAGGCAGCGCCTGGCTGGCCATAGCCCAGGTCGTAGGCGAGGCGCGCATCCTTGAACCAGCTCGGCTGCAAGGCGAGCGGAGCGCCCTTGACGCTCGCCGCAGTGGCATTGATGACGACATCAAACGGCCTGCCGCTGTACGCTTGCTGCCACTCGAGAATCGTCATCTCGACACCGAGCCTTGATGCCAGCGCTTCGGCCTTGATCCGATCGCGCGCGCAAAGCGCCAGCTGGCGGCAGCCAGAATCATGCAAGCCGGCGAGCGCCCCTTGCGCTGCGCCACCCGCACCCAGCATCAACACCGAAGCCGCGCGGACACGCTCTTGCGCCCCAAGAAGACGGGCGAGATCGCGCGCAAGGCCAACCCCGTCGGTATTGTCGCCGGCAACGCCTGCGTCACTCGCGGTCAGCGTATTGACAGCGCCAGCGCGCAAAGCGCGCGCGCTAAGCGTCGTGGCCAGCTGCGCCGCATCGAGCTTATGGGGCAGCGTGACGTTGAGGCCGCGGCCATCCTGCGAAAAAAAAATCGCTACCGCTTCGCGAAAGCGCTCCTTGGCGACATCGAGGCGAGAATAGGTCAAGGCGATGCCGAACTGCGCTGCAAACGCCGCGTGGATCTCCGGGGAGCGGCTGTGCCCGACCGGATGCCCGATGACGGCAAAACGCAGCGCGCCAGCCACTAAAACGATCGCGCCGGCGCGATCAGCGCGTCAGTGCTTTTGCAGGTTGGCGGCAAATCCATCGCCCTTGCTCCAGCTGAATTTCGAGACGATCTCGAAAACGTCGTAGTCGCGGCGCATTTCGGCCGGAAAGGCGCCATAGGGCGCGGCCTTGCGCACGATGCTCTCGGCCGCGCGGTCAAGCACCGGATAGCCCGAGCCGCGCATGACGTGCACCTCGTTGTTGTAAATCGTCCCGTCCGGATTGAGAACCACCGAGAGAATCAGATCGCCGTACATCTTGCCGCGCGCCTCCTGGGGGTAGTTCAGGGTGCCGATGCGCTCGATGCGCTCCTTCCACTGGGTGTAGTAAAGCGCATAGCTGACGCCTTTGGTGCTCGGACCGATGAAGCCGCGGCGCGGGCGCGAGTTGTAATCGTTGATCTGTTTGTCGATCTGCGCTTCCATGCGCTGCATCTGTTGCGCAAGCGACGCGGCATCGGTTGCCTGCGGTTGCGGATCCTGGCTGGGGTTGTCCGGATGCGGCTCGGGATCGATTGCAACCGGACTTTCCCTGAGTTGGGACAGGAGCTTCTTTTGCTGCTCTTCGAGCTTGGCTACGGCGCCTTGCGATTCCTTCAGGACATCGCCATCGGCGGCATGTTCGGATTTGGGCAGAAATGAAGTGGCGCGGCCGTTTTCCTCTTCGCCGCCCCCGTTCAGATCGGCTTGCGCCAGTGCCTTGGCCTTGACCGGCTTGGACTTCGACTTGGCGTTGACGAGGACCACCTCGAGCGCCTCGTCTGAGGGCTGGATGCGAAAATCCTTCGGCGGCGAGAAATGCACGGCGAGGAAGAGCGCGTGCACGGCAATCGACAAGGCGATGGCAATGACGACAATCGAATCACCGGCAAGCGGTGAGCGGTGACTTTGTGCTGTACTCACTCGGGCAGTCTTGGCGACGCGCGAAGGCCCCGCGCGCACGATGGAATTGTACGCAGAACGAACGCGCTTTCCCACCGCAACCGCAGCGAAGCCTCTGGAGTGTCCCTGCTTTACTTAAGGATGTACCGCATTGACAACAGCCGGACCCGCGCCTTCGGCAAGAAGTTCGTCCTCGGGCATCTCCTGCGCGTCGACTTCCTCGATGATGGCCATGACGCGGGTCTGCGCTGACAGGTCGACCTCGTCGATTTCACGGATGTCGACTTCAAGGTGGGTGCCGCGTGCGACTCCGGGCAGGGCCGCGATGCGAAGCGAAAGCGGCACGGACACGAGAACCACCAGATCCTCGCGTTGCAGGCGCGCCTCAAAAAGAGTCGAAGGCTGCTGCAGGACAAAACGCAGACACCAGTAACGTTCCATCAGGGTCTGGAACTCGGCATAGGCCGCATAGGCGGCCTCAAAGCCGGACACAATGGCAAACAGCTGCGCGTCGTTGTGCTCGAACGCGACCGGCAGGACCTTCAGGGCCGCAAGAATCTGCCATTGATTGACCAGATCGACATAGCGCCTAAGGGGCGACGTGCTCCAGGCGTACTGGGCAACGCCTAGCCCCTGGTGCGGCATCGGATGGGTCACCATGCGCACCCGGCCACCCGGGCCAAAGCCCTGTTGTCCACGATAGATGCCACTGATCGCGTGCTCGGCCAGAAGCGCCCCCCAGGTGCTATTGGCCAGGATCATGAGTTCAGCGACCAGGCGGTCAAGGGGCGCATCGCGCCTGCGCTCGACGATTTCGACGTCGCCCGCATCACCGATGTAAAAATTGTAGTCGGGCCGATTGCGCGCCTCGGGCTTGAGCCCGGCAGCGACGCGTGCGGCCTGGCGCTTTTGGTAAAGCGGCACGACAAGGCGCCAGAGCACCGCCAAATCGGCCATGATCGGGTCATCCGATTCAGCCGCGATCAGCGCATCCTCGGTGACACGATCGTCCCACTGATTGATGCGCAAATTGTGCGCAATGGCAACCTGCTCGAGGCGGCTGTCGGTGGCCTTGATATTGCCTTCTGCGTCGATCGTGACGTATAGCGAAAGGGCCGCACGCACGCTTCCCGCCAAGAGGGAGAAGCGCTCGATCAGCTCTGCGCCGAGCATGGTGATCTTGCCGCCTGGCATATAGACGGTGGAGAAGCGCTCGCGCGCAGCCAGATCGTTGTCATCGCCTGGCGCAATCGCCAGCGCCGGCACGGCAATGTGGATGCCGATGCGAAAGCCGGTATCGAAGCGCTCGACCGAGAAAGCATCGTCGATTTCGGTCGTGGTGTGATCATCAATGCTAAAGGCCTCGACCGCTGCGAGGGGCAGATCAGCCACGCGCGTGAGAAACGGATACTGGCGCGGCTCGACACCGGCTGGAAAATGCTGGAACAGGAAGCGGCGCTCGTGCAATTCCCGCGCCGAGCTGACGCCCCCTGCACTGAGCAAGAGCCTTGCGGGGGTCGTGCCTGCACGGGCCGCAGCCTCTTCAAGCGCCTTGTATTCGACACTGTTCTTGTCGGGCCGAAAAAGCAGCTCATCGACTTTCGCCAAGATCGGTGCAGGCACCCGGTGATTGACGAGCTCTAGGACGTATTGATCCTTTTCGAGCGCTTGCAGCCGGCGACGCTCAACGCCTGCGAGCGCCGCCTTCAAGGCGTCCGCCGGAGCCGCCTTGTAGCGACCCCGTCCGCGCCGGTAAAAATACATCGGCGCCGAATGCATGCGCATCAGCAGCGCCGCATTTTGCGTGGCGAGCGCCTTCTGGCCGAAATAGTCAGTGGCGAGCTCTTCAAATCCGAACTCCTCAGCCGGGGCACACTGCCAGAGGAAATCCAGATCGATTTCCAGGGACAGCGCACTGGCCTCGCCAAAAAGGGCCTGCGCATCGGGTGCGTCAAAGCGGATCAGGATCTGATTGGTCTTGACCTTGCTGCGCTTGCCGCTTGCCGCTTCGACCTGCAAGGCCGTGCCCTGATCGGCGAGCACCGAGCCGACCTTGAAGCCGCCGTCTTCTTCGTAGAACACATTCATCGCGGCATTATAGGGGGAGGGCAAGCCAAAGCCGCCCGATCACGCAAAGCGCAAGACCTAGTGCATGACTTCGCCGATGAAGATGCGCAGCCCTTTTAAGATCATTTCCACCGAGATGGCCGTCAGCACCAGTCCCATCAGGCGTTCCACTGCGATCAGGGCGCGCTCGCCCAGCATGCGCTGCAGGTGTCCTGAGAACACCAGCACCGTGGCCGAAATGAGCATGGCTGCCGTGAGTGCGGCAATCCATTCGAAAAGGCGCGACGGATCGCGTGACACAAGGAGCAAGACGGTGCCCAGCGCCGAAGGCCCGGCAAGGGCCGGGATCGCAAGGGGCACGATAAAGGGCTCGCCTGCGGGCGATACGCCGAAGATCCCCTCGGGCACGGGAAAGACCATGCGCAGCGCGATCAGAAACAGGATGACGCCACCGCCGATTTGCAACGACACGTCCGTGAGCCCGAGCAGGTCCAGGAAATTGTTGCCAAAGAACATGAAAAGCAGAAGGATCGCAAACGCAATCAGGCATTCGCGCAGGATCACGACGGGCTTGCGCGACGGCTCGACGCCTCGCAGCGCAGCTACAAATAGCGGAATGTTGCCAAGCGGGTCGGCAACCAGCAACAGCAGGATGAGCGCCGAAAGAAAGGTATAGCGCATCGAAAACGCGCAAGAATCGAAGGCTCAAGTGTAGCAAGCCGGGCTCGGCCCCGATCAGCTTTCTTCTTCTGGCGCTAGCGCTCGGCGTAGAGCAACTGCGAAGTGACGCTCTTTTCGATTTGCATCACCGCCGCCCGCTGCGCCGCATACTCGTTAGCCTCGCAGCGTCCATTGGTCCGGTTCTCGGTGAAATCCTGGCGCAATTCGAAGGTCTGGCCGTGCAGCGAAGAAACGGCGTTGTACTCGAAGCCATCGAGCATCACCTGCTTGGTCTTGGGAACGGCGAGGATTTTCAGATTGTCGGGAAACTGGTAGCGAATCGTGTCGTGAATGGCCGTCGGATAGCACTCGTAGGGAAGTGCCCGCGTTGGCGCGCGAAAGACCGAGAGCACGCCGGAAAAGCTCGAGGGCGAGGGCAAAAAAGTATCTGCCGATACGGCGCCAGCTTCGGTATTGCGCAGGTAGTCGACAATCCGAAACGACGCTGTCAATGTGGCTTCATTGTCGTCGTCACGAAAGGTCGCAGAACCGGTGGCATCGAAGCCTTCGTCGCGCAGCAGATCCTTGAGCCAGCGATCCTCGCCGCCCTTGCCGACCTGCTGCCAGGCGCTGCGCATGGCCAGCGCCGACACGCCCTGGCCTGTGAAGCGCACGTCGACCTTGGCCGAACCGTCAGCACCGATGGTCACATTGACCTGGCGGTTGACGGCCATCTCCGAAGGGGTCGGTAAACTGGTCTGCGCGAGATAACTCGCCGCGCTTGCGTGCAGCACGGGGCGGCCGTTGTCAACTTCGGGCAAGACGCCGAACGTGGCAAGCGTATCGGTCGAATCAAGATACAAGTGCCACTGCGGCAGGTAGTTGATGGCGTGGTTGAAGGCACGAACCGGCACGCGCGGCAACGTGAAGCTGCCGAGGTCGGCGTTGATCAGCACGGCGTCGCTGGCAATTCCCCTGGATGCCAAAAGCGCAGTGAGCAATGTGACGTGGTCCTTGCAATCGCCATAGCGATGGGCAAGCGTCCAGTCGGCGTCGTGCGGCACCCAGCCGCCAGCACCAATATACGTCGCGACATAGCGGATATTCTTGCGCACCCAGTCATACAGCACGCGCGCCTGGTCACGCGGCGCATCGACGCCCTGGGTCAGCTGCGCAGCGAGCAGGCGCACAGTGGGCGTCGGTAGCGCCTTGTCGCGCGCCTCGGCGTAATACGCTGCGCCAATCGCGGCGTAATCGGGATAGTTGGACGCTTCGATGTACGCGTCGGCGAGCCGCCCGTCTGCAGAATACGGCTCATAGTCGTCGATATGATCGCGGCGGTAGTGCCAGCGATAGGTGCGGCGCCCGTCCGTGTCTTCCACCGTCGAGGCGTCGACGTGGGCCGATTCGGTTTTCAGGTCCATCTCGCGCGGCGCATCGATGACGATCTCCGAGTCGTCGTTAAGAAGCGATCGCGAGAACGTCTTGAGCAGATCAAAGTGACCCTTGAATTCGGGCTCGACCTGGGTGAATTCAACCGTGTAGGTGGTCGAATCCCCCGCGGCAAGGCGCGGGAAGGTGACGACGACCAGCTGATAATCTTCCATCGACGCGTCAAGGCCCGTCGAGAGCATGCCCGCCTGCGTCTGGATGTCTGCGCGGTCGACCTCGATGCGCGTGCCATCGGCCTTGACGGTCGCAGCTTCGATGACGCGAAAGCGTTCGAGCTTGCCGTTGTAGCTAAACGATTGGCGGCCGAGTGCATTGACCCCGGTTTCGGTCACGGCACGCTTGGTTTCGGTCAGATCGCGAACAAAGGAGCCATCGCCATTGAGATGGTAGACATCGACGTATTTCAGGTAGCGCACGTGGCCGACGTCGGCCGTCTCGGCGTGCGCGAGCGAGAACGCTGCCGCGAGAAGAAGACCTAACCAACGAGGGTAAAAACCGTGCCGCATGGTCTGCCTGGTCAGAAAAACCGGAATGCCTGCAACGCGCAGGAGACCGCCATCTCGACGTTACCGGGGACGTTTGTGGCACGCAACGCGCAGACGCGAAAACGCATGGGTTGACCTACTCAGCCGATGCAGCGGGCGCATCGGCGAAGGCCAGCACTTCGTCGAGGAGATCGCCAAACTGCGAAAGACCGTGATCACCGCCTTCGATGACGTGCTGGTGAGCGTTGGCATACTTCGCCACCATGTCGCGCCAGTCGATCACCTCGTCGCCCTTCGCGGCGATGAGCAGATAGCGTTTGGGGTGCGTGATCGCTGGCACCCAGAGGTCTTGCAGTTCTTCGAGGAAATGCGGATGGATCATGACACGCTCTTCGCTGCCCCACAGGGTCTGCTCGCCAAGGTGATGCTGCAAGTCCAGATGCGGGGTGATGGCCGGGTTGAGCAGGACGGCGCGGCAGCCGTAGCGCTCGGCGAGCCAGGTTGCGTAGTAACCGCCAAGCGAGCTGCCGATCAGGCAAAGCGAGTTGGGCTCAAAGCGCGACAACAGCGCATCAAGCCCGGCAATCGCCACGCGCGGCGAGACATCCAGGCGCGGGCAGCACCATTCGTCGCTGCGGTGAAGGGCGGCCAGCCGTGTTGCCAGAAGGCGCGCCTTAAAGGAATCGGGCGAGGATCGAAAGCCATGCAGGTAGACCAGCATCGACGATCCCGCCTAGCCACCGACCGGGCTTGCGGCGGCCTGAAATGCCGCAAGCAGGCGTTCATGAATGCCGCCAAAGGCGCCATTGCTCATGACCACGACGTGATCGCCCGCACGCGCCACATGGGCGATGGCCGCGACCAGTTCGTCAACCGATGTGAATGCGCGCGCGCGCGCGCCAAGCGGGGCAAGCGCGTTGCCAAGGTCCCAGCCCAGCGCATCCTTCCCCGAGAGGGCGCCGTAACCGAAGATCAGGTCGGCCGCTTCGAGGCTTTCTGGCAGGCGCGCGGCCATGACGCCAAGCTTCATGGTGTTCGATCGCGGCTCGAGTACCGCCAGGATGCGCTCGCCCTCTAGAAGCGTCGCACGTACGCCATCAAGGGTGGTCGCGATCGCGCTCGGGTGATGGGCAAAATCGTCGTAGACCCGGATGCCGCCGATAACGCCGCGGAGTTCCATGCGACGCTTGACGCTTTCGAAGCGCTTGAGCGCATCGATCGCGTCGGCAGCGCGAACGCCGACGTGGCGGGCAGCGGCGATGGCCGCCAGGGCGTTAAGGCGGTTATGGCGCCCAAGCAGCGACCAATTGAGCGCGCCCTGCGCCGAACTGCCGTGCGCAACCATGAACTCGCCCTGGCCCTCACCCAGATCGCGCCACGCGCTTGACGCACTGCCGAAGGATTCGATCGGGCAGTAGGCGCCTTTTGCCAGGACGCGGGCGAGCGCCTCGTCATTGGCGTTGACCACAAGCAGACCTTCGGAAGGGACAATGCGCACGAGGTGGTGAAACTGGGTTTCGATCGCAGCCAGATCGGCAAAGATGTCGGCATGATCGAATTCAAGATTATTGAGCACGAGCGTGCGCGGCTGGTAGTGAACGAACTTCGAGCGCTTGTCGAAAAAGGCCGTGTCGTACTCATCGGCTTCGATGACGAAAAAATTCGAATCGGTCAGCCGCGCGGAAACGCCGAAATTTTGCGGTACGCCGCCAATCAAGAAGCCGGGCGCGTAATCGCACGCCTCCAAGATCCAGGCCAGCATGGAGGCCGTCGTGGTCTTGCCGTGAGTGCCGGCGACGGCCAGAACCCACCTGCCCTGCAGAATATTTGCACTGACCCACGCCGGCCCTGAGGTATAGGGCAGGCCGGCGTTCAAAACGGCCTCGATCAAGGGATTGCCGCGCGAGACGACGTTGCCAATCACAAACACATCAGGCGCAAGCGCAAGCTGCTCGCTGCCATAGCCTTCGATCAGATCGATGCCGGCGGCGCGCAATTGCGTGCTCATGGGCGGATATACCTGTGCGTCGCAACCTGTCACGTGGTGGCCGGCGCTGCGTGCAAGCAGGGCCAGGCTTCCCATGAACGTGCCGCAGATACCGACCACGTGAATATGCATGAAGGCGCATTCTAGCGGATGCCCGCCATACCAAATCGGGCGCCATACGCTACACTCGGAAAGTGACGAGGCTGACTCTATGAGACGCGCGCCCGGGCAACCGCTCGATGACCTGAACACGGCTGCGCCAGACCGGCTGCGCCAGCATGTCGCCATGCTGGCCGCGCGCATGATCGCCGAAGACGGACTCGATTATGCAGGCGCCAAAAGGCGTGCCCTGCGTGACGTGTTCGGCGACCAGCGTGCGCCGGCCGATTCGATACCGGCCAATGCGGTCGTCGAAGCCGAAGTGCGGGCCTATCAGGAACTGTTTCAGGCCGACACCCAGCCGAGGCGCTTGCGTGCACTGCGCGAGATCGCGCTCGAACTGATGCAATGGCTCGCGCCCTTCTGTCCGCACCTGACAGGCGCCGTGCTCAACGGCACGGCCGGGGAGCACAGCGACGTCCATCTCGACCTCTTTTGTGACAGCGCGAAGGACGTCGAGATTTTTCTGATCAATCAGCAAATCGATTTCGAAGTCGAGGACAGCACGAGGAAGATGAATGGAAAACTGCCGCGCGGCGCCGAGGAGGTCATCCAGTTTCTGTGGCGCAGACCGAAAGCCGCGCCAGAAGGCGTTCAGTTGAGCGTCTATCGCGTCGACGACCTGCGCGGCGCGCGCACGGGCGAGCGCAAATCCGAGCGCTGCGACCTCAGCGCTTTGCAGCTGCTCTTGCAACAGGAGAATTCGGAATGAAAAAGACATGGCGCCAGGCCTTGACGCTCGTGCTTGCACTTGCCGCAACCACGGGCGGCCTCGCGGTGAATCGCATCAGCCAGGGCGCGCAGGCAAGCGAGGCCGTGCCGACAGCGCAAGACTTGTATAGCAAGACCTTTCCGGACGCGGCTGGCAAGGAGTATCCGCTGTCAGCCCTGAAAGGACACGTGGTCGTGGTGAATTTCTGGGCGACATGGTGCGTGCCGTGTGTCGAGGAAATCCCCTCGCTGTCAAAAATGTCGGCTTCTTACGCCAAAAAGGTCGAATTTGTTGGCATTGGGATCGATTCAGCTGCCAACGTCGCCGAATTCCAGAAGAAGATAGGCCCGAGCTACCCGCTTCTGGTGGCGTCAAGCGACGGCTCCGACCTGGTGCGGGCATTCGGCGACCCCCAAGGCGGGCTGCCGTTTACGATTGTCATCGACAAAAAGGGCAACATCCGCAACATCAAGCTCGGGCCCGTTGACGAAGCCGAACTGCGTGGCTGGCTTGCGCCTTTGACCAAATCCTAAAGAGTGCGATGGCCAAATCGATTCTTTTGGTGCACGGGCCCAATCTGAATCTGCTCGGTACGCGCGAGCCCGCGCTCTACGGAACCACGACGCTGGCCGAGATCGACCTGGAGATGGCTGCGCTCGCAACGAGTGCCGGCGCGAGTCTCGAATCGGTGCAAAGCAACCACGAGGGCGTGGTCATCGACACGATCCACAAGGCCAAGCGCGATCAGCGCGATTTCATCATCATCAATCCGGCTGGCTTTACCCATACGAGCGTGCCGGTTCGGGATGCGTTGGCGGCAGTTGACATCCCCTTCGTCGAAGTCCATCTGAGCAATATCCACCGTCGCGAGGCGTGGCGGCGCCACTCCTATTTCTCGGATCTGGCGGTTGGCATGGTGTGTGGACTCGGGCCTGAAGGCTATCGTGCCGCGCTGCGCTTCGCGCTGGCCCACGAGGGGTAAAACGCGGGAAAATCGGTTAAACTGCGGTCAATTCTAGTCATCTGGCCACCATGGACCTGCGTAAACTCAAGACTTTGATCGATCTCGTTGCCGATTCAGACATCGCCGAACTCGAGGTCACAGAAGGTGAAGGCAAGGTCCGCATCGTCAAGTCGCTGCCGCAACAGCAGCAGTTCGCCCCCCGACCGATCCAGGACCTGCCTGCGCAGCCCGCACCAGCGGCGCCTGCCGCCGCTCCCGCAGTCCCGGCGCCGCCTGAAGCGCCAGCCGGAAACATTGTCAAATCGCCCATGGTCGGCACCTTCTACCGTGCACCTGCGCCTGGCAAACCTTCCTACGTCGAGCTTGGCAGCGTCGTCAAAAGCGCCGACCCGGTTTGCATCATCGAAGCAATGAAGCTGCTCAACGAAATCGAAGCGGGCTTTGACGGCGTGATCAAGGAAGTCCTCGTCGAAAACGGCCAGCCCGTTGAATTCGGCCAACCGCTTTTCGTCATCGCCTAGGCGCTACGCCCTCTTACTGGCTTTTCTATGTTCGGAAAAATTCTGATCGCCAATCGCGGCGAGATTGCGCTGCGGATACAGCGTGCCTGCCGCGAGATGGGCATTCGCACGGTCGTCGTCCATTCGGAAGCCGATCGCGAAGCGAAATACGTCAAGCTCGCTGACGAGTCGGTTTGCATCGGGCCGGCCGCATCGAGCCTGAGCTACCTGAGCATGCCAGCCATTATCAGCGCAGCCGAAGTCACCGACGCCGAGGCGATCCATCCAGGCTACGGTTTCTTGTCGGAGAACGCCGATTTCGCCGAACGCGTCGAAAAAAGCGGATTTACCTTCATCGGCCCTGCCCCCGAATCGATTCGCCTGATGGGCGACAAGGTCAGCGCCAAGCACGCCATGATCGCAGCCGGGGTTCCGTGCGTGCCGGGCTCCGAGGGTGCGCTTCCTGACGACCCCAAGGAAGTGGTACTGATCGCCCGCCAGATTGGCTATCCCGTCATCATCAAGGCCTCAGGCGGGGGCGGCGGCCGCGGCATGCGCGTGGTCCACACCGAAGCCGCCCTGAACAATGCGGTGACCATGACGCGATCCGAGGCAGGCGCAGCGTTCGGCAATCCGACCGTGTACATGGAGAAATTCCTCGAGAACCCGCGCCATGTCGAAATCCAGGTGCTGGCCGACGGATTTCGCAATGCCATCTGGCTTGGCGAGCGCGACTGCTCGATGCAGCGGCGCCACCAGAAGATCATCGAGGAGGCGCCAGCGCCCGGGATCCCGCGCCGCCTGATCGAGCGCATCGGCGATCGCTGCGCCGAGGCGTGTCGAAAGATCGGCTACAAGGGCGCCGGCACGTTCGAGTTCCTCTTCGAGAACAACGAGTTCTATTTCATCGAGATGAACACGCGCATTCAGGTCGAGCACCCGGTGACGGAAATGATCACCGGCATCGACCTCGTGCAAGAGCAGATTCACATTGCCGCGGGCGAGCGCTTGCGTTTTCGCCAAAAAGACGTGACGCTTAAAGGCCACGCCATCGAATGCCGCATCAATGCCGAAGACCCCTTTCGCTTCACGCCTTCGCCCGGACGCATCACCGCCTGGCACGCCCCTGGCGGCCCGGGTATCCGCGTCGACTCTCATGCCTACGCGGGATACTTCGTGCCGCCGCATTACGACTCGATGATCGGCAAACTGATTGCTTACGGCGCCGATCGTGAGCAGGCCCTCGCGCGCATGCGCATTGCGCTCTCAGAGACCGTCGTCGAGGGTATTCAGACCAATATCCCGCTGCACCGGGAACTGTTCTCCGATGCGCGCTTCATCGAAGGCGGCACCAGCATTCATTACCTCGAAAACCGTATCGCCGACCGCAAGGTGTAGCCATGTACACCGAGATCGTCCTCGAATGCGGGCGGGCGTTAGCCGAAGTCCTGTCGGACGCCCTGATCGAAGGTGGGGCGCTTGCCGCGACCATCGAGGATGCGCATGCGGGAAGCGAGGGCGAGGAGCCGCTCTACGGCGAACCGGGCATGGCGACGGCCGACTCGGCGTGGGCGCAAAGCCGCATCGTTGTCCTTTTCGAGGAAGGTGCCAATTGCGGCGCCCTGATCCGCCGTGCCGAGAAGTCAGCCGGCGTCATCACACCACTTAAGCAGTCCTCGCGCAGTGTTGCCAACGAAGACTGGGTGCGCCTGACCCAGTCGCAATTCGAGCCGATCGCAATCAGCCCATCGCTTTATATCGTGCCGTCCTGGCACGCGCGGCCAAGCGCTGCCGATGCGAACGCGGTTCTGATCGAGCTCGATCCGGGGCTGGCCTTTGGTACCGGCTCGCATGCGACCACGCGCTTGTGCTTGCAATGGCTCGAAGCGCAGGACTTAAGGGACAAGGTCGTCATCGACTATGGCTGCGGCTCAGGCATTCTCGCTATCGCCGCGGCACGGCTTGGCGCAGGGCGGGTGCTTGCAACCGACATCGACGCGCAAGCGCTTGTCGCTGCGCGCAGCAACGCCACCGTCAACCGTGTCGAGCTGGAAGTCGTCTCGTCAGACGTTTTTCCAGACGTGACTGCCGATGTCGTCATCGCCAACATCCTCGCCAATCCGCTCAAGGTACTCGCCCCGCTGTTGTCGCGGCTCGTCAAGCCGGGCGGACGCCTTGCCGTGTGCGGCGTTCTGAAGCGCCAGGTCGACGAAGTGCGCGCTGCCTATGAAGCGCTTCTGCCCCTTGAGGTCTGGCAAATCTCTGACGACTGGGCATGCCTTTGCGGACGGGTACCGGCGTGAGTCTGGCTGCGCGCTGCCCGTGGTGCGAGACGGTATTTCGTCTCACCGAAGCACAGATCAGCGCCAAGGGCGGCATGGTCCGCTGTGGCCTTTGCGGCCATAGTTTTAACGCGGTTGACGCACTGCTCTCAGACGCCGCTCTGGCCGCGCTGGAGGCGGCCACCCAAC
>CAJCIC010000091.1 GCA_903970185.1 Gammaproteobacteria bacterium
CCCTTTCTTGCGAAACGAAAAAAAGATCCGTGGAGCGCGTACGCGAAAACCGCAAACCGGCTCGAAGCTGCAGCTAAACGCCTGGGTCACAGCTTGAAGTGAAAGGCCTTCTTGGGCGCCGATTCAGCTCAACAGCAACAGGGCCTGTGCGTCGTAGAACTCGAGCGGCAGCTTCTTAAAACCGCTCTTGGCAAAGCGGACCCAGCGCCCCATGACGAAGGCCATCACAGCATTGGCGCGTGCCGCGACATCGTCACCTGCGTCATAGGCTTGTTGTGCCACACCGAGTTTGAAGCTTTGACGCAGCGACGCTTCCAGCCGATCCATCATCTTGTTCATGCGATCTTGCAAGCGTTCGTCTTCAACCACCAGCGCATCGCCGATCAAAACACGCGTCATGCCACGATTGGTCTGGGCGAAGTTGAGCAGCATCGACACGATCTTGTGGGCCTGCTTGAGGCCGGCTTCCTCGGAACCGGTGATCTGGTTGATCAGGCCGAACACGGTCTCTTCAATGAATTCGATCAGACCTTCAAACATCTGGGCCTTGCTCGCGAAGTGCCGATACAGCGCGGCTTCCGAGACGTCCAGACGCTTCGCCAGAGCCGCTGTGGTGATACGCTCACCGCGCGGCTCTTCCAGCATTTGCGCGAGGGTCTGCAGAATCTGCAGACGACGCTCTCCGGGGCGGCGCGTGGCGCGAGGTGTATCGATGACCGAGGGGGCGACTACAGGGGCACTATCGTTGGGCATCGGGGTAGACCAGGCGGTGGCGTTGAGCAAGCTGTGCAATTGATTTTACTTGAAGGTCGACGAAGGACGCGCGCGAAATTCGAGCTTTCCCCTCTTTGTTCGGGAAACTCGCTACATGGACCGTCCGCCATCCCTCAGCACGGGCACTTTTGAGGTTCGCCAGCGTGTCTTCAACCAGAATCGCTTGACTTGACGCGATTCCTTCGGCGGCCGTCAGCCTGCGCAACAGGGCGCGGGAAGGCTTGGGTCGCAGCTGCCCGTGATACTGCATGTCTTCGATCGAGATGGTCTTGTCGAAATGTCTGGCGATCTTCAATCCGCTCAGCACACGCCTGGCGTAGCGCGCCGGGGCATTGGTCAGAAGGATTTTGCGTCCGGGCAAACGCGCGAGCGAGGCCGACAGTGCGCCTTCGCTGCGCGTCCATTGCAAGATGTCATCGTCATGGATGAATTGATGCGTTTCCTCGACGTAATGTTCAAGCCGGATCGCGTGATGGCGCACGAGGCCCGAGATGGTCGCGCCGTAACGCAACCAGTAGTTGCGTCGGAGGTGATTAGCATCGCTCTCTTCGATCTTGAGCTGGGCGCCGATGTAGGCGTTGATGGTCTTGTCGAGCATGCCAAATATACGCCACGACGCATCATGCAAGGTGTTGTCGAGATCAAAAAACCAGACCGGTCCCAAGCGCCTGCCTAATGGCTACGGATCATGGTTCCGACCCCTTGCGAGGTCAGGATCTCAAGCAGCAGGCAATGCGGCACTCGCCCGTCGATGATGTGCACGGCGTTCACGCCGCTGCGTGCCGCTTCAAGCGCCGATGAGATCTTGGGCAGCATGCCGCCTGAAATCGTGCCGTCGGCGAACAGCTCGTCGATGGCTTTGGCCGTCAGCCCCGTCAACAGATGGCCCGACTTGTCCAGAACACCTGGCGTATTGGTCAGCAGCACCAGCTTTTCGGCCTTGAGGATCTCCGCGAGCTTGCCTGCGACCAGATCGGCATTGATGTTGTAGCTCTCGTTGTTCTCGCCAAAACCGATCGGGGAGATGACCGGAATGAAGGCGTCATCCTGCAAGGCCTTGACCACCGCCGGGTTGATCGATTCGATTTCGCCAACCTGACCGACGTCGTAAAAGACTTTCGGGTTGTTGATGTCCTGCACGCGCAGCTTGCGCGCGCGGATCAGGCCACCGTCGCGCCCGGTCAGCCCGACCGCCTGACCGCCCGCAGCGTTGATGAGGCCGACGATGTCTTGCTGGACCTCACCACCGAGAACCCATTCGACCACTTCCATAGTTTCTTCGTCGGTCACGCGCATACCCTGGATGAACTCGCCCTTCTTGCCGAGCTTTTTGAGGGCCTCATCGATTTGCGGGCCGCCGCCGTGAACCACCACAGGATTCATGCCGATCAGTTTCAGCATCACGACGTCGTGCGCAAAAGCCGCTTGCAGGGTGACGTCGGTCATGGCGTTGCCCCCGTACTTCACAACAATCGTCTTGCCGTGAAACTTTCGGATGTATGGCAGAGCTTCCGAAAGGATGTTGGCTTTGACCGCGGCAGACATTTCCGGGGTCTCTGGGATGGCAGTCATGGCGCGCTTCGTCGTGTGGCGGTGCCGCATTTTATATCCCAAGCGCACAAAGTTGGGACCCTGGCTTGCGAAGCTTGGGTTGAGCGGATAGATTGCGCGTGGTGGAAACGACACCCGACGATCTCGGCGAGGCCCTGGCTCAGATGCGCAGCTCCCTGCTGCGCTTTGCTCAGTTGCAGTTGCGCCACGACCAGCTGGCCGAAGACGCCGTCTCTGAGACCCTGATCGCGGTGCTCGAAAAACCCCAGGCCTTTTCGGGACGCTCGTCGCTCAAGACCTACGTGATCGGCATCCTCAAGCACAAGATCATCGACCAGTTGCGCCTGATTAAGCGGGAAGTCCAGGTGACTGCCCTGGAGGGCGAAAGCGACGACGACGCTTTCGATGCGCTGTTCTTGCCGGACGGTCACTGGCGCAGTCCGCCGCAGGACTGGGGCGACCCCAACGCACTGTTGGAGCGCCGCGAGTTCTTCGAAATCTTGCAGCTCTGCGTCGACAAGCTGCCGGCCTCGATCGGCCGGGTTTTCATGATGCGGGAATGGCTTGAGTTAGAGACCGAGGAAATCTGTAAGGAATTGGCGATTTCCTCGTCTAATTGCTGGGTCATGTTGTACCGGGCGCGCATGCGGCTTCGCGAATGCCTGAACCTGAACTGGTTCGACCATGCTGCATCACCCCCATCCTGATGCTTAAATCCTGTCACGAAGTCCATCGCCTGGTTGCCGAGTCCTATGACCGCCAGTTGCCCTGGTTGACCCGTTTTCGGGTACGCCTGCACCTAGCGGCGTGCGATGCCTGCACCAACTTCAAGCGCAACATGAACCTCTTGCGCGAGGCGATGCGAAGAATCGACCGCTAGCCCCTGCAAGACGCAGCGATGCGCTGCAACATGGGTGGCACGACGCGTGCTGAAAGGGTGTTACACCCCCACTACGAGCGAATCGATCATGCGGATTCTAGTCGTCGACGATAACCACGAAACAGCAGATGCGCTGTCTGCCTTTCTCACCTTGAACGGTCACCAAACCGAGACCGCCTACGACGGCCGATCCGCGTTTGAGAAGGCGGAGCGTTTTGCCCCCGATTGCGCCGTGGTCGACATCCGCATGCCTGGTCTTAACGGTTTTCAGGTCGCTCGTGCCCTGCGCGACGATCCGGCGACTCATGCCCTGCGCATGATTGCCCTGACCGGCGAAAAGGCGGAATCGCTGGTCGAGAGCGCCGCAGACGATCTGTTCG
>CAJCIC010000092.1 GCA_903970185.1 Gammaproteobacteria bacterium
CGCCACGGCGGTGGCCTCTTTCCTGGCCGCTTGGCTTTTCATCGAAGTCGTGCAGTTGCATTTTTTTCCTCACTTTGGGTAGCGCGACGCCATGCTCGCCGATATTACGCAAACCTTTCTTGATGGCCTCATGGTCGGAGGCCTCTACACCAGCGTTGCCATTGGCATCACGCTTGTCTTCGGCATTCTTGGCGTACTCAATTTCGCCCATGGCCAGATGGTCATGCTGGGCGCCTACGTGGCGTTCTTCTGTGTTTCCGCCGGCTGGGGCTTTGCGCCTGCGATCCTCGCTGCAATGGCCTCGATGGCGCTTTTTGCCGTGGTGCTCGAGCGCGTCATCTTCCGTCGCGTCGCCAATGACCACATGGCAGGCTTGACCGTATCGCTCGGCCTGATCATGATCATCGAGAACGTGGCCGCTGCGGCCTTCTCGCCCAATCCGCGCACGATCGATGCGCCTTTTCCAGGCACGATCGAGATCGCCGGGCTGAATCTTCCCGCGCAGCGCTTTGTCGTGCTCGTCATTGTCGCCTTCCTGGTTGGCGCTTTCTACCTGTTCCTGAAAAAGACGCGCTGGGGCAAGGCGGTGCGCGCTGTCGGCCAGAGTCGCACCGGTGCCGCCCTCGTCGGCTTGCGCACCGATCGCGTCGGTGCCGTGGTCTTCGCGCTTGGCAGCGCCATGGCAGGAGCGGCAGGGGCCATGTATGCGAGCCTCTTTTCGATCAACCCCTACATGGCGGGCGAGCCCTTGATGAAGGGGTTCATTCTGACCGTGCTCGGCGGCCTGGGCAGCGTGCCAGGCGCTGTCGCCGCGGGCGTGCTGCTTGGCCTCGCGGAAAGTTTTGGCTCGCGCTACCTGTCTGCATCGTTTCGTGACGGCTACGGCTTCATCCTGATGATCGTCTGTCTCTTGTGCTTTCCGCAGGGTCTTTTTGGCGCACGCGGCAAGGCACGCGTGTGAAGGCGCGCGCGCGAAACCTGATCGCGCTCGTTGGCGCGCCGCTGTTCTGGGGCGCGATCGTGCTGCTTGCGGGCGTGCCTTATTTCGTCGGCTCGCGGTTTCTGATTTATCTGGGTACCCTGATTGCAATCGAGGCGGCGCTTGCGACCTCGCTCAATCTGATCGTGGGCTACGCCGGCCAGTTTGCGCTCGCGCACGCCGCCTTCTTCGGCTTTGGCGCCTATGCCGCGTCGATCCTGGTTGCGACCTACGGCGTGAACTTCTGGCTCGCCACGCTGATTGCGCTCGCCCTGGCGGCCGTCATTGCGGCCCTCATCGGCTATCCGGCGCTGCGCTATACCGGTGGCATCCACTTTGCGCTTCTGACCTTTGCCTTTGGTGAACTGGCACGGCTCCTGGCCGCCAACTGGAACGACATGACCGGTGGCCCGATGGGCCTGCGCGTGGGCTTTTCCCTGCCGCCGCTCGCCGGCATCGACCTGTCGTCAACGCGCGCGATGTATGGCGTTGCACTGTCGATCTTTGTCATCAGCCTTGTTGCCGTCGCCGTGCTGATCAGAAGCCGCTTTGGCCGCGCGCTCGTGGCCATTCGCGAAGACGAGACGCTGGCGGCGTTTCTTGGCATCAATGTCCTTGGCCACAAGCTTCTCGCCTTCATTTCAAGCGCGGTCCTGGCAGCGCTTGCCGGCACCTTCTACGCGCCCTTCATGAGCTTCATCTCGCCCGAGCTGCTTAACGCCCAGGAGGTGATCGCACTGATTGGCATTCTGATCGTGGGCGGCGTGGGCACGCTGCCCGGTCCTGTGATTGGCACGCTGATCTTTTTCGGGCTGCCCGAATTCTTTCATGTCGCAAGGCTCTACCGCCTGGTCTCGCTCGGGGTTGTGATCGTACTCGTCGTGCTTTTCATGCCAAAGGGCATCGCTGGCGAAGCGCGCGCGCGCTTTCGGGTGAAGCGATGAGCATGCTCGAAGTCAGCCAGGTCACGGTGGCCTTTGGCGGCCTGACGGCGCTGCGTGACGTGTCGCTATCGATCACCGAAGGCGAACTGGCCGGCCTGATCGGCCCCAACGGCGCGGGCAAGACGACGCTCTTCAATGTCGTTAGCGGCTACGTCAGGCCGACGGTGGGCCGCGTCTCGTTCGAAAACCGCGACATCACCGGCATGAAGCCGCATCATCTGGCGCGACTGGGGCTCGTGCGCACCTTCCAGGGGGCACGCGTTTTTCCCAAGCTCACGGTTGGCGAATGCCTGCGCGTAGCCAACCACCTGCGGGAACAAAGCCATGGCAAGCGGCCGGTGCTGATCGCAGACCCGCTGGTTGAATTTGGCCTTACCGCCTTCGAGCACGAGCTTGCCGGCTCACTGCCCAGCGGCACATTGCGCGAGCTTGGCATTGCCATGGCGATGAAGGCCGGCGCCAAGCTCCTGTTGCTCGATGAACCGGCCGCGGGCCTGAGTTCGGAAGAAGTCGCCAACCTGCGCCGCATCGTGCTCTACGCCCATGGCGCGGGGGCGACGGTGCTTGTCATCGAGCACAACCTGAAGTTCCTGATGGGGCTTGTCAGGCGCGCCCTCGTGCTCGATGCCGGCAGCCTGATTGCCGATGGCCTGCCTGAAGACGTGACGCGCGAGCCGCAGGTGATCGAAGCCTACCTGGGGCAACGCGCCGATGCTTGAAGTCGCCCATCTTTTTGTTCACTACGGCCACGTCTTGGCCGTGCGCGACCTGTCGCTTTCGATCGGCAAGAACCAGGTGGTGGGGCTGGTTGGCGCCAATGGCGCTGGCAAGACCAGCACGCTCAATGCCATTTCGGGGCTCATCAGTCGCAGCGGCACCATCTCGCTAGATGGCGCCCCGCTGGGCAGCGACACGGCGAACATTGTCCGGCGCGGCGTCGTGCAGGTCGCCCAGGGCCGAAAGCTCTTTGCCGACATGACAGTGCTTGAGAATCTCGAACTCGGTGGCTTTCTGCTCAAGCGCGCGATCGTCAAGGAGCGCATCGAAGCGCAGATGGTCCAGTTCCCCCTGCTCAGGCAACGCGCCCAGCAGCGCGCCGGGACCTTGAGCGGTGGCGAGCAGCAGATGCTTGCGATTGCCCGGGCGTTAATGGCCGAGCCGCGCTACCTGCTGATCGATGAGCCGTGCCTGGGTCTGTCACCGAAGATGGTCCTGCACCTGTCAGACATCATCCTTGCGCTTCATCACCGCGGCATTTCCATTTTGCTTGTCGAGCAGAACACGGCGTTCGTGTTCAGCCTTGCCGAGCGCGCGTTCGTCATCGAAAACGGCAGCCTGGTTCTCGCCGGCAGCCCTGCCGAACTCAAAGAGAACGATCGCGTACGCAGCGCATACCTTGGCATCTGATCGCCCCACACCTCCTTTGAGAAATTCGACATGAACGACAGGCCCCACTGGCCAGGCAGCGCATCTGATGATCCCGCGGGCATCTGCATCCTTGCCTGCGAGGCGCTCGCTCAGTTCTCGCCCAAAAGCCTAGCCCTCCTGTCAGAGGCCCTTGGTGCTGCCCTGGCTAACGAGAGCGTTCTGGCCATGGTCCTGCCTCTCGGTGGAAAGGCGAGCTGGGAGCTCGATATGGACTGGTTCATGGCTGCAGAAAAGCGCGAGCTCGAAGCGTTTGCAAGGGACGCCTTCGATCTTTCCGAGCGCATCTCGAATTCGGAAAAACCTGTCATCGCAGCCATTGGCGGCAGCCTCAGTGGTCCTGCGGCCGAGCTTGCGCTCGCCTGCCAGCGCGTGGTCATCGCCAATACGCCGGCGCTGCGCGTGTCGTTCTCGCTTGCACGCTTTGCGCTGCCGCCGTTTCTGAACGCAGCAAGGCGCATGCAGCAAATAATCGGCGCAGAGCTGGCGTTTGCGCTTCTCACCGATGGCCGCGAGTGCACGCCATCGAACTGCCTTGCGATGCAGCTGGCCAATGAACTGGTCGCTGCCGATCAACTCATGCCCCGCGCGATCGCCTCTGCGCGTCGCGAAGCGTCAAGTGCAGGTGCGAAAGCGGCGACGCTCGCCTTTGATCTGGCGCAAGCCGATCTGGCGCAACCGCTGGGCGAGCGCGAGCAGCCGATTGCCCGTGCCGTCTACGACGCCCTGCTTGATGCGCGCGAGGGTGCAGAGATCCAGAACGAGCGCGCAGCCAGGCGCTTTGCAAGCGCTGCGCTAGGCTCGATCTCGCGCGCCATGGTCGCGACATTTCACGGTGCGCTGTCGCGCGCCAACCAGCTCGCACGGCGCCCGCTCGGTTTTTCCGAGCGGCGTTTTCAGCATGTGGGCGTTCTCGGCGCGGGCCTGATGGGAGCGGGCATTGCCTGCGTTGCCGCGCGCAGTGGCAGCGACGTGGTCCTGCTCGATCGTGATCAGGCGGCACTTGATCGCGGCATGGCAGCGCTTCATCGCGAAGCCCAGTCCGCACTGAAGGGCGAGCGCGAAAGCGCAGACGAAGGTAAGGCGTGGCTGGCGCGGATTCACCCCACGCTGGACTTTGACGATCTCAAGGGCTGCGACATCGTCGTCGAGGCGGTATTCGAAGATGCGGCGATCAAGGCCGAGGCGACCCGGCATGCCGAAGCCAGGCTGGCATCGAATGCGCTTTTTGCCACCAACACCTCGACGCTACCGATCTCGCGACTGGCAAAGGCGTCGATCCGGCCCGCACACTTCATCGGCCTGCATTTTTTCTCGCCGGTGCCGCGCATGCCGCTACTGGAAGTCATCTGCGGCAAACAAACCAGCGCCGAGACACTCGCCCATGCGCTCGATTTCGCCCGTGCGCTTGGCAAGACACCGATCATCGTCAACGATCATCGCGGCTTCTATACGAGCCGCGTCATCATGACCTACCAGCTCGAAGCCTTCGAGATGCTGGCTGCCGGTATCCCGCCGGCTGCGGTCGAAGCGGCCGGTACGGCAAGCGGAATGCCGCTCTCGCCGCTCTTCCTGTCAGACTCGGTCGCGCTCGATCTGATTCACCAGATCGTGACCGAAAACCGGCGCGAGGCCGGCACAAGCGAAGCCCCCACGCCAGGCCAGGCGCTCCTTGCCACCATGGTCGGCGAGCTCGGCCGACCAGGCCGCAAGGCCAGGCGCGGCTTTTACGACTATGACGAGGACGGCAAGCGAGCGCTTTGGCCCGGCATCGCAAGTCTCGTCAGCAAGCCGCCTGAAATCGAACCCGACATCGCCGCACTGGCCCTGCGTCTTCTCGATGTCCAGGCGCTCGAAGCCGTGCGCTGCCTTGACGAAGGCGTGATCACGGCGCCTGGCGACGGCGATCTTGGCGCCGTGCTCGGCTGGAACTTCGCGCGCTGGACGGGAGGGCCGCTCGCCTACATCGATACCCAGGGCACACCCGAGTTCGTCAAGCGCTGCGATGGCAATGCCGCACTCTTCGGTGCGCGCTTTGCCGTGCCGGATGCGCTGCGCGAGCTCGCCAGCCATCAAGGTCGCGTTCATGCTCACGACTGGTCCAGGCCCGCGCGCCCGTCCTGATAAGACGATATAGCCAGAAAACCAGAAAACGAGGCGAACACGGGCGCGTCAGCGCCGTTTAGAGGTGCTTCGGGCTATTCGGGGGGCAGGCGCATCACGAGGCCATCGAGCTCGTCGGTCATTGTGATCTGGCAGGTCAGCCGGCTCTCAGGCAGCGCATGCAGGCAGCCATCATCGACCATCTCGCGCTCGCCCTCTAGCGCCCTGGGTACCTTGTCGATCCAGTTGCCATCGACGTAGGCGTGGCATGTGGCACAGGTGCAGGCGCCGCCGCAATCGGCAACGATGCCAGGCACAAGCGCATTGATTGCGGCTTGCATCACCGATTCACCGGAGACCGCCGGGACTTCCTGGACACTGCCGTCAGGCTGGATAAAGATGATGTGGGGCATGGTTTCGCTATCTGTTTCGTTATCAGTTTCATTATTAATCAGTGGACCGGAAAAGGCTCGGGCGGCGTCCGAGCACAAGGCGGTTGAGCACCGAGGTCCCGTCAACTACGGCCATCATGCGCGCATCGCGCTCAAGCGCATGGATGCGCGCATGCGTATCGAGTGCGTCCGAGCCCTGCAGTTCGGCACAAAAGCGGCAGGCCTTGAGCGCAAGATCGGCCGCAGCCGCCTTAAGGCCTGCGGCCGTGCCGAGCGCGCCATCGGCTTCAAGTGCGCACAGGCTGCGATAGGCAAGAAGGCGCAGCGCCGCATGCTCGGTCAAGAGCCGGGCCAGGCCGTCCTGGACAATTTCTCGGCGATCAAGTGCTGCGCCGAGAATTTTTCGCTCGCGCGCGTAGGCCATGGCGTTCTCGATGGCCGACTCGGCTAAACGAAGCGCTTGCAGGCCGGCCAGAACACGCGCAAGCGGAAACGCGCTCTTGGCACCGGCGGCCCCTTCGCCGTCTCCTCCAAGGCGCGCACTTGCCGGCACTTCGCAGTGCTCAAAGCGCAGGCGTGCGAAGCTCAGATGGCAAAGACCGATCGGATGCATGGCACTTAGCGAGAGGCCTGGCGTATCGGCGCCAATGAGAAAGCGGGTGAGTCCCGCGGGCGAGCGCACCAGCACGACAAAAAGCGAGGCGACAAGTCCATGCGTCACCCAGGTCTTCTCGCCATCGATGACATAGACATTGCCCTTTGGCGTTGCGGTCGTAGCCAGAGCGGCGAGATCCGAGCCGGCATCACGCTCGGTAATGGCAATCGCGCCAATGCCTGAGCCATCAAGAAGGGATGGCAGGTAGGCACGCTTTTGCGCGTCACTACCAAACGCTGCGAGATAGCGCTGCACGCTATGGTTGCCAAGCAAGGTGTATTCGGGTGCAAGCGCTTCGACCAGTGCGCCAAAGGCGAGCGGCGAGAGCGCGTGTCCGCCATCGGCCCTGGCAAGCGTCGAGCCGAGATAGCCCAAGGGTGCAAGCGCCAGGAAAAGCGCCTGCAACTCTTCCTTTGCAAGCGGCGCACCCTGATGAAGGCCCGCTGCGCCAACGCGGGCGCCAACGATCGCGCGCACTGCGCCAAAGCCCTGGCGTTCGGCCTCAGACAGCGCAAAGCGCATCGGGTCGCTCACGGCAGATCGCTCACGGCAAACCGCTCATGGCAGATCGCACCGTCGATTGCTCACTCGGTCACCCATTGCGGCCAACTCCAGTCACATCGCCTTTCTGTTGCGCGACTTCGTGCACTGCTTCCTGCACGTCTTCCTGCACTTCCTTTTGCATCATCGTTGGTGCCGCACGCGCGGGCGCGCGAGCGGTCGTCTCGAATTCAAGCGGCATGCGCACCTGCAGCGCCTCGCCCTCATCGACAGGAAGCGTAAACACCATGCCGCGCCTTCGCAGCTCGACATCGTCGATGACTTCGCCATAGCCCCGCTCAGGCGCGCAGGGCACGCGCGCTGCGCGCATGCGGCTCACCCAGCTTTCGCGCGTGGCGCTGGCAAACACCGGCGCGAGACGTCGCTCGAGCAGCGACTGATTTTGCGAACGCAGCGCATCGCTTGCAAATTCGGCGGCGTCGATCAATCCCGGCTCGTCCAGCACCTCGCAGAAGGCGCGCCAGTGGCGCGCGTTCAAGAGCGTCAGGATGACACGGCCATCGGCTGCGGCGAACACCGGCGTGCACGACACGAGCGAATGATTGCCATTGCGGTAGACCTCGGCAGGCGCTGCCGCATACATGCCGAGGTGCGAATACTGCATATAGAGACAGACGTCAGAGAGCGAGGTCTGGACATGATCGCCAAGCCCGGTGCGGCGCCGGTTCTCCAAGGCGGCAAGCGTGCCCAGCGCGGCCCACACGCCCGTTGAGATATCAACCACCGACGGCCCTGTGCGATAGCCTGGACCGTCCCTGGCGCCAGACAGGGCCATGAGCCCCATTGCCGCCTGCGCCAGCCCGTCGGTGCCCGGAGGGCCGCCCGGACCAAAGCCCGTGACCTCGACAAAAATCAGGCGCGGGTTTTCAGCGCGAAGCGAGGCCGCATCGAGATGGGCGCGCTCGAGCATGCGCCGATCGACGTTGGCAATCACAACGTCGGCTTCGAGCGCCAGTTGGCGTGCGCGTTTTGCGTCGGATTCGAGCTGCAAGTCCAGGCACACCGCCGTCTTGCCGCGGTTGGTCGAGGCATAAAGCGCCGACAGACTGCCCACCATCGGCCCGAGCCGTCGCGTCACATCGCCTTGGGGCGGCTCGACCTTGGTCACTTCCGCACCAAAATCGGCCAGCACCTGGCCGCAGGCGGGACCGGCCACCATGTGCGTGAATTCGATGACGCGAATGCCGGCAAGCGGTGGCGGCCTGGAAGAATCTGCAGCAGATACTAAAGTCATGGGCATCCCGTCATGGGGGCAAAACGTTGGCAAGAACGCTATCGGCGAGCGCGGCCATGCCGCCTTCGATCAGCTCGCCATCGCAAAGCACGATCGAGCGATCCGCGAGCGCAGCGGCAAAGCGCTGGTTCTGCTCGGCGAGCAATACCGTCAGGCCCATCGATCGCAAGGCCCTGATGTTTTCAACCAGCTGATCGAGGATCACCGGGGCCAGGCCCTGCGACGGTTCATCAAGCAGCACGAGCTTGGGTTTTCTTGAGAGCGCCACGGCAAGCGCCAGCATCTGCTGCTCGCCCCCGGAAAGAAGCCCTGCGCCCTGCTGCTCGCGCTTGGCCAGGATCGGAAACAGCGAAAGCAGCCAGAGATAGGTCTGATCGCGCTCCGCAGAGGGCAGAAGGCGCAAGCCCAGCAGCAGGTTGTCCCTGACCGTCATTGGCGCAAAGAGATTGCGCCGTCCTTCGGGAACGAGCGCAAGCCCCGCGCGCGCCCGCGCGCGCGCGCGCAGGCCATCGAGCCTTCGGCCTGACAGCGTGATTTCGCCCTTGCCCTCGACAACACCGGCAAGTGCCCCCAAAAGCGTACTCTTGCCTGCGCCGTTCGGACCCAGAAGCGCCAGGCACTCGCCGTCCTCGATCGATAGTGAAATCGAGCGGCAGACGTCGATTTTTCCGTAACCGGCATGCAGATCGACAACCGCGAGCGCGCTCATGACGGCGGCTCCTCGCCATGGCGTGTGCCGAGATAGGCCAGGACCACACGCTCATCGCGCATCACGCTTTCTGTGTCGCCCTCAAGCAGCACGCGGCCGCCATCGAGCACCGTGATGCGATCGCATAGCTGCCTGATGAGCGAGAAATTGTGCTCGACGAGCAGTACGCCAATGCCGCATGCCGCGAGCTTTCGGACTTCACGCGCAAGCGTGACCTGCTCTTCCCTGCTGATGCCTGCAGCCGGCTCGTCAAGAAGCAGGTAGCGCGCTCCGGCAGCAAGCGCCCGGGCGACATCAACCATGCGCAGGCGCCCCATCGACAGCGTTGCCAGGGGGCGGCCCGCTTCGTGGGCAAGGCCCATGCGATCAAGCAGCTCGTCGGTGGCCCTTGCGCAGTTACGTTCGGCCAGGCGCGCGCGCGGAAGCTTCAAGGCGCTGGCGATAAAGCCGTGCGCGACCGTCGCATAGGTGCCGCACAGCACGGCTTCGCGCACGGTCATGCGAAAGTCAACGCGGGGTGTCTGGAAGGTCCGGGCGATGCCCTCTCTGACGATCTGATGCGGTGCGCGCCGCGTGATGTCAAGGCCATCGAGCATCACCTGGCCATTCACCGGCACGACAAAACCGGTGATGCAGTTAAAGAGCGTGCTCTTGCCTGAACCATTGCGACCGATGAGCCCGCTGACGCGGCCCGGCCGGACCTCAATCCCGGCACCGGCGAGCGCCGCAACGCCACCGAAGGCGACGTCAATGCCCCGCACGAGAAGGCCGCGGGTCATGGCGCCCCCGGCTCAGACGAGAGCGGCACGGCATCGCGCTTGGGCTCCTCGTGCTGCGATCGAGCGGACGATGTGGCGCGAGCTTCTGCCGGCACGTGAGGAACGTGCGGCGCTCTCTCTTCGTCGCTTCTCGGCCGAAAGCGCTCAAGACCGCCAAGAATGCCGTTGCGTGCGACAACCAGGATGATGACGAGCGCGCCGCCGTAGAAAAGACCCTGCGCTTCTGCTGCAGGCAGAAATTTCACCAGAAGACTCAGCAGCACCGTGCCCAGCACGGGCCCGAGGATGTAGGAGGCACCGCCGACCACGGCCATCAGAAGCGCCGAGATCGAGACGCCGGTATCGAGCGACTGCGGACTGATATAGGTCACGTAATGCACGTAGAGCCAGCCCGCAGCGCCTGCCATCGCCGCAGACAGCGCAAGCATCGAACTTAAAAGCGGTGCCACAGCGACGCCATCGGCAATCGCGCGCGTGCGGTCGTGGCGAACGACGTTAAGCGCGCGGCCATGCGCCGACTGCATGACGCTTTCATAGACGATGATCGCAATCACGACGAAGGACCACACCAGAATGTTGAAAAGCGCGGGCCGGGCGAAACCCGGCACCGGCGCAATGCCGGCGATGCCGATGTAGCCGCCGGTGACGCTGTCCCAGCTCTTCGCGATGATCTCAACCAGGTTGGCAAGCGCAAGGCTGGCCAGTGCGGTGGCAAGCGGTGCCATGCGCGTGACACCGCGCGCAACGCAATACGCCAAAAGCGCAGGCAGAATCAGTGCGAGTGCGAGCACGGGCAGCGTCGGCCATCCGAGCCTGGTGCCAAAAAACGCCGTGACATAGGCCCCGACGGCGGCAAATGCGCCTTGCGCCATCGACAGAATGCCGGCCTGGCCGTAACTCAATCCTGCCGAGAGCGAAATCAGCGAGAAGATGCCGGCCATGACGGCGAAGTCAAGCCACGAGGCTTTGAGCGGCGCGAGGCTGCAGATGACGAGGGCGATGACCGCCATCACCAGGCTGTTTCTGGGCAGGCGCCGGATCAAGGACGATCGCCCGTGTAATTGGGCGCGAGAAGCTGCGCTGCGATGAGAAACACCAGGATGCACACTGCGGGCACCATCGCGGTCACGAGGCCGCTGGTATAGCCCGCGCTCAAGGCCTCGATGATGCCAATCGCAAAGCCCCCCAGAAGGCTTCTGATCGGGCTTTTTATGCCAAACACGATGGCCGCGGCAAATCCGATAAAGGTCAGGCTGAGGGACGCCGTGAAATCGAGCCCGGAGCTATAGACAATCAAGAGACCGGCAACGCCAGACAGAAGGCCCCCGGCAAGCACGGTTGCGCACTGCAGCGGCAAGACGGCGATGCCGGCAAGCTCGGCTGCAAGCGGACTTGCCGCTGCCGCGCGCAGCATGCGTCCAAGCCCGGTTCGAAGCAAAAGCAGCTGCACGCCCCCCACCAGGACCAGGGCGATGACGAGGTTGATGAGGCCTTGCGGGCTCACGCGCAGCCCGAAGACCTCAAGGAAAGTCGAATACGTGCTGCGCACAAAAGGTTGCGTGCCCCACACCAGCAAGACAAACGACGAGAGGGCAACCGAAAGCCCGAAGCTTGCAAGCGCGATGCGAATACCGGCCTCACCGGCACGTTTTAGAAGTGCAAACACAAGCGCCATGATGGCCGAGGCGGCAACGCCAGCGGAAAGTCCGGCGGCAAGGCCAAGCGGCCCTGAAACCGTGCTCGCCACTGCGGCTGCAAGGAGCGCGTAGCCGCCAACCGCAAAGTCGATGGTGCCTGCGGTTGAAAACAAGAGGCTCATCGGCAAGGCCAAAAGGGCGTACACCGCCCCGTTCAGAAGACCGCGGAGGATGTACTCGATCACGGCGCTCAGCGCTTAATGCGAGCGGAACTTGCCGTCGTGAATCGTCGTCACGACGAGCGCATCGTCAAGCCAGCCATCGTGCAGGTCCTTTGAGAAGCAGGCCCGGCCCATCGACAGGGTGTCAAAGCCGCACAGGGTCTCAAGCGTCGCGCGCATGTTCTCGCCGGTCACCGGACCGTTGATTTTCTTGAGCGCAGCGACCACCGCCATGAGGCCATTGGAGCCGACCACTTCGCCCCAGCCCTGCGGGTGTTCGCCATTTTTTTCCAGAATGGCGGCAAGCTTCTGCTCGGGCGGCGTCGGATCGTAAGGCAGATTGCCGATGCTTAGCACATGCACGCCATCGCCCAGGGGGCCGGCGGCATCGATGAAGCTCTTTTGCGACAGGCCGCTGTTGGCGTAGATCTGGGCCTTCAATCCGACCTGTTGCGCTGCCTTCAGAAAACTCGCGCCAAGCGATGAGATCGACACCTGCATGAAAACGGTGTCGACGTTGGCATTGCGCAATTTGGTCGCATCCGCGGTGAGATCGGTGGCGGTATAGGGTGCGCTGACCGATTCGACGACTTCAAAGCCGAGCTCGCCCGCGAGCTTTTGCGCATAGTCGTTGCCAAACTTGCCGTAGGCGTCCTCCTGATAGAAAACACCGACGCGCTTCGCGCCGTTTTTCACGGCACCGCCAAGCAAGGTCTTGACCCCGACCTGGTCATTGATCGCGACGCGAAAGATCCAGGGGGCGAAGCTGTTGGCCTTGTCCGTGATCGCCACCGTGCCGGCAGGGGCCAAAAGCGGCACCTTCAGGCGCTCGGCGATCGGGCCTGCGGCGAGGATGCCGCCGCCTGTGCCCGGTCCGATGATGGCGACGACGCCGTCGTCGCTGATCAGCTGCGTCGCCCCGCGTGTCGCCTCGGTCGGATTGGTCTTGTCATCGAAAAACACCAGTTGCAGCGTGTGGCCGTTGATCGGCGTTGCCGCCACTTCCTTTTGCAGGGCAAGGATGGCGTCGCGCTCAGGCAGGCCGAAAACGGCCGCAGGCCCGCTAAAGCTCAGAAGAACGCCGACCTTGACCGTGTCGGCCTGGGCCGGCAAGGCCAAAGCCAGGGTGCCCATCGCCAGTACTGCGCTTGCGATGACTTGATAGAGTCCGGCGCCGCGCCGGATGCCGATGGTTCGCTTGATTGCTGCGTGCATGGTTTGTCTCCTTCTCGTTATGTCCTACATGTCAGCGCAGGCCGCCGCTCACCCGTATCGTCTCCCCGCTGATCTGGTCTGACTCATCCGACAGCAGGAACGCCAGCGCGTTCGCAATGTCGTTGGGCCCGGTCAGGACGTGCAGGGGAATGCGTGCACGCTGGGCCTCGATGAATTCCTTGCTGAACGCCGCCTGCACGCGCTCGGTAAAGACCGAGCCCGGCGCGACGACATTGACCCGAATGCCATCGGGCCCAAGACTTCTGCAAAGCGTTTGCGTCAGGCCAATGACGCCGGCCTTGGCGGCATCGTAGGCGGCATTGCCCATGTGATCGAAATTGCCGAAGGCGGCGAGCGAGGCGACATTCACGACCTTGCCGTAGTGGCGCCCGCGAAAATGCGCAATCAAGGCCTGGGTCATCAAGAACGTGCTCAGAAGATTGAGCCGCAAGGTGCCGTTGAATTCGTCAGCGGTGATGCGCTCGATCGGACGATCGATCAAATCCTCGCCGATGCCAACGATGCCACCGGCAATGTTGGCCACGCCATGGATGGTGCCAAAGGCCTCGATCGCGGCCGCAGCAACGGCAACACAGCCTGACGCTTCTGCCGTATCGACCTTTTGCGTCGCAAGGCGCTCTTTCGCCTCAGGATTGTGCTCGGTCAGAAGCGCGAGGCGCTTGGAGCTGATGTCGCAGGCAAAAACCGATGCGCCCTCGTCAAGCAGGCGCTTGACCAGCGACGAGCCGATGCCCCCGGCAGCGGCCGTGACCACGTAATGGCGCTTGGCGTGGCTCATGCATGCGCCTTGCGTTCGGGCAGGGCCTCACCGCACATGCCGCAAAACTTGTGGTCTTCAGGCAGCGCCACGGCACCGCAGCCCGCGCAGCGCACGCTGTAGCCGCCATAGGGTGCCACCGTCACGTGACCGCTGTCGACCGCGGCCCAGCTGGCCTTTGTGCTGATCGCACGCTTCTCGAAAAATGCGCCAAAGCCCTCCCGCGATTCCATCGAGGGGAAGTGCAGCGTCAGCCATTCGCGCGCCTGAGTCATCTCGCGAAAGCCGTTTTCCTTGGCGGCGTTTAACGCCACCTTGGTATAGCGCAAGGCGTCGGGGAACATCCCCGAGAGGCGCTCGACGAGTTCGTCAACGGCAGTATCGAGCTCTTCGGTCGAGGCAATGCTATTGACCACGCCCCACTCGAGCGCAAGCTCGGCCGGCACCGGCTTTAGGGCCATGAGGACATCGCGCGCGCGTTTGTCCGAGATCGATTGCGGCCACCACTGCGTCGGGCCAAAGCCTGCGACGCTGCCGATGCCAACGCCGACCTGCTGCAGCTTGGCGGTCTTGGCCATGACGGCAAAATCGGCGGCAAGGTGAAAGGCGTTGGCACCGCCCACGACATCGCCGTTGATGCGGTGGATGACCGGTTTGGGGCAGTGGATCATTTCCCAGAAGACACGCTCGAGCGCGCGCTCGTAGGAGCGCATGCCGATCATGTCATCGGCGTAGCGCAGGTGATAGTCGTTGACGTCACCGCCGGTGGAAAAAAAGCGGCTGCCGGCCGCGGTGATGACGACGCTGCGAACGCCAGGCGCTTCGCCTGCGCGATCGAGCGCATCGATGATCTCGTCTAGCGTCTGGCGGCGAAAGGAATTGCCGCGCTTCTCGCGATTTAGCGTAATCACGGCGGCGTGTCCGCGGGGCGCAAACGTGATGTCTTCGTAGTTCACTTCAAACGTCGTGTAGTGCTTCATTAATTCACCTTTTGCTTGCGATCGGCCCAGAAACGCTCGCGCAGCCCGGTCTTTAGGATCTTGCCGAGGGCGCTCTTGGGAAGGTCATCCAGGATTTCGATGGCATCGGGACACTTGTAGCCGGCCAGATGCTCCTTGCAAAACGCCCGCAATTCCTCGGGCGTCGTCGTTGCACCGGGCAAGAGCGACACGAAGGCGTGCGGCAACTCGCCCCACTGCTCATCGGGCTTGCCAATCACGCTGGCTTCGCGCACCGCCTTGTGCCAGTACAGGACTTCTTCGACCTCGCGGCTCGAAATGTTGGCGCCGCCACTGATGATCAGATCCTTCTTGCGATCGACCATGTAGAGATAGCCCTTGTCATCCACGCGCGCCATGTCACCGCTATAGAGCCAGCCGCCCTTGATGGTCTCGGCGGTCTTCTCAGGCTCCATCCAGTAGCCGCTCATGACCTGCGGCCCGCGAAACACGATTTCGCCGACTTCGCCTGGGGCAACGTCTTCGCCCTCGTCGTTGACAAGACGCAATTCGGTGCCAAAGGCAGGCCGGCCAAAAGACGAGAGCAAATCCTTGTTGCCCGAGATCGCATCCAGATGGTCACGCTTGGTCAAGACCGCGGCAATCGACGAGATCTCGGTCATGCCGTAGCCCTGGATCAGGATGTTGCCGAACACCTCCATCAAGCGCTCGGCGCGCTTGGCGGGCATCGGCGCCGAGCCGTAGCCGATGGTCTTGAGCGAGGAGTGGTCCGACGCCAGAAGTTTCGGGCTTTCGAGCACGCGAAAGAGCATGGTCGGCACCAGATGGCAGTGCGTGATCTTCTCGCTTGCCACCAGGTCGAGCCAGCGCTCGGCGTCAAAACGCCTCTGGTCGGTGAAAACCACGGCAGCGCCTGCGAGCCACGCCGGGATGTAGAACATGTTGAGCGAGGCGATCGAATTGTGCGGATAGACCAGGAGCAGCTTGCTGTCGCCATCGATTTCGTAGGTCAGGTTGACGACCGGCGCGTGGGCGACACTTTGGCGCTGCTGGTGCAAGACGCCCTTCGGGGTGCCGGTTGCACCGCTTGTATAGCAGATAAAGAAGTTGTCCTCGCCCGTGACATCGACGGCCGGATCGGCATCGGACTGCGCGGCCAGCCAGCGCTCGTACTCGGCGTCGGCATCGCCTGGCGCGACTTCGATGACATGGCGCACGCCGGCAAGCGGCCCCGCC
>CAJCIC010000093.1 GCA_903970185.1 Gammaproteobacteria bacterium
CCGGCTCGCCTTCGAACGTCGCGCCAAGCCACTACGGTGCCGAGCTGTCTGGCGAACACCTTGCGGATTTTCTCGATCCGGCGCGCGATGACACGACGCTGCCCCTGATCCGCGCCGCAGTGGCAAGGGAAATCCCGATTCTCGGCTTGTGCCGCGGCTGCCAGGAGATCAACGTGGCCTGCGGCGGCACGCTGCATCAGGAAGTCCATTTCGTGCCGGGCTTTAATGATCACCGCGAAGACGAAAGTGCGCCGCTTGACGAACAGTACGCGGCGAGCCACATGGTGCATTTCGAAAAAGGCGGCCTGCTTGAGCGTCTTGCCGGCAGAAGTGAAGCGATGGTCAATTCACTGCACGGGCAGGGCGTTGACCGCCTGGCCCCCGGCATGATCGTCGAGGCGCGTGCGCCCGACGGGCTGATCGAGGCGTTTCGCATCGAGGGCGCGCGCACCTTCGCGCTTGCCGTGCAATGGCATCCCGAATGGCGTTTTGACAGCAACCCGCTGTCGATTGCCATCTTTCGCGAGTTTGGCGAGGCATGCCGCCAGCGCCAGGCGCGTCGTGAGGGCAAGGCGCCATCCTTCAAGCGCCCGGATCACGCGCTTAGCGACACAACGGAAAACACATGATCCATCCCGACAACTTCACTTTTGCTGAAATGGCCCAGTGGCTCGATGCCCAGCGCGTCACCGAGATCGAATGCCTTGTGCCGGACGTGACTGGCGTTCCTCGCGGCAAGATCCTGCCGCGCGACAAGTTCGGCGAGGACAAGGGCATGCGCCTGCCGCAGGCGGTGATGTCGCAAACCGTCACCGGCAACTATCCCGATTCGCCCGATGTCGATGCCATCCTGACCAACTACGATCCTGACATGGTGCTGCGACCTGACCCGTCGACCGCCTGCCTTGTGCCCTGGACGCAGGAGGATCCCACCGCGCAAGTCATCCACGACTGTTTTTTTCTCGATGGCGCCCCGGTCGATTTCGCGCCACGCTCGGTCTTGCGTCGCGTCATGGGGCTGTTTGCCAAGGAGGGCTGGGATGCAGTGGTTGCGCCCGAACTCGAATTCTATTTGACCGCGCGCAATACCGATCCTGACATTCCCCTGCATCCGCCCATCGGCCGCAGCGGTCGCTCCGAGACCAGCAGGCAGGCCTACAGCATCGACGCCGTCAACGAGTTCGATCCGCTTTTCGAGGATCTGTATGACTACTGCGAACTGCAGGGACTCGAAGTCGACACGCTGATCCACGAGGTCGGCGCCGGCCAGATGGAGATCAATTTCGTCTATGGCGACCCGATGAAGCTCGCCGATCGCGTGTTCTATTTCAAGCGCACGGTGCGCGAGGCGGCGATGCGTCACAACATGTATGCAACCTTCATGGCCAAGCCGATGGCCAACGAGCCTGGGTCGGCCATGCACGTGCACCAGAATGTCATCGAGAGGAGCAGCGGCCGCAACATCTTCACCAATGCCGACAACAGCGCCTCTGACGCCTTTCGGCACTACATCGGCGGGCTGCAGCAATATCTGCCGGCAGCGACGATCTTTTTCGCACCCTATGTCAATTCCTATCGCCGCATCGTGCGTCACGGCGCTGCGCCGATCAATATCCAGTGGGGCTATGACAACCGCACGGTCGGTATCCGCGTGCCTGATTCGGAACCCGCGGCAAGACGCGTGGAAAATCGCGTCATCGGTGTCGACGCCAATCCCTACGTTGCCATCGCAGCCACGCTCGCCTGCGGCTATCTCGGTCTTGTCAACAAGATCGAGCCGCTGCCCGAGTTTCGCGGCAGCGCCTACGACACGCCGTTTCAGCTGCCGCGCGGCCTGCACGAGGCGCTCACCGAAATGCGTTCGGCAGAAGCGCTGCACGAGATCCTCGGCAAGCGCTTCGTGACCTTGTATGCGGCCGTGAAGGAGGAGGAGTACGCCGAGTTCATGAAGGTCATCAGTCCCTGGGAGCGCGAACATTTGCTGCTCCACGTCTAGGCGATGAGCACGCATCGATCTGCCAGGGCCGCCAATTTATGAACGCACCTCTACGACAGGACATGACAAAGGGCGATCTCGAGGCCGTCAGGGCCAAGGACGCGGCCCACTATCTTCATCCTTTTACCGATTTCAAGGCACTCGAGGCGGCCGGCTCGCGCATCATCGTGCGCGGCGAAGGCGTCTATATCTTCGATGCCGAGGGCAACCGCATCCTTGACGGCATGTCCGGGCTTTGGAACGTCGCCCTTGGCTATGGCCGGCGCGAGCTCGCCGACGCGGCCTACAGGCAGATGATGACGCTGCCGTTTTACAACAGTTTTTTTCAGACCTCGAACATTCCTGCGGCCCGCCTTGCAGCTGAGCTGGCATCGATTGCCCCGCCGCAGATGAGCCGCGTGTTCTTTGCCAACTCAGGCTCCGAAGGCAACGACACCATCGTGCGTGCCGTGCGGCGCTACTGGGAGCTTTTGGGTCAGCCCCAACGCGACGTGATCATCGGCCGGCACAACGGCTATCACGGCAGCACCATGGCCGGCGCGTCCTTGGGCGGCATGGCCGGCATGCACGCGCAGGGCGGCCTGCCGATTCCGAACATTGTGCATATCGAGCAGCCGTATTTTTACGAGCTTGGCGGTGATCTCACCGAGGACGAGTTTGGCATCAAGGCCGCAGGCTGGCTCGAGGAGAAGATTCTTGCCGTTGGCGTTGACCGGGTTGCTGCCTTCATTGGCGAGCCGGTGCAAGGGGCAGGGGGCGTCATCATCCCGCCGCGCACCTACTGGCCCGAGATCCAGCGCATCTGCGACGCCTACGGCGTGCTTTTGATTTCGGACGAAGTGATCTGCGGATTCGGACGCCTTGGCACCTGGTTTGGCTGCCAGCATTTCGGCGTGCGTCCCGACTTCATCACTTTCGCCAAGGCCGTGACTTCGGGCTACTTCCCCTTAGGCGGGGTGATCGTGAGCGACCGCGTGAGCGAGGTGCTGATCGAATCGGGCGGCGAATTCAATCACGGCTATACCAATTCGGGCCATCCGGTGGGCTGTGCCATTGCCCTTGAGAATCTTCGCATCATGAAAGACGAGAAGATTCTGGAGAATGTTTCCAATGTGTTGGGGCCGCATCTTGCCGCACGTTTTCACGCGCTGGCTGATCATCCCCTCGTCGGTGTCACCGAGACGCTCGGCATGGTGGCAGGGCTGGTGCTAATGAGCGAGAAGCAGAAAAAACTTGCGTTCGATCCGACGCTCGAAGTGGGCATGATCTGTCGGCGCCACTGCTTTGAGCAGGGGGTGGTGATGCGCGCGGTGGGCGATCGCATGATCATCGCCCCACCGCTTGTCATGACGACGCGCGAGATCGACGACATGATTGGTGTGATTCGCCGCTGCCTGGATCTGACTTTGCAGGAGTTGACCGCGATGGGGGCATTCTGACTGCCATGGTTTCCTGTCGTGGTTGTCACCACGCATGATGCGCACCCTGGCGCTCGGTCTGACTTTGGCCGCGTGTCTGGGCCTCACGAGTGCCTGTTCGTCCCGTGCGTCCGACGCCAAGGTTCTGAACGTCTATAACTGGTCGGATTACATTGGCGATACCACGGTCGCCGATTTCGAGAAGCAAACGGGCGTCGATGTGCACTACAACACCTTCGATGCCAACGAAACCCTGCACGCCAAGCTGTTGGCCGGCCACACTGGCTATGACATTGTTGTGCCCTCGTCGCATTGGGCTGCCTTGCAGATCAAGGCCGGCCTGTTTCAAAAACTCGACAAGTCCAAGATTCCCAACTATCGCAATCTCGATCCGCAGATTCTTGCCAATCTGAACGCGGTCGACCCGGGCAATCAGTATCTGGCGCCCTGGCTTTGGGGCATCACGACGGTGGGCATCAATGTCGAGCAGGTGAAAAAGGCATTGGGGGATTTGCCCATGCCCGCGAACGCCTGGGACCTGATCTTCGTGCCGCGCTACGCCGAGCGCGTCAAGAGCTGCGGCATTTCCCTTCTGGACTCAGGCGACGAGATCTTCCCTGCGGCGCTGCAGTACCTGGGCAAATCGCCCTACAGCACCGACCCCGAGGACTATGCCAAGGCGCAACAACTTCTGATGCCGATCCGTCCTGATATTTCGCTCTTTTCCTCGTCGGGCTATATCAACGATCTGGCCGAAGGCTCGCTTTGCGTCGTGATGGGATGGAACGGCGATATCGGCATCGCGGCGCGGCGCGCCGAGGAGTCGGGCAACGGCCAGACTATCAAGATTCTTCTGCCGTCCTCAGGCGCCGTGCTGCTGTTTGACACCATGGCGATTCCGAAGGATGCAAGAAATGTCGAGGCCGCCTATCAGTGGATCAATTTCATCTATGAGCCGCAAACCCAGGCGCAGATCGTGGACAAGGTGTCCTATGCCAATCCGGTGCCGGCTGCAGCGCCACTGATCGATGCGGCAATACGCGATAACCATGCAGTGTTTCTGAGCCAGGAAGATTTGAAGCGCATGGCCTCGCCG
>CAJCIC010000094.1 GCA_903970185.1 Gammaproteobacteria bacterium
ACCCGCCATGGTCAACACGAGACTGACCAGACCCATGACGGTACCACCGAAGAGCAATGCTCCGACCAGTGCGCTGAGCAGCCCGCCCGGCCAAACCGGCAGGAGAATGCCGATGATCTGCAGCAATGCTGCCATGATCAGGGCGTTGAGTTCGCCGGTCTTTCTTGCAATCAGATCCCAAACGACGCAGGAGGGCGCGCCCGCCAGTCCGATCATCAGAAAGACCAGCGTGCCGTGCCCGGCCATGCCCGGAAACGCGTCGACGATCGAGACGATGAAGGTCGCGCTGACGACATAGCCGATGCCGGCGCAAAAGTAGGCGGCCATGAAAATGCTCAAAAAGAGTGTGCTTGGCGGCGCGTCGCGCATCGCCTGCGCCGTGGGTCGCTTGACCTGCGCGTTTTGCTTCGGAAGCCAGGCCAGCGCCGGGACGACAAGCACGCAGCCAATCGCGCTGAACACGTACCACTGCTGGCGCCAGTCGAGCGCGGGGGTCATGATCTGGACGCAAGCGGCACACAGGGCAATGCCAAGTCCAACACCCGAGAAATGCACGCCAAGCTCGCTGCGAAAGTTGTGCATCATGAGCCAGTTCAAGACCAATCCGCTTCCCATCAACATGCCCGCCGCAGTGCCAAGACCGGCCAGGAATCGCGAAATTTCCCAGACGAGAAGGCTCGTCGTTGCGCCCATCATCCACGTGCTCACGATCGCGACCAGAAGGCCGACGCGATAGAGGCGATCCTTCAGTTTCACGTCGCTGACAAGCGAGGTGATGATTGCGCCCGTGAGATAGCCAAGATAGTTGATCGCGGCAAGAAAGCCGGCATCGGTGGCGCCAAGACCTGCCTGCTTGAGCATCAGAGGCAAAAGCGGCGTGTAGGAAAAGCGGGCGACGCCCATCACCAGAATGAGGCTGAAGATTCCGGCGCTAAGCACCCTGATGCGTTCGTTTGCAAGACTCAAGCTCATCGTCTCCTGCTGCATCGACTCCCCGATGTCGACGGTGCCCGCAGTCCCGCAAAGGCGATGGCGCGCCGTTCGAGCCGTCACGGCATGGGCCTGCACGCTTGCGACATCGGGCGGGGTCGGGCGGGTTGTGACCGGATGGCATTATGGTCTTTATCGGCAAAGCTCGCGAACGGCCCTTGGCTAGGGCCGATCGGCTACAGTGGCGGCGAAGGCAGCAGCACATTGGGAAGGATCATGGCGCGATACCAGCTACGGAAGCGGTGCGTTTTACTCACCGGCGCAGCAAGCGGCATTGGCGCTGCGCTTGCCGACGAGCTCGCTCGAAACGGTGCGCATCTCGCCCTCGTCGATCGCGATCGCGAACCGCTTGAGGCCGTTGCTGCCGGCGCGGCCCGCTACGGCGCCAAGGTCTCCGTTCACGTTGTCGATCTCGCCAAGCCCAGCGCCGTCACCGATCTTGAAGCCGCCGTTTTTGCCGAACACGATCACCTTGCGGGGCTTGTCAACAATGCCGGTGTCGCCATGTTCGGCGACTTCGAAGAGATCCGGGCAGACGATTTCGACTGGCTCATGCGTATCAATTTTCATGCGCCGGTCGAACTCGTGCGCATGGCATTGCCCCACCTTCGCCTGCAACCTGACGCCGTGATCGTCAACATGTCGAGCATCTTTGGCATCGTCGCGCCTGCGGGTCAGTCCGCCTACAGTGCAAGCAAGTTCGCACTCAGGGGATTCTCCGAAGCGCTGATGCACGAGCTTGCGCCAAGCACGGTGCGCGTGCTCACGGTGCATCCCGGCGGGGTGCGTACGTCGATCGTTGATCGTGCGCGCATCGCAGCTGCATTTAGCGGGGCTCGCGCTGCATCTCTCGCGCGCCGTTTTGAGAAGTTTGCGCCGACCACGCCTGCGCAAGCCGCGCGACAGATCACCCAAGCCATGCTTTCAGGGCGGCGCAAGCTGCTGATTGGCGCCGACGCAAGGGTGATGGAGTGGCTGCAACGGATTGCCCCCGTGGGCTACTGGCGACTTGCCGAAGGTTTGCTTGACGCCGGGCGCGACGAGCGGCAAAAGCAGAAAGCCAGGGGCAAAATATCAGGCGCAACGCTTGACGAGTGAGCCTTGCTGGGACTATCCTAGGTGAACAATCATTCACGGCACCCCTCATGGCTCGCCCTCGTTCCAATCTCAGCGATTACGTGACCGTCCTGCAGGACTATTACGCGCAGCATCAGGTCGTGCCCTCGATCACGGAACTGTCAACGCTTTGGCGTATTGCCGGACGGTCGTGGACCCATCGCCTCGTCGTGCGCCTGAAGGAAAGCGGCTATCTTGAAGAGTCACCCGGACGCAGGCTAAAGCCAGGACCGCGGTTCTACGAGCGCACGCTCGTCGATCGCGTCGCGGCCGGTACGCCGCAAGCCGCCAATGATGCCCCCACCGAGAGCCTGTCGATCGACCGGTTCCTGATCGAGACGCCATCTGAGACCGAATTGTTCCAGGTCAGGGGAGATTCGATGATCGACGCGCAGATTGCCGATGGTGATTACGTCGTCATCGAGCGACGCTCGTTCGCAAATCCTGGCGATATCGTCCTTGCGCAAGTTGACGGCGAATACACCTTGAAGACACTTGCCAAGGATGCTGGCGGCTTCTACCTCGAGCCCGCCAATGCCGCGCACCGACCGATTCGCCCGCGCGAAGGCATGGCGATTCATGGCGTCATGACCGGCCTGTTTCGCAGGCTCTCCACCGGTAAGAGGCCGCGGGCGAAGCGCGAGCACCGGACCGTCTCCCACACCTGAGATCAAGCATGTCGCGCCGCCGCTTCCTGGCTCGAGCGCTGTTCTTGACCTTGCTTGCACGACTGTCGTCAGGGGCTGCCTTTGCGGCAGCGCTCGATCCTGATGCCCGTGCCATCGAGAAAGTCATACGCGGCCAGATGGCGGCGTTCGCGCGCGATGACGCCGACGCCGCCTTTGCCTATGCAACGCCGGCCGCGCGCAAGCGCTTTGGCAGCGCCGTGCGCTTTCTGGATTCCGTCAAGGCCGCCTATCAGCCGGTCTATCGCCCAGGCGACGTCGTGTTTTTGCCGCTTGAAAAACAGGACGACGAGACCATTCAACCGGTGCAGATCGGCATGCCCGATGGCAAGGTCTACATCGCCTTCTACGAGATGCAGCGCCAGGAGGACAAGGCCTGGCGCATCAACGGCTGCAAGCTCAGCTTGACGACGAGCGTTGCGACCTAGAACAGCCGCATCTGCGCCGTCTCGGGTACGGCAAACTGGGTCAGATCAAGCGCTTCACGCTCGCGGTTCATGCCGAGCTTCTTGCAGGCCAGATCGAAGCGCTTGCCGATCAGCTCGGCATGGATGCCTTCGCCTCGCATGCGCTTGCCAAAAGTCGCGTCGTAGTCACGGCCACCGCGCATCTGGTTAATCAGGCTCATGACGTGCTCAAGGCGCATCGGGTAGTGCTCGCGCAGCCATTCGAGAAACAGATCCCGCACCTCGAGCGGCAGGCGCAGGACGGTAAATCCCGCATAGCGGGCACCGGCATCAAAGGCCGCCGCAAGAACGGCCTCGATATCGCAATCGGTGATTGCCGGGATGATCGGCGCCACCATCACACCGACAGGGATGCCGGCATCGGCGAGGGCCCTGAGAGCGGCGAGACGTCGTAAAGGCGATGAGGCTCGCGGCTCGAGTTTGCGCGCCACCTCATGATCAAGGGTTGTGATCGAGATGTAGACGCGCGCGAGTCCGCGTCGTGCGATGGGCGCGAGCAAATCGATATCGCGCACGACAAGTGCCGATTTGGTCGTGATTCCGAAAGGATGATTGAATGCCCCGAGAACTTCGATGATCGAACGCGTGATGTAGAGGGTGCGTTCGATCGGCTGATAGGGATCAGTACTTGTGCCAAGGGCGATCAGCGCGGGACGATAGCTGCGCGCGGAGAGTTCGCTGCGCAAGACTTCGGCTGCATTTTGCTTGGCAAACAGGCGCGTCTCGAAATCAAGGCCCGGCGAAAGTCCGAGATAGGCGTGGGTTGGCCGCGCGAAACAATAGACGCAACCATGCTCGCAGCCGAAGTAGGGATTGATTGACCGGTCAAAAGGAATGTCAGGCGACTGGTTGCGCGTGATCATGCCGCGCGCCGGCTGCAGCGTGACGTGAGTCTTGATCGGTACGACAGGCTCGTCGTACAGGCGTGACTGGTCGATGAAATCACCATCGGCTTCGCGCTGTCGTTGATCGAAGCGGGACGGCCGGTTGGTCAGCGTGCCGCGCCCCCTGATCGGCTGGATCGGGATGGTATCGGGTAGCTTGCGTGTCATCGTCGCCGTTCACCGCATGAATAGTGAACAATTGTACACTATGTCGGCGGACAAGAAAAGAGCGGCGCAAGAGGGGCCGCCCGATGGCGGCTTTCAGGGCTATTCAGGCTTCGAGCTCAGCGCAGCAAAAATGTTTTCAAGTTGCGGGCTCATCGGCATGTTCATGCGCTCGCCTGAAGGCAGGCGGCGCATGAACCAGCGATCATAGATGTGCGACAGGTCGTCCGCATCCTGCATTTCGGCAAAGGATTTCAGGATGACTGCGTCAAGTTCCGGATCGCCTTTGCGATACATGATTCCGTAGGGCTCGTAGGAGAGCAACTCGCCCACCACGAGGAGCGAGCCTTGCGCCCGGTTTTTGGCAACCAGTCCATAAAGGATGGCGTCATCGGTTGCAAAGGCGTCGACTTCTCCGTTGACCAGCCTCGCGTACGAGTCGGCGTGGTCAGGCGCGATCACGATCTTGAAATCGATGTTGAACTTGCGCGCGATCTCGCGCATTGCACGTTCGTTGGTCGTGCCTGCGGTGACGACCACGGTCTTTCCTGCGAGGTCGCGAAATGACTGGATCGGGGATCCTTTCCTGACCAGAAGCTTGGTGCCGGCGACAAAGGTGATGGGCGAGAATGCGACCTGCTGGCGGCGTTGCGGATTGTTGGTGGTCGAGCCGCACTCGAGGTCGATGGCGCCGGACTGGAGGGCGTCGATGCGGCTTTCTGCGGTGACAGGCACCCACGTGATGGTCAGATCGCGACCCACCTCTTCTGACATCGCAGCGACGATGTTGGTACAGAGGTCGATCGAATAGCCAATCGGTGTCTTCTCCGCTGACAGGTAGGAAAAAGGTACCGATGCATCTCGATAGCCAACCAGCACGGTGCCGCTGGCTTGCGCTTTTTTCAGTGTCCCGACGAGTTCCGGCGATGCACTTTGAGCACTTGCGCATGCGGCGAATACAAGCAAGCCCAGCGCAACCAGGATGCGCCGCGCAGGATCCATCTGACCCACCATGACGTCAGGCCGCTTTGGCCATGGGGACGACCGCGGCGAGCTCCTCGCGCGCCTTAAGGTGTGCGTCTGCCTCGGCTGCCGAGAGCAGACCGCCTTCAAACTTGGCCACGACCGCCGAGGCGATCGAATTTCCGACCGCGTTGGTGGCTGAGCGCCCCATGTCAAGGAACGTGTCCACGCCCAGAATCAGGAGCAGCCCGGCTTCAGGGATATTGAACTGGTTAAGCGTCGCTGCGATCACGACGAGCGACGCGCGTGGCACGCCCGCCATGCCCTTGGAGGTCAGCATCAGGATCAGCATCATCGTGACCTGGGTTCCGATCGAGAGCGGGATGTTGTAGGCCTGCGCGATGAACAGCGTGGCGAACGTGCAGTACATCATCGAGCCGTCAAGGTTGAACGAGTAACCCATCGGCATGACGAAGGCGGCGATCTTGCGAGCGACGCCAAAGCGGTCCAGCGCATCGAGAATTTTCGGATACGCGGCTTCTGAGCTTGCGGTTGCAAATGAGAGCAGGAACGGCTCCTTGATCTCGCCTAGGAGTTTCAATACGCGGGGGCCGAGGAACACGAAGCCGGCGAGCGACAGCAGCCCCCAGAGCACGAAAAGACCGGCGTAGAAGTCGGCCATGAACACTGCGAACTTCAGAAGAATGGCAAGTCCGTTGGTCGCAACCGTGGCGGCCATCGCCGCGAAGACCGCAACCGGTGCGAGTTTCATGACGTAGCCGGTAATTTTCAGCATGGCGTGGGACAGATCCTCGATGGCCTTGACGAGCGTGGCAACCGAGTCTCCAAGGGACGCAAGCGCGATGCCGAAAAACATCGAAAACACGACGATCTGCAGGATCTCATTGTTCGCCATGGCTTCAGCAAAGGACTTGGGCACCATGTGTCCGACGAAATCCTTCAACGTGAACTTGGAAGTGGCAAGATTGGTCGCAGCACCGATGTCCGGTAGCGGCAGACCCAGATTTTCGCCGGGCTTCAAGAGGTTGGCGAGGGTCAGACCCAAAAGCAGCGATACCAGCGAGGCGATGACGAACCAGGCCATCGAGCGTGCAAAGATGCGCCCCATGGTTTTTGCATCGCCCATGTGTGCGATGCCCACGACCAGCGTGGAAAACACGAGGGGGCCGATCAGCATCTTGATCAGGCGCAAGAAGATGTCGGACATGATCGAGATGTAGCCGGCAATCTCGCTTGCGGCCTTTTTGTCGGGGTAGCTTGTGAAGACCATCCATCCGGCGATCACGCCAAGGATCATGGCGCCGAGGATCAACAGCGCCATCGGGATTTTTTTCTTCACAGCGACGCTGGTTTCAGCCGCAATGCTGGTGTTCATGGCAACGCTCCCTGATCTAGAACCGTGCACCACCCCAAAGCCTTGGGGAACGATGTTCTTTGAACTGTTATGGTTTTGACTTATAACCGCGCCGCAAGCGTCGGTCAATAAACCGGTCGGCTGGCCGCATCAAATAGCGACACTGTCGGCTTGCGCCGATCTGCGATGGGTTTGCGCAATTGCGCATCGACGCGTCCGTGGTCACGGGCGCCAGGGGCTATTCGTCGAGGGTGTGGTGCGAGAAGACGCCGACCAGCGCCTCGAGATCGACCGCAAGCACGGTGGTCATGAGCGTTGAGCCAACGGCAAGCGAAAGTACAACCAGCGTGACCGCCACGGCGCCCGAGTGGTTGGCCCTTGGGCATCCGGCGTTGAATTTCAGATCGAAGCGTGCATCGGCCATGAGCCCGATGTAGATCGCGTCAAGGAAGGCGGCGATCACCGGAAGGGCGGCAAGAAGAACCGCCGGCGTAAAGAGGTCGTACGGAAGATTCAGGCCAAAAGCGGGGTTGTGGCTTATGGCATAGGCGAGTCCGCAGCCCGCAAGTAGCGAGAAGGAGCCGAGAAATGCGAGCGCCGCGCGCGAATCCTTGCCTTCCAGGTAGAAGCGGTGCAGGCCTACCCCACCGACTGTCGCGGCGAGAAAGACGGCGGCAGTCTTGTTCCTGAATGTCCGGCTCACGGCGGGCTGTACGTGATGCGATAGATCGCCCCTGCGGTGTCATCGCTGACAAGCAACGCCCCGTCCGGCATGACAAGCACATCGTCGGGACGGCCGCTGACATGCTCGCGACCGTCCGGGTCAACCTGCAGCCAGCCCTGGGCAAAGACGTCGGTCGATTGCACGGAGGATCCAGAAGGTGAAAGGACGACGCGGGCGACACGGTAGCCGATCTTTTTTGAGCGATTCCAGGAGCCGTGCTCGGCAACAAAGATATTTCCGCGATATTCCTTCGGAAACATGGTGCCGGTATAAAACCGCATGCCAAGCGTCGCCACGTGCGCGCCAAGCTTGGCCATCGGCGGGACGAATTCACTGCAGGGCTTCTGCGCGCCAAATTCCGGATCGGGCAGGTCTCCCTGATGGCAGTAGGGGAAGCCGAAATTTTCGATCGGGTGCGTCAGATGGTTGAGCTTGTCGCTTGGCAGCTCGTCGCCCATATTGTCGCGGCCGTTATCGGTAAACCAGAGGCTGCCGTCGCTCGGACTGAAGTCGAAGCCGACGGTATTGCGAATCCCCTTGGCGACGAGTTCGAGATCGCTGCCGTCAGGACGCATGCGCTCAAGGATGCCGTACTGGTTTTCGTCGCGCTTGCACACGTTGCAGGGGGCACCCACCGGAACGTAGAGCCAGCCGTCCTTCGAAAACGCCAGGAACTTGCCGCCATGGTGGGTTTCACTGGGCAATTTGTCAGTCACGACCACAGGCTGCGGCGGGTCATTCAGATGTTCATCGATGTGCTCGAATTTGATGATGCGCGAAACTGCCGAGACATACAGCGTGTCGTCACGCCAGGCAACGCCGATCGGCAACTCGAGCCTTTGCGCGATGACGTCGACGCGCGTGACATGGTTGCTGCTGATTTCAAGGGCGTAGACGTTACCGCGCTCGAAGCTGCCGACATAGACGACGCCCTTGCCGCCATGAAAGCCGCCAAGCGCCATCTCGCGCGCATTGGGCGTCTGGTCGGTAAAAAGTTCGATGTGAAACCCAGGCGGCAGCGTGATCTGGCTCAGGTCGGTATAAGCCAGTGCTTCTGAGCCGAGGCTTGTCGCCAACAAAAGCGCGCCGGCCAGGGCCAATTTCAGCGCGCGGCCCAAAAACCCCGCAAACATCGTCGTAAATACGTTATTCAATTGATTTTCAATGGGAAATAGCGTGTTCGCGACACCGCGTTTATTGCGTAATTGGCCCATTTAGCTATAATAGCGGGCTTTTCGTAGGCCGCCGCGGGTGGCCTTGGTCTATAGGACAGTGATGGTAATTCTCCGACTTTCTCGTGGGGGCGCGAAGAAGCGCCCATTTTACAGCCTGGTCGCGACTGATTCGCGCAATCGCCGTGACGGCCGATTCATCGAGCGCGTCGGGTTCTACAACCCGGTTGCAGCCGAAGGTGAAGAGGGTCTGCGCATTTCACTTGATCGCGTCAAGCACTGGCAGGACGCTGGCGCGCAGCTGTCGCCTGCGGTTGCTCGTCTCGTCAAGGAATATTCGAAAAAGGCGGTTAGCGCGCAAGCGTGAACGATGATCCGGTGGCCAAGCCGCCAGATGATCTTGTCGTGGTCGGACGGGTCCTTGATGCCTGGGGCCTGAAGGGCGGGTTGAAGATCCAGCCGTATTCCGAAGATGCGCGGGCCCTGCTTGAGACGCGCGAATGGTGGTTGGGTGATCCAGGCGCAGAGCGCGATTTCGAAGTGTTTGAATCGCGCATGCACGGCCAGACGGTGACGGTGCGGCTGGTGGGCGTGACCGATCGCGAGCTTGCCGAGCGTTTCAAGGGTCAGCCGGTGAGCGTGCCGCGAACGCGGTTTCCCGGACTGGATGGTTCGGAGTACTACTGGGTCGATTTGATTGGCCTGCGGGTGTCAAATCCCGCCGGTGACGATCTTGGCGAGGTAAGTGGGTTGATGGAAAACGGCGCGCACCAGATCCTTGAGGTCGCCAAAGACGGGCTGGTGCGATTGATACCGTTTGTTGCTGCAGTGGTGCTCGATGTCGATCTCAAGGGACGTCGCGTGACTGTGGACTGGCAGCTCGATTATTAGCGGGGTCGTCGAATGCGTTTCGACGTCGTGACATTGTTTCCGGAGATGCTGCGCGCCGTCACTGACTGGGGCGTTACGCGACGCGCCTTCGAGGACAGGCGGGCGCGGCTTGGCGCGTGGAATCCGCGTGATTTCACCAGCGACAGCTATCGCAGCGTGGACGACAGGCCCTA
>CAJCIC010000095.1 GCA_903970185.1 Gammaproteobacteria bacterium
ATGTGCAAGTCCTTCGATTGCTTTGGTGGAACCGAGTTACCGCCCGGACCGAGCGCCAGCGTCGGACGCTGGGGATGAAGATTTCCCACGAACGACGCCGGCTGATTTTGGCTGGAGCGATTCCGGCTGAGTTGGCGGCACTTGAGGAAAGCTGGGACACGCGCCCGGCGTGTCCCAGATGCGGCAAGCGGCTAGGGGGGTACACGGACTTTTGTAGAAAATCTGTCCGGCTGCTATAAGTGATTGAAGTAATAACGAATTTCGATATATCTCAATTTACCGTGTGCCCGAGTGTCGGCGGCCGGGATTTGCGTTTGGCTCTTCATCACCGGCCTACGGGTGTCGACCCCAAGCCGACCTTCGAGCTGCTGGGAAGCGGACTTTTAGATAGCATCGTCTCGGCACCGCTTGAGATGCGAATGCAGTCCCGTTTATGACGAGGATAGGCAAGCCTTAGCCGTCGCAACTTGTTCCGCGAAGTTACCGTAAATGTCCTCGTCTGCTTCATATCGAGATTGAGACTTGGCGATGGCGTCGAGACAGGGCGATATGGAATCCATAATTTCAGTCACGCATCCAGGATCTCGCCTCTCGCGGTCCTTAACTAGACTAATGAAAACGCTTGGCGAGTCGGAATCACCGGTTGACATATCTGATTGCAGGTAACCGATAAAGAACTGGATGTAATGCTGAAATACCTTGCGGGGAACATATCTCAGCTCTTGGCCCCGCTCGATTGCGCTCCCTTCCTGAAATAAATGACAAAGCCCAGTCGCATCCAATTCCCTGACGGTGTCGCGAAAGTATTCAGCTTCCTTATGCGCCAGCCAAGGATCATCCGTCGGGAGCACGATGGCCCCGGCTTCCCATTCTGAATCACTCAGTTCGTTCGGATGCATTTTTCAAGTCTGAAAGCGGGCCGGTTTATGTCGAGTGGATTCACTGCTTTCTGCCCGATACCATTTTTGCATATGAATTGAAATTGTGCGTCGTGCCGTTTCTTTGTCTGAATCCGCGTTCTCTGGTTTCATAGAAAGGCAATTGCGGCGGCCAAGCTAAGACTGTTCATGACTTCGGTTGGCGGATTAGCTTTAGAGATGAGGTCTTCTGAAAGAATCGAGGTTGCAGCCAAAAGAGGAATACCGGAATGTACGAAAAGAGGAACGCAAAGAAGAATGCCGGAATGAAGAACCATTGCTCAAAGGCGGCGGCGGTGGCCCAGGTGGCGATACCTCCTGCTGGTCCAAAGAAAAGAAACGCTGCCAGATACTTACTCCAGTTCAGTCTTAGCCAAATGCCAGGCAGTGTTACGATTAGCAGGCCCAGCATGACAAAGCTGGGTAGCTGATTCGGAGCAAGCCAGATTCTTACCGTTTCAAATATGAGGCCGGCGGAGACAAGTATTTGCCCAGCTAGGAAGAAGACGGGAATCAACTGAGGAAGATCGCTCTCAGGCTTATTGGCAATCAAAGCGGTTCCTTCTTCCATAGGTCTCAACGTCTGGTTTCAAACGACCTTACTGGCCGAATGCTCGCCTTCGTTATTTTGCGTAGTCTTCTTGACCCAACCTGCTGCTTTCATCTTTAGTGATTTGCACCCCAGGACGAAATCGCATGAAAATCTGGCAAGAGTAAATGTAGAGACAGCTTAGCAAGCAGGAAGCGTCGATCATCCCGGCCGGAATAAGGAATGCATTTAAAGGCCTTCCATCGTCAAAGTCTGGGCTGGGCATCAACACAAACGTTGACATTGCCGCGATGAATAGCAGTGTAGTCACAGTCAGCACGTATGCCCAGTAGTGATATCGGGCGTGTCCCCAGGCCACGGACAGGACACCCGGCAAAATTAGTAAGCAGGCCCATAGCTTATCGTCGAAATAGAGAGTCGAAACCACGCGATAGCCGAGCCAAACGTCGAAGCCCACTAACCCAAGGCTAACCAACCTGAAAAGCGTTTTCTGCGTCTTGCGTAAGTAAGAGAACGTACTAGGCATCGCACTAGCCTTTTCTGTCGGTTTGACCGTAAACTATCACTTCACCCTAAGAATAAATTGCCGTCCTCTCGAGGCTCGAACGTCGCATTAGTGGACGCAATCTCTACCGCCCGCTGTTGGCCGACAGCCGCTAATTGATTATCGGCCCTGGATGATCTTCCAGGAACTGTCTGGTGTCATTTAATTCCCGCATCTCCGCTTCGGTGAGTTGCCGAAAGGGAATCCACAGGCTCTCAACACCTGGATAGCGCCGCTCCATGCTTGCCTGCGCTTCCAAAATTGTGTCGTAGCCCCCGGCTCCGAGGACCCGCCAGTCTTTATCGCAGTAGAAAAGCAAGACACAGCCATCTTCAATATTTTGAGCAATTACCAGGCAAGGTACCGGATCAAGTGTGACGCTACCCACGATGATGCAGCCTCGACCGGTGTACCTCACCGTGTTATCTAGGCGTGCAAAAAAACGGACCACCGCACAATCTAGGACTGCTGGAGGCTCATCGGCAATTTCGGGGTTAGATCTCATTCTCAAATCCTGAAACGCTTACAACGGCCGGTTACGGTCATCCCAATCGAGGAGCCGCTTCTGGCCGATAGCGCGCCATCACTTGCATGCTGCCACAGCCCTTGAGTGCTGTCATGGACGACTCAACTCGAAAGTGCGCCGCTCGTCGGAGTAGAAATTGGCAATTTCATCTTCAGGAATGGATCGTCCCGCTTACGGCGTTGGAAGCGCCGGGGCCGGTCCAGAGCGAAAATATCGTGCAACGACGAAGGCAACACCCAACGGAAGTGACATCGAAATTACTATCGGCAGAATAACCGCTATCAGGTCTGGGATGCCGAACCCTGCGAGGGAGATCAGCATTGCCGTGCTTACAAACCACAAGACCACGCTGCACCCGAACATGAGCGCGTAACCGATCACAGTAGATAGAACGAAGAACAATAGTTTTCGGGTGAGGCGGTTTCGAAGAAAAGCGAGAACCGCTGAGGTTACGATGACGGGCCATAGAATCGCTAGGCCGCTCAATAAATACTCAACTGGGCTGGGCGAAGTCTCGGAAAATCGATTAAGCCGGGGTTTATCGCCCTTGTCTATCTCTGCAACCCAGCCGTCTATTTTTCCGTCATTCATTTTCCAAAAGCGCTTAATCTCCAAAAGATACGACCTTACGGCGTCGGACTTCCCTCGCTGCAATAGCTCGTCCGCGAGGTCGAGGTCAGGTCCGAAGGTATCCAATTGAGGGGATCCAGGGCTTTCTCCAGCCTTGCGTAAATCATCTATAGCTCCGTCCAGATCGCCTTGGTTCAAGCTGATTTGTCCAAGTATGGAATAGGATTCGTGGATGGCGTTGCCATAATTCCAGTTACACCGATATGCCTTAGCTAGATTAAGGTTTTCATTCGCCAATTCCTTAGCCTTATCAAATTCACCGCCCTTGTACGCCGCTGCGAGTTCATCGCCCACGGCGTAAAAGCGTTGCAACCGCGCGCTTGTGTCTTGTTTCTCAGGGTTCCATGAGAATTCCGAACCCTTCGCACACTTGTCGCACTGCAATTCGCTTCCGCACGATGCCCAAGTTGGAGAAAAAATTACTGAGAGGGCGACTAAAATAAGTAGCCTTCGGATATGGCGAAGTTCTCGCGATTCTCCCGGCATCATCAGTCTCCAAATCCACCAATGCTTATTCTATTGTCTTTGCCTCTGACCGCCGCCGCCCCGAACGACCCCTTCAGGGCGAGTTCCTGACCGGCTGTTCTTGGCCGATTGCGGTAGCCCATCTACAGTTTCAATCCGCAACTGCTCGGCTGAGTCAGACTGGTTCCGCGTGCAGTCTCACGCCCAACGCCTTAGCCACCTTCAAGATGGTTGCAAAGCTTGGATTACCGTTCTCGCCGAGAGCCTTATATAAGCTTTCGCGGCTCAAGCCTGCGTCCCGCGCAACTTGGGACATTCCACGAGCGCGCGCAATATCGCCTAATGCCCTGGCAATCCCCGCCCCGTCCTCAGGAGCATCGGTAAGCCAAGCATCGAGATAGGCGGCCATTTCCTCTGGGGTGCGCAGCTGTTCAGCCACATCGTAGCTGACCGTCTTCGTCTTTGCCTTAGATGCTGAACCCTTGACCGACTTTGACATTTGGATTTCCTATTCGAGATTCTTGGCAAGAGCGATGGCTAACTTGATGTCCTTTTGCTGCGAAGATTTATCGCCACCGATCAATAGCACAATAAATTCACCGGCCCTTTCTGTGTAGTAGACGCGATAACCAGGCCCGATGTCGATTTTCAGTTCGCAAACGCCCCCAGTCAGGACACGGTACTGACCGGGATTACCGTGCACGAGGCGATCGACACGGACTTGGATGCGCGCGCGAACCATGCGGTCTTTGAGCGCATTAATCCAATCGCGATACTCCAACGTAGTCTTGACCCGCATGGCTGATTGTATCCCATGGGATACGAATGTCAAGACGGAAACAAATTTGCTTTTCTGCCCAAACTGCACGGATTGGCTGCGGAGCGGGTGATTGCCCTTGTTCACTCGCGATACAAGCTGATGCGTGGCATAAAGCCACCAGGAACGCTGATGAAAAGACGAATTGGCGCAATTGCTTCTCCAGGTCAAAAAATATTTAGCAACGGCCCTCAGATCACACGCCGAACAAGAGGAACTGCTGGCCGATTACCTGCCGTACTGTGAGTTATTGGCCGATGAGCTTTAGCGAAAACTCTTTCCATGCGGGGCTGTGTAGCAACGACAGGCCCGTGACTTGACATGCGAGGGCAAATAGAAACCCTGCAAGGTATTCCGGATAGAGGCGCCGGGCCGTAACAAGGTCGTAAACCCCTAGGCCGAGCATGAGCAGGTCGGGTCCGACAAATATACCCGCGAATTCCCTCCAGAAAGGATCCCCGAGTGGGATCGCGAGTCCCAGCCCGTAGGCCAGCGGGCCATTTAGTGCACGAGCAAAGCCAGGAGTGCTGAGATATATCAGGCCAAGTAGCATCAAGCGCTTATGGATGGCGGGTGTGCGTCGCATAAGCAGTGCTGCACTCGTGAATACAGCAAACGCAAATATATTGATCAGCTCGACAGACAAAAACTCGGGTGTGACGCCCCCTGCTGCAAATTTCGCGTTGGCAACAATCAGGGCAGTCGCTGGACCGAGGACGACCATCACTACTGCGAGTGCCGCTCCAGCTACACCCAGTTTTTTGTGCAAATCCAGTTGCCTTGAACGGATCAAAGCGACCTGCGCAGTGAATAGGATCAGCCAGCCGACAAAAATCAACGCATGTACGTGGACGATAAGCGGGTAGTCCAGCCCATGCCGGCTGATGTGCACGAAGCTATCGAGTCCGAAGCCCGAGGCGATGGCGAGCCAGACAATGCCGACAAATACAAGGAACGCATTTCGACCATCACCAGACAAACGCTTCGTGTTCTCGGGTAAGACAGCGCTCATGGAAATCCCCTTTTCTTGAGTTTCTTGTACCTGCCAACGGTGCCATCGCGCACGTCGCTTGGCCGATGACCCTTCAACGTCACATGAAGACTGCTATCGAGTCCTTTCCCGACCATCCGCAGCTGGCGGGCCTCCGTGATCATGATCCATACGGGCTCCCTGTAGAGATGCGCGCTCACAACTCTAGCGCTTGACTTCCTTTCGACCGCCCTTGGCGCTCGGGCTTTGCTCGACCTGCTGTGCCCTATCGGATGACACGAGCCCTTTTGGGGCTTTGCGCGACCAGGCCAGCTGCAGGATCTCAGATACGTCGACTTGTTTCGCCCGCGCGAGGATGATGCGCACGCCGCGCGCCTTGGCGCCCCAGAACAGCTTCTCGACGCACTCGGGATACATCATGAGGGTAGTCTCAAGGTCCGTGTCCGCCAAAAAAACATTCAGAAAATCGCCTTCGGCAGACAGCGTTGCGAAGAGTTTGCCGCGAACGGCAAACGCCGTCATGGTGAAGTGCGGCGCATGGGTTGTCTCGGGCAATGACAGTGCCGCCTGTCGAGCCTTTGCACCACTCACGCTCATGCCGAGGGTGCCGAGGCAATCGCGTCGTCGACGCGCTTGAAAAGCGGACGGTTGAGCGATCGCGAATGGCTGTTCCACTGCGACCACGATTTTTCCAGTTCTTCGCGAAGGCGCCTGGCGGTCGCCAGATCCCCCGATTTCGCAGCCCAGATAGCGTACTCGGCGCGCACTTCGATGCCGCCAAAGCGCGTTTCGGCCTGGCGCAATTCATTGCCGGCTTCGGCCATGTTTCCGCTTGCCGCAAGCGCCTGCGCAAGGGTAATGGCGAGCGCTTCCTGGCGAAACTCGGCATCGCTACTCCTGATCTCGTAGAGCAAGGCGACGGCGTCCTGCGCCTGACCATTTTTCAGTTTTGCCCGGGCAGCCAGGAGCCGGATCTCGGGATCCTTGCCAAACGGTCCGGCAAGGCATAGATCGAACTGCTCGCATGCGGCAGCGGTGTCGCCCGATTCCAGAAGGGCATTGGCCAGTCGCAGGCGATTTTGCGCCGTGGGCGTCATCTCGAGTGCGTCGCGCGCAGCGCGCAAATCGCGCGAGGGGTCAAGCGCGCGGGAGGCCACGGTTGTCACCTTCGACACGCGCGTGCCGACCTGCAGATCGGGCAGGTATTCGACAACGAAATAGACAATGCTGCCAAGAAGCGGGAACGAGAACAGGATAAACAGCCAGAAAATCTGGCGTCCGGTGCGCAAGCAGTGAATGGCGAAAAAAATCGCCACGATAATGTGCAGCCCGATCCCGAAAATCATCTTCTTCTCCTAGCCAGCGCGTATTTTCGCACGCCGCACGCAACGGCAAGTGCCTAGCGAACGGGTCGCCGCAAAGGATGCTGGCTAGTCGACCAGGCGATAGCCGATGCCGGCCTCGGTAATCAGGTGCACCGGCTGGGTCGGGTCGTCTTCGAGCTTGCTTCTGAGGTGGCTCATGTGAATGCGCACGAGGTAGCCCTGCTCGATGCGCCCGGGTCCCCAGACCCGTCGCAAAAGCTCGCCGTGGGTGAGTACCCGTCCGGCATTCTCGATCAGGGTCAGAAGAAGCTTGTACTCGATGGGGGTCAGATGCACCAGTGCGCCGTTTTTTGAGACGCGCCTTGCCGGCGGGTCGACCTCGATTGCGCCGAACTTGAATGTCTCGGGCTGCTGGGCCATGCGGGCCAGGGTCAAGCGGCGTTTCACCACGCGCACACGGGCGAGCAATTCGGCGAGGCCGAAGGGCTTGCTCAGGTAGTCGTCAGCACCGGCATCCAGTGCGGCGACCTTGTCGCGCTCGAGATTGCGCGCTGATAAAACGATGACCGGGACCTGCGATTTCTGGCGCAGCGCGGATACAAAATTCACGCCGTCGCCATCGGGCAGGCCAAGATCAAGCAGGATCAGGTCGGGCGTGATTTCGGCGGCTTGGCGCGTAGCACTTTGCATGCTCCCCGCCTCGTACACGCGCCAGCCTTCGCTTTCGAGGGTCTTGCGAACGAAGTGGCGGATCTCCGGTTCGTCTTCGACCACCAGCGCATTCCAGTTAGACATGCGCGTCAATCTTGGCTTCCTCGCTGATTTCCCGGGGAACCACTTTCAGGGGCAGTGCGATGACGAAGCGCGCGCCCTTGGCGACGTGCGTGTCGGCGGTCAAATCGCCGCCATGGGCACGCACCAGCGCGCGCGAGATGGCAAGACCCAAACCGATGCCGTTTACCGCCGATTCCGGATGGCCGCGCACGAACTTCTCGAAAAGACGCTCGGCATCTCCAGGCGGCAGCCCCGGCCCGTCATCTTCGACGACGACATGAAGCTGCGACCCATGGTGCAAGCTGCGAATGGTGATGGTGCTTGAGGGTGGCGTGTACTTGATCGCGTTTTCGATCAGGTTGGAGAGGACGCGCTCGATCAACACGGCGTCGATATAGACCAGCTCTTCGGCATCTTCAAGGAAGACGCCAACCTGATGTCCCTGAAGCTGCAGCCTGAGCGAGCCCAGCGCGCTGCCAACAACTTCGCCCAGCGGCTGCCACTGGCAATTCAGGTGCGTGTCGCCGCTTGCGATGCGCGCCATGTCAAGCAGGTTGGTGAGTAGCGCACTCATGCGATGGGCCTGGTCGACGATGCCCCGGGCAAGTGCCAGCTGCTCGTCCCTGATTGGCGGAGATGATGAAGCCAGGCTTTCGGCGAGCCCGACCACCGCCGCAAGCGGCGTGCGCAGGTCGTGCGAGAGTGCCGACAGGAGCGAATTTCGCAGCTTTTCTGATTCGATCGAGATCACCGCACTTTGTGCCACCTCGACGTAGTGAACGCGCTCAAGCGCGATGCCGATCAAGGCAGCAAAGGTCCTGAGCTGGCGCGCCTGTTCGGGCACCATCAGGTAGCGCCGCGCGCGCGGCTTCACAGCCAGTACGCCGCGCACGCGCGTGGGCGCAACCAGGGGCAGATAGAGAAACGAGCTCTTCGGTAGCGTGTCGGTGCCAAGGCCTGCGGGCAGGCGGTGATCAAATGCCCAGGCGGCAATGGCGGGCTCGAAATCCTGCCTCTGGTTGAGCACATCGGGGATGGCCAGACGATCGCCGGCACGCGCTTCGATGACGATGGCTTCGGCGCGAAAGGTGCCCTCGATGGTGCGCGTACTGATGCTCTCGACGTCATCGGCACGCAGCGCCGCAGAGAGCTCACGGGCGAACTCGTAGAGGGAGCGTGCGCGCTCTTCACGATGGGCGGCGACGCGAACCTGATAGCGCAGTCGCGCCGTGAGTTCGGCGATCATCACGCCTACGGAAAGCATGACGACAAACGTGACCAGATCCTGGTAGTTGTCGACCGCGAACGAAAAGCGTGGCGGCACAAAGAAAAAATCGTACGATGCGACGTTCAGAAAGGCGGCAAGGACCGCCGGGTTGCGGCCATAGCGCATGGCTACCAGCGCGACCGTCATGACAAACAGCATGGCGGTGTTGGTCACATGCAGGTACGGAAAGAGCGGCAAGGCGATCGCCGTGGTCAGAACCGAGGCGAAAGCCGCTGCGAAATGGGCATTGCGCGTGTTGATCACCTTGTGTTCAAAGCGTGCGCCGGTATCGAGCGCGTGCTCCTGCGCCGGGCTTGCCCCTCGCGCAGTGGCCATGTCGATGAGATCGACATCGGGTGCATTTTTCGCGATGCTTTGCGCCACCGAAATCTGCCAGGGCCAATGCCGGTTCATTTGTCGCCCGACCACGACACGCGAGAGGTTTTGCGCGCGCGCGTAATCGATGATGACGCGGGCGGCATCGTCGCCTGAGAGAATCGCGGTCTTGGCGCCAAGCGTTCCGGCCAGATTGACTGCGCCTAGCACCCGGTCGCGTGCGGCTGGCGCGAGCCGCTGCAGCTTGGGGGTTTCGACGTAGACGGCGTGCCAGCCAACGTCAAGTTCGGCGGCAAGGCGCGCAGCGCTTCTGACCAGCAACTCGTCTCCGGCGTTCGGGCCGATGCAGCAAAGCAGTGATGCCTTGGTCTTCCAGACTTCCGAGATCGCCTTCTCGACGCGATAGCTCTGCACGTCGCTCTCGACGCGCTCGGCGGTTCGCCTGAGCGCAAGTTCTCTTAATGCAAGCAGATTGCCCGAGCGAAAGAAATTCTTGGCCGCCCGATCAGCCTGCTCCATCTCGTAGACGCGCCCGCTTTGCAAGCGCTTTAAGAGCTCATCGGTGGGCAAATCGACGAGGATCACCTCGCTGGCCGTGTCAAAGAAGGTGTCAGGCACGGTCTCGGCAACACGAACGCCGGTGATGCCCTGAACGACATCGCGAAGACTCTCCAGGTGCTGCACGTTCAGGGCGGTGAAGACGTCGATGCCGGCGGCTAGCAACTCTTCGACATCCTGCCAGCGTTTCGGATGGCGGCTGCCTGGCAGATTGGTATGGGCCAACTCGTCGACCAGTATCAATTGCGGATGGCGTACGAGTGCCGCGTCGAGGTCGAACTCGGTTAGGATGCGGCCGTTGATCTCGATATTTTTCAGCGGCAGCGACGGCAGGTTGGCGCTTTCGAGCACCGCCAGCGTCTCGGCCCGGTCGTGGCTTTCAATAAAGCCGATGACGACGTCTTGGCCGGCTTCTTTCAGGCTCCGGCCGGCAAGCAGCATGGCGTAGGTTTTGCCAACGCCAGCTGAGCCGCCGAAATAGATACGCAGACGTCCACGGCCCTCGCGCTGCTCGCGCTTTTTCAGATCGGCAAGCAGTGCGTCAGGATCAGGGCGCGCAGTCGCATCCAGCATCAAGAGGTGAAAGGGAAGCTATTTGTGATCGAGGTCGAGGTTGAGTTCGAGTACGTTCACGCGGGCCGGTCCCAAAAAGCCAAGTTGAGGGCCCTTTGTATGCTTTTCGATCAGTTCCTGCAAGTGTGCGGGATCGATGTTGCGCGCCTTGGCAACACGAGGAACCTGATAAAGCGCGGCGGCAACGGTAATTTCGGGATCAAGGCCGCTGGCTGATGCGCTGACGAGTTCGATCGGGACACCCTTGCCATTGCCTTGCTCGCTGCCAAGTGCACCCAGCCGTCCCTTCACGGCATCGACCAGCGCCGGATTGGTCGGGCCGAGATTGGAGCCGCCTGAGCCCAGGCCATTGCTTGGCTGCGGCGAGGTCGCCGAAGGACGTCCGAAAAAATGGGAGGGGTCGGTGTAGGTCTGGCCGATCAGGCTCGAGCCGAGGAGGTGACCGTCGCTAACGATCAGGCTGCCTTCTGCCTCATGCTTGAAAAAGGCCTGGCCAGCGAGCGTCACAAGAACGGGATAGACGATGCCGGTGATGATCGTGAGCAGGATCAGCATCACAAGCGCAGGACGAAGTTCGGTTTTCATGGCAGTCAGACGAGATGGAGGGCGACCATGGCGACATCGATCGCCTTGATACCGAAAAATGGAACGATGAGGCCGCCAAGGCCGTAGATCAGCAGATTGCGGCGCAACAGCGCCGATGCGCCTATCGGGCGATAGGCAACACCGCGCAGGGCAAGCGGAATCAGTACGACGATGATCAGCGCGTTGAAGATCACAGCCGAGAGAATCGCCGATTCAGGGCTGTGCAGGTGCATCACGTCGAGCACCTTGAGTTCCGGATACGTCACCGCAAACGCCGCAGGAATGATGGCAAAGTACTTGGCGACGTCATTGGCAATGGAAAATGTCGTCAGTGCCCCGCGCGTGATCAGCATCTGCTTGCCGATCGCCACGACCTCGATCAGCTTGGTCGGATTCGAGTCGAGATCGACCATGTTGCCGGCTTCCTTGGCTGCCTGCGTGCCGCTATTCATCGCCAGGGCGACATCGGCCTGTGCCAGCGCCGGGGCGTCATTGGTGCCATCGCCTGTCATGGCAACGAGGCGCCCGTCGCTTTGGGCGTCGCGAATCAGCTTGAGCTTGGCTTCAGGTGTGGCCTCGGCCATGAATTCGTCGACACCGGCCTCGGCTGCGATCGCGGCTGCGGTGAGACGATTGTCGCCTGTGATCATGACCGTGCGAATGCCCATGCGGCGCAGCTCGGCAAAGCGCTCGCGCATGCCGCTCTTGACGATGTCCTTGAGCTCGATGACGCCAAGGACGCGAGAATCCTCGATCACGACAAGCGGCGTCGCGCCGCGGCGACCGACGTCATCGCTTGAGTTTCTTGCCTCAAGCGGAAAGGCCGCCTTGCGCGCGGCGCAATAGGCCTCGATGGCATCGACCGAGCCCTTCCTGATCTGGCGCGCGCCGATGTCAACGCCGCTCATTCTCGCCTGCGCCGAAAACGGGATGAAGGTCATCTCGTCGAGATTGACGATCTCGCTCGCATTGATGCGATGCTCGCGTTGGGCCAAAACCACGATGCTGCGTCCTTCAGGCGTTTCATCGGCGTGTGAGGCAAGGGTTGCGGCGCGCACCAGATCTTCGATGGCAACGCCAGGCGCTGGCCAGAAGGTGGTGGCCTGGCGATTGCCAAGCGTGATGGTTCCGGTCTTGTCCAGAAGCAGGACGTCGACGTCGCCGGCAGCTTCGACGGCGCGACCGGATTTGGCAATCACGTTGGCTAACAGCATGCGACCCATGCCGGCGACGCCGATGGCAGACAGCAAACCGCCAATCGTCGTCGGGATGAGGCAGACCAGCAGCGCGACGAGCACGGTGATCGAGACCGGCTGGCCCGCTTGCGCAGCCTTCACGGAAAAGAGCGAAAACGGCAGGAGCGTCACCGTTGCCAGAAGCAGAATCAGGGTCAGGCTGACAAGCAGGATGGTCAGTGCGATTTCGTTGGGCGTCTTCTGGCGCTTGGCGCCTTCGACCATCGAGATCATGCGATCGAGAAACGATTCTCCCGGGTTTGCCGTGACGCGCACGACGAGCCAATCGGAAAGGATGCGCGTACCGCCTGTGACCGATGAAAAGTCGCCCCCGGCCTCGCGGATGACCGATGCCGACTCGCCGGTGATCGCGCTTTCGTCGACCGAGGCCACGCCTTCGATGACTTCGCCATCGGCAGGCACGGTGTCGCCAGCGACCACAAAGTAGACGTCGTCACGGCGCAAATCGCCGCTTGCGATCGCGACGGCCTTGGCGCCGTAGTGCGGTGCCGTGAGCTTTTGCGCGGTGCTGGTCTTCTTGATGCTGCGCAGCGATGCCGCTTGCGCCTTGCTGCGCCCCTCGGCGAGCGCCTCGGCGAAGTTCGCAAAGATGACGGTGAACCAGAGCCAGAGCGAGACCGCGAGGATGAACATCGCGTTCGCCTCGCCATGGCCAGAAAGCGCCTGGAGCCAAAGCGCCGTGGTCAGGAAGCTGCCGACGTAGACGACGAACATCACCGGATTCTTGATCTGGACGGCCGGGCTGAGCTTTTTGAGCGAATCAAGGGCTGCAGGCGCCATCAAGGCGCGATCGAAGATTCCACTTGCTGGGAGGGCCATGCGAATTTCCTAGTGCGCGTGCAGGAGCTGCAGCTGTTCGACGATCGGGCCAAGCGCCAATGCCGGGATGTAGGTCAGGGCACCGACCAAGAGCACGGTCGAGAGCAGCATTGCAATGAAGAGGGTGGCGTGCGTGGGCAGCGTTCCTGCGCCAGGCTCGATGCGTTTTTTGCAGGCAAGCGAGCCCGCCACGGCGAGAACCGGCACGATCACGCCAAAGCGACCAAAGCACACGGCGATGCCGAGCATGATGTTGTAGAACGGCGTGTTGGTGGATAAGCCTGCAAAGGCACTGCCGTTGTTGTTCGCAGCAGACGAGAAGGCGTAGAGGATTTCCGAAAATCCGTGCGCGCCGGGGTTGGCTATGCCGGCCTGGCCGGCATCGGTCACAACCGCGATGGCCGTCAGGATCAGCACGAAAAACGGCGTGACGAGGATGGCAAGCGAGGTCATCTTCATGTCGAAGCTCTCGATCTTCTTGCCGATGTATTCGGGCGTGCGCCCGATCATCAGGCCGGCCACGAAGACGGCAACCACGGCATACATCAGCATGCCGTAAAGACCCGAGCCGACGCCGCCAAAGACCACCTCGCCGAACTGGATCAGCCACATCGGCGCGAGTCCGCCAAGCGGCATGAACGAGTCGTGCATGGCGTTGACAGCGCCACACGATGCAGCGGTCGTGATCGCCGCGAAAAGCGCCGAGGCAACGACGCCAAAACGCGTCTCCTTGCCTTCCATGTTGCCGCCGGACAGATCAATGCCAAGGCCGCCAAGGAGCGGGTTGGCGTGCGTCTCGGCCCAGATGGCAAGCGCCGCCATGGCGACAAAGAGCAAAGCCATCGAAATATAAATGGCAATCCCCTGGCGCATGTCGCCAACCATCTTGCCAAACGTGATGCAAAGCGCCGCCGGAATCAGAAAGATCGAAAGCATCTGCATGAAATTCGACAACGGCGTCGGGTTTTCATACGGATGTGCCGAATTGGCGTTGTAGTAGCCGCCGCCATTGGTGCCAACCATCTTGATGGCCTCCTGGGACGCGACAGGGCCCATCGGCAGGACCTGTTCGCTGGTGGTCGCAGGGTCGGTCAGGGCATTGCCCTTGTCGTCCTTGAGCGGCGCGCCACTGGCGTCAAGACGCGGGTTGTCGTAGTGCGTGACTTCAAGTGTCGTTGCCGTCAGATCCGGGCCGAAGTTCTGCACCACGCCCTGGCCCATGAGGAAAATCGCGAACACGAATGCAAGCGGCATGAGCAGGTACAAAGTGACGCGCGACAGGTCGCGCCAGAAGTTGCCGATGGTCGCTGTCGTGCGCCTTGCAAATCCACGGATCAGTGCGAACGCAACGGCAATGCCTGTTGCCGCCGAGAGGAAGTTCTGCACCGCAAGGCCGAGCATCTGCGTCATGCGGCTCATCACCGTCTCGCCGCCATAGGATTGCCAGTCGGTGTTGGTGATGAAACTCAATGCCGTATTGAACGCCAGGTCGACCGATGGCGCCGCAAGCTGCGCAGGGTTCAAAGGCAGGAAACCCTGCATGCGCTGCAATGCGTAGAGCACCAATGCGCCGGCGCAATTGAAGACCAGCACGGCGATGGCGTACTGGCTCCAGGCCATCTCGCCAAACGATGAGCGGCCGCACACGGCCTCAAGCCCCGATTCGAGCGCGGCCAGCACCCGCGGCAGCGGCGCGTCCGAGGCGAGGCGGGCGAGCCAGTGTCCGACGGGAACGCTAAGCACCACGAGCGCGACGGCAAAGGCCAATAGGAGAAGCTGATCACCTGTGCCCATCAGAAATCCTCCGCGCGAAAGAGGACGACGAGCAGGTAGACAAAAAGCAGCGCGGAGACGATCGCCCCAAGTACATAGAAGGCGCTCATGGACGCCGCCCGGTGCGCTCGCAAAGGCGCACGAATCCCACCAGCGCGGCGAAGAACGCCACAATCAGCACAACGTAGAGAACATCCATGCGATCAGTCCGCTCATTTTTCATGCAATGGCCGTGCAAAGGCGCAGGCAAATTGCAACGAGGAGGTTAGCGGGACTGTCGTAGAGACGGTGTATAGCTTATGGCCGGTGCCAGGAACCGCGAGGCGGGCTACCCCGGGCGGTCGCCGCCGGGGCGCGGGCAGAAACGCTAGCTTGGCTTGCCGATATGATCGACAAAGCCCGAAAGCGTGGCAAGAAACGCATCCTTCTGATCGAACATGACGAAGTGCCGGGCTGGAGTGATCGAGACGACTTCCAGCTTTGGCGTGCCGGCCATCAAGGTGCGATAGTAGGCGACCTTGTCGGCTTCGGTGTGCGGTGGCGTCATGCGCGCACCGTCGGCCGGGTTAAAGGGGGTAATCAAGAGCACAGGCACCGTGATCGCAGGCAGGGCGGGCCTGAAGTCAAGCGTCAGGTCCTCGCCCAGATATTGCGCCGTCGCGTCGGGGTCGCTGCGGGCGAGCATCGTACCGACCTTGTTGGCCATGTCCGGATCCATCACCGCCGACGCGCTGGCGTAATCCATCTGCTGCCTGGCGAAAGCCTCTTTCGAGTCGGTGCGCATCTTCTCTCGTGCCGAGAGGCCAAGATCGCCACGACGCTCGCGCGGCATGTCTTCCGTTCCCGGGAAGACCGGTAGCCCCTCGACGGTCACGATGCCTGAGATCAGGTCGGAGTGGCTGGTCGCAAAGAGCAGGGCGAGCGTGCCGCCAAGGCTATGGCCGACGATGATCGGATGATCAAGGTGCTTTTCGGTGATCAGCTTGGCAAGCGCAGCATCGGCCAGGTCGATGTAGCCGGTCTTTTGCTCCGGTGGTGCCATGCCGTCAAAGCCAGGCAGGGTCACGACGTAGACGATATGGTTCGGCGCGAACCTGGCGACGCTGCTCGCCCAGGTCCAGCTTCCCGCAGCCAGCCCGGGGATGAAAATGATCGGCGAGCCTTGCGTGCCGTATTGCTTGACGTGAAGCGTGTCGACCATGCCATCGGACATCATCGGTGGCATCTCCTGGGCAAAAAGCGGCGCGCAGACGAAGACGGCAAAAAGGGCAATCCAGACGCGTATTGTTTTCATGTGTTTTTCTGGGTGGATGAGGGCAAGGGGTTCGACTGGCTGAAGTTAGGCGCGGTTCCTCGCAAATCCTTACAGCGCTCAAGGCCGCGCCTGCGCTGGGTAGATGTGCCAAGCCGGGGCCAACCGCGCTGACCCTCGGATTTCGGCCGATCGGATAAAATGTCGGGCGTTGGAAACGTTGCCCGAAACGTTGCCCGTAGGGGCGCCTCCAACAGCTCGATGCACCACGAATTCGGTTTTGCGAACGACTCAGAGGCCCTGCATGCGGCAGCAGCACCGGTTGACTCAAGGCGATGTCTGGCAGTCTCGCGCAATCTGTCGCGCGATGGTCGCTTTCAGCCTAGTTATTTGTCTTTTCCTCGCGTTATCGCCAGGCCATGCGCGCGCGACGGATTTTCTTGATCCGGCGCAGGCGTTCCAGTTTTCCGCACAGATGGCCGATTCGACGCACGTCGATGTCCACTACAAGATCGCCAAGGGCTATTACCTCTACAAGGAGCGCTTCAGGTTCGCAACCGAATCGCCAGGCGTCAAGCTCGGTGAGCCGGCATTTCCGCCGGCCGAGGTGAAGTTTGACGAGACCTTCGGCAAGAACGTCGAGCACTATCGCGAGGACGTCACGGTTCGCATCCCTGTTGCAGGCAGCGGCCCCTTCACGCTGGTCTCGACCGCGCAAGGGTGTGCCGATGCCGGCCTTTGCTATCCGCCGCAGGAAGCGCGGGCATCCCTTGACACCCGGACGGGCGCGCCGCCTTTGGCAGGCGCTGCGAGCGCAACCGGGACGGCAAGTGGCGAGCGCCTGGGCGGCGAGATGGCATCGATCGAGGCCGCACTGCAAGGCGGCAACCTGTTCTGGATCGCCGTGCTGTTTGTCGGTCTCGGACTTTTGCTCTCGCTTACGCCCTGTGTCTGGCCGATGTTCCCGATCCTGTCGTCGATCATCGCTGGTGATGCGGGCCTTTGCGAGACGGGTGCCACGGCGAGCAAGCTCAGACTGACCAAGATGCGCGGGCTGCTGCTCGCCGTGGCCTATTCGCTTGGCATCGCCGTGATCTATACCGGCCTTGGCGTTGCTGCCGGGCTGGCTGGCGAGGGCCTCGCGCAGGAACTGCAGCGCCCGGCTGTGCTCATCACCTTTGCCCTCGTGCTTGCGCTGCTGTCGTTATCGATGTTTGGTGTCTATCAGCTGCAAATGCCCGCGGCCTGGCAAAGCAGGCTCACCGCAGTGTCCGGGCGCGCCGAAGGCGGAAGGTTCATCGGCGTATTTTTCATGGGCGCCGCATCAGCGCTCGTCGTCGGTCCTTGCGTTGCAGCGCCCCTTGCCGGCGTCTTGCTCTACATCAGCCAGACGCACAATGTCTGGATCGGCGGCACGGCACTTTTCTCGCTCGCCATCGGCATGTGTTTGCCGCTGCTTGTCCTTGGTGCCTCAGAAGGCGTGCTTCTGCCTCGCGCTGGCGCCTGGATGGAAGCTGTCAAGGGGACTTTTGGCGTGCTGCTCTTGGCCGTGGCGATCTGGATGGCTTCGCCTGTCCTTGCGCCGTCATTGACCCTGATGCTGTGGGCACTCCTGCTTGTGGTCAGTGCTGTTTTCATGCATGCCTTTGACGCTTTGCCAAAGCCTGCAAGTGGCTGGCAGCGCCTGTGGAAAGGTGTCGGACTCCTGCTTTTCATCGTCGGCGTGGCGCAGGTCATCGGTGCTGCAACCGGCGCTGTCGATCCCCTAAAGCCGCTTGCCAATGTCGCTTTGCGCGATGACGGCCAAGGCAGCGCCGCTAAGTCTGCTATGCCCGCCTTTGAGGAAATTCATTCGATTTCCGAGCTTGACGCGAGGCTTGCCCGTGCCGACAAACCGATCCTTCTGGACTTCACGGCCGAGTGGTGCGTCGCCTGCAAGGAGATGGAGCGCAACACGTATTCGGATCAACGGGTTGCAAGGAAGATGGCGGATTTCGTCCTCCTGAAGGCCGACGTCACCGCCAACTCGGACGACGAACGTGCGTTGATGAAGCGTTTTTCTCTTTTTGGCCCGCCGGGCATCATTCTCTTTGCGCAGGACGGCAAGCCGCTCAAGGGAGCCGCGGTGATCGGCTATCAGGGCCCGGACGCTTTCCTCACCAGCCTTCAGCGCGCGTTTTCCTAAGCGCGAGCGATTTTTTTCATGTGCGCGAACTACAGTCCGACGCGCGCCGAACGCCTCGCGGCCTTTGGCGCATGGGTCGGCGCAGCGCCTGACATCAGCGACGAAGTTTATCCGGGGGATTTCGCGCCGATCGCGCGCAATGGCATTGACGGCGGTCTTTGTCTTGCCACCTTTGGCATGATTCCGCAGTGGGCCGCGCCCAAACTGGCGCGCATGACCTATAACGCCCGCGCCGAGACGGTGCACCAAAAGCCGTCGTATCGGGGCGCATGGCGCAACCGCCAGTTCTGCATCATTCCGGTCGAGCGTGTCTACGAGCCCAACTATGAGAGCGGGCGTGCCATACGCTATGCGATCGCAGCCGCAGACGGCAAGCCGCTCGGGCTTGCCGGCCTCTGGGAGCAACGCATCGAAGCAGGCAGCGACATCCCGGCCATTTCCTTTACCATGCTGACGGTCAACGCCGATCACCACCCGGTGATGCGGCGCCTGTTCCGTCCCGAGGAAGAAAAGCGCATGACGGTCATTCTCGATGCCGCTGATTACGACAGGTGGCTTGGCGCTAACGAGTCGCAGGCGCGCGATCTGTTGCGCTGCTTCGCAGCCGAGCGGCTCACGCTCACCGCCGCGCCGCGGCCGCCGCGCAGCAAGCCGGCACAAGCCGATGCGGAGCCGTCCCTGTTCTAGCGCGATGGCGTTCGTGGCCCCGGTTGGTACGGATATTGCAGTGCAACATGGGTCCTTGGGATACACATGAAAATTGCACTTGCACTACAAGGCGGCGGCGCTCACGGGGCCTACACATGGGGTGTTTTGGACCGGTTGCTCGAATATCCGGGGCTCAAGGTCGCAGCCGTAAGCGGAGCCAGCGCGGGCGCGGTCAACGCCATCGCGTTGGCCGAAGGCTGGCGCCTTGGCAAGGCCGAAGGCGCCAAAGACAAGCTCAATGCCGTCTGGAGTGCCATCGCCACTGAGCGAGCGCCCTCGCACCTGTTCGGCTTGCCCCTGCCTGGCGCCAATTTCGAGCTTCAGCATGCAGCGCTTCGGCACGCCTTCGAATGGACGCGCTGGATGACCCCCGAGCAGCTCAATCCGCTTGACATCGATCCCCTGCGCGCCGTGCTTGACGCGCAGATCGACTTCGAGGGGCTGGCGCGCGCGAAAGACATGCACCTTTTCATCTCGGCCACCGACATCGAGTCGCGCAAGGCGCGCATTTTTCGTCGCGCCGAAATTTCCCGCGACGTCATCCTCGCCTCGTCGTGCCTGCCCCATCTGCACCGAAGCGTGCTGATCGATGGGCGCAGGTACTGGGACGGCGGCCTGAGTTCGAATCCACCGCTTTGGCCCTTGATCATCGACGCTGCCACAAACCATATCGTTCTGGTCCGTTTGACCGGTGCAGCCGGCAAGGCCGAGCCCCTGAACATCAACGATATCCGCGCCGAACTCGAACAGCTCAGTTTCGAGGCGCCATTGATGGCCGAGTTGTCCTCGATCGACGCGGCGCGAAGTCTGGCCAGGCAGAGCCTGATGCCGTTTGGCCGCCTTGAGACACGCTTGCGGGCCCTAAGACTTGACACCATCGGCTCGCCCGAGTGGCTGGGCCAGCTCGATCCGGTCAGTCGCGCCGATACCGCATCGGCTTTTCTCGCCCAGTTGCGCGAACGCGGCAGGCAAGCCGCCAGCGACTGGCTGCAGCAGATCAGCGCCCACCTCGAAGCCGGCGCAGCGTCCTGAGCGCAAGGCGGCCGAAAAGCGCGACACGGGTGCCAACGTACGCCCCGCCCTGAAAATGGACCCGCAGTCGCCGTTTACGCTACGATGAATCATAATTTCGCTGATTCAAGAACCCAAGGAAAGGCACTGCGCGGCTTCGCCTGACAGCGCGAACCTGTTCTGCTACAGACGCTGCGCGCCACAGATTTCTTCGATGATGCCCGCCGATGCTGATGGACTTCTACTGCCGCGACCGACCGATTATTGCGTTGCCGCATTCGGCACGTGGATCATCTGGCTGCTAGCGACCGGGCTCGCCGCTGCCGCCCTGTCGTTCACCGGGGTGTTCGCAGGCCTTAAGGTGGGCGGCTTCGCCCAGGGTCTTGGCATGATGCCGCTATCCGGCCTCGGACTGCTGCTGCTCGTCGCGCTGCAATTCGTGATTGAGCCTGTCATCGTGCGCATCCTGCTTCGTTACGGACTCGCGCGCATCGCGATTTTCATGCTCGCCCATGGCGTTGTGTGGCTCGCACTGGCGCTCTTGCCGATCGGGCTTCTGTTCGGTATGAAAGGTGTCTTGCGTGAAATGGGCTGGCTGACGCTTTTCCTGTTGTGGGGGGGATGGAACTGGTTCGCGCTGGCCTTGCGTCCGCTGCGGCGCGCGCGTCGTGCCGAGATGTCGGTAGAGGCGAATAACGCCGGCCACGGCATGAATCCCTCCGCAGTGGTGTGAGCGTGGCCGCGAACACGCGTGAGCCCTTTTCACACGGCCCGCTGTATGCCGTGTTTCAGCCGGTCATTTCCTTGAAGAGCGGCAGCATCCTCGGCTACGAAGGGCTGATTCGTGGTCGACCCGGAACCGAGCTTGAAATGCCGATCGCGCTATTTGCCAAGGCGCGCGCTGCAAACCGCGTCGCCCGGCTCGAGGTGCGCTGCATCCACACGGTGTTGTCATCGTTCGCCCGACTCAAGCTTAAGGGCAAGGTGTTCTTGAACGTCGGCCCGGAGATGTTCGAAGTCGACGAGTTCCCGCGCGAGCGGATCTTCGCCAATCTCGCGCGCCTTGGACTCTCGCCAGGCAGGGTTGTGATCGAAGTTACCGAGAATGCCCAGGTGGTCAACCAGATGTCGATCTACGATGCATTGCGCGCGGCGCGCAAGATGGGCTTCGAGGTCGCCATCGACGATCTCGGCGAAGGTTATGCAAGCCTGCGCCTGTGGTCGGAACTCCAGCCTGACTATGTCAAGATCGACCAGCACTTCGTGCGCGACGTGCATCTTGACCCGGTCAAGTTCCAGTTCGTGCGCACCATTCGCCAGTTGTCCTTTGCGGTCGGCACCAAGGTCATCGGCGAAGGCATCGAGTCTGCAGCGGAATTGCGCGTGCTGCGGGATCTGGGCGTGGAATTCGGACAGGGCTATCTCTTTGCGCCACCTGTGAGTGAACCGAGCGGTGCGCTGCAGCCTGCCGCGGCGCGCCTTCTGGCTGGACGGCTGACGCACTCGACGCTGTTTCAGGATTCGACGCGCGCCGTGCGTCTTGCCGATCTCGCCGTGCCAGTCATGGCCATTGACCCTGACGCCAGCATCAGTTCGGTCAGGGAACGCATGCTGGCTGAACCCGATCGCATCGGTTTGCCTGTGGTCAAGGATGAATCGCCTAAAGGCGTGGTCATGCGCGATGCCATCCTCGCCTTGGCTCATCGACGCGAGAAGCGAGACTGCATGGCCTTTGTCGATCCGCGGGCGCTGCAGCTTGACGGTGCCATGTCACTGAAGGACGCGGCAACGCTTTTGGCCGAAAGTGATGCGCAGCGCTTTCTGATGCCTTTCATCGTGACCGAGCACGGACGCTATCGGGGCCTGTGTACGGCGCAGGAGGTGCTCGCAGCGCTCGGCCAGCAGTTGCACGCGAGCGAGCGCCAGCCGCATCCGCTGACCGGGTTGATGGGTATTGCACCGCTTGAGACGGAGCTCGCGAGGCTCGTCGTCGAGCGCCAGCCTTTTGTTGCCGCCTGGCTCGATATCCGTCACCTGCAGGCCTACAACCAGGCCTTGGGCTATGCGCGTGGAGACAATCTGATCCGCTACACTGCCATCGTGATTGCGGCGTTTTGTGACGAGCATCTGGATTTGCCGGTGCACGGCGGAGGGGGGCGTTTCATGCTGATCATGCGTCACCCGGACTGGCGCGCGCGGGTCAATGCCATGGTCGCGCACTTCGACGCGGGCTTGTCCGCATTCGTTGGCGAAGAAGACGAAGCGCGCGGCGGCTTTGAAAGCGTTGCCCGCGATGCCGCGCATCGCTTCTACCCGTTGCCCGCGCTCGCCGTCGGCGTCGTCGATGCGGCGCGCAGCCGATTTCTGAACCACAGCCATCTTCTTGACGCCATGCTCACGGCCAACCTCGAAGCCAAGAAGGCTGCAGCCAGCGCCGTCTTCGTCGAGCGGCGCGCACCGATTGACAGCAGTCGCGTGGCGCTCGGTCGGGGGACCGGGGCGGCCACGTCCTGGCGCACGGAAAAGCCGCCGCTAAGCGAGGCTTCCCAGTCGCATGATGCAACCTGATTCAAAGCGGCGAAGCCCCGCCCCATGCACGCATGCGCATCAGCACTGTCTCAACTCCCTATCCCGACATTCCGACTTCTCATGGTTGAATATGACAAAAACTTGCAGTGCGGTAGTGGTAATGCTTTTCCTCGCGTTCTGCATCGAGCCCGCCATGGCGCAGACGCAAGATGCCCACTCGGAAGCGGAGGCGGCAAGGCTGATGCTCGAAAACCAGGCCATCCTTGAAGTCACAGCCTTGCGCTGCAAGACCCGGTTTCCGGATGCGGTGACGGCAATTGACACCTGGCTTGGCGCCTGGCGCGCCCAGCAGGCACCGCTGGTTGCTGCAGCCGAGCAAATCAACGCGAAAAGCACTGACCCGAGTCTTGCCGCGATGCGGCGCGATCGTGCCGATGCGCAGATTGCTCCTGTCTTTGGCGGCAAGGCGTCGACGGCTCAGTTGCAGGTGTTTTGCGAAGGACTCTTCGCACCGGGGACGCAAGACAGCCTGCGCGCAAGTCAGCCCGAGACGGTCAGGTATCTGACTGAAGCGCACGCGCGCATGGTGCGCAACGGCGAATTGCCGAACTGAGCGTGACACAGCAGTGCGGCCCGGCCCTGCCAGGCGGCACGGCCGTCGCAGCTGCACCGCTAGAACAGCACGACGGCCTTCGACAGGGTAATCATGACGCCCCAGGCCAGCGGGATCAGGACCACGCCCCACGCAAGGACCAACGCCAACGTGCCGCTTGACTCGTCCTTTGTTACGACCAGAGTGTCGGTGGCATTTTGAGCCGCCTTGTCATGGGCAAGGCGACGCTCGGCTTCAAGCTCTTCCGGCGTCATGTAGTTCTTCGGATTCACCGGCCGGATCATCAGGTTGCAGACGAGCCCGACAAACAGCAGGCCGGCGAGGATATACATGGTGAAGTCATAGACTTGCGCACGTGGCACGCCGTTGTCGATTTGCACCTGGCGGATGTAGTTGACAAGCACCGGTCCGATGACGCCTGCGGTCGACCACGCCGTCAGCAGGCGCCCGTGAATGGCGCCCACCATCTGCGTGCCGAACATGTCCGCGAGGTAGGCGGGGATGGTCGCAAAGCCGCCGCCATACATCGACAGAATGACACCAAAGGCCAGAACGAAAAGGCCGCGCATGCCGGCCTGCGCAAGTGACGGTGCGCTCGCGTAGAGGATGATGCCCAGGATGAAGAACGTCGCGTAGGTCGCTTTTCTGCCAATGCGATCGGAAAGCGACGCCCAGAAAAACCGGCCGACGATATTGAACAGGCTCAGAAGGCCCGTGAAGCCTGCAGCAATCGCTGCAATCTGCGCCTTTTGCGTGGCGTTGAGCTCGGAAAATCCGGTCACGACACCGATCAGCCTGCCTCCGAAGACTTCCTGCAGCATCGGCGAGGCCATGGCGAGAACGCCAATGCCGGCTGACACGTTCATGCAAAGCACCATCCAGATCAGCCAGAATTGCGGCGTCTTCCAGGCCCGATCGAGATGGACCTGATGCGCGGTGCGCATGGCATCGGCCTGCTCCGATTTGGGCACGAAGCCGGCAGGCGCCCAGTTGCTCGCCGGAATGCGATAACCAAAGGCACCGCCTAACATGAACACCAGATAAATCACCGCAAACGCAAAGAGCGTCTGCCACACGCCCACCGAGTCGGCCGTTGCAAATGCTTTCATCATTTTGTCGGCCAGCGGCGCACCGATCATCGCGCCACCGCCAAAGCCCATGATGGCCATGCCTGTGGCCATGCCGCGCCGATCCGGGAACCACTTGATGAGCGTTGACACCGGCGAGATGTAACCCAGGCCGAGGCCAATGCCGCCAAGCACGCCGCAGCCGACCCAGATCACCCACATCTGGTGCAGGTAGACGCCAAGCGCGCCCAGTGCCAAACCACCGGACCAGCAAAGCGCCGCGACGACACCGGCCTTGCGCGGGCCGACGCGCTCGAGCCAGCCGCCCCAAAGCGCCGCCGACACACCGAGGATGACAATGAAGATGGTGAAGGTGATCGACAGCATCGCGACCGTCCAGTCGCAGCTCGTCGTCGACAGCTGCGACACCCAGGACATGTCCTTGTCGCAGGCGATCGGCTTGGCAATGCCCAGCGCGCGCGAGAGCGGCAGCCAGAACACCGAAAAGCCATAGGCCATGCCGATGCAAAGATGCACGGCAAGCGCTGCGGGGGGCACGAGCCAGCGATTGAAGCCTGGGCCGGCGACGGTGCGTTCCTTGGCCAGCAGGCCAAAGCCTTCGGGCGGCAAGGTGCCTGCGATCGATGTCGAACTCATGGGGGTCTCCTCGTATCACGCCTTTTTACATGCGGGCGCTTCGAGGCTGATTTTGACACCTGTGCGGTCTTCGGTGTGACCCTCGGAGTCAGTGTTTCCCCGATGGCACAAAAAAAGCCGGGATCCGCGTCCCGGCTCTTTTCCGCAGTGAAACCTATTTGCCGATTTCCTTGCTCACGCCGTTTTCCTGCTGGTTCAGCGCACGCTTGTCGGCCCGGGTGATGTGGCCGTTGTCGTGTGAAGCCATGGTGCGTTCCTCGCTCCGGATGGCGTGGTCCTGGGCGTGCAGTGCCTGCGCCTGGCCCTTGCTGATCTGGCCATCCTGGCGCTCGGCGGCGATGCGCGCATTCTGGTTGGCAAGCCGACCGTTGACTTCAGCGCGGCGCGGATGGGTTGCATCGAAACTGCCAGGCGCAGGCGCGACAGGCGCCGCGGCTGGCGTCTGGGCCAAAGCCGCGCAGGACGACATGACAAGCGCTGCGCTGGCTGCGATGCGAAATAGGGTCTTCATGACATTCTCCAATGAGTCTTCGGGCGGCAGGGGTGAGCCGGTACGTGATTAAACGCCCTGATGGCAGAAAGGTGAATGCAGGATTTGCAAAACTTTGTGACAGCTTGCGGTGATGCGTCGCAATGCGCAAGGTCTCAGAACTCGACCTCGTCGCCAGGCGCGAGGCTTAGGACCTTGGTCTCGGTCGCCCCGAGCGCCTTGATAAATTCGGCGGGCGTTCCCGCCAGTTGCGGTGTCGTGCCGTAGTGCATGGGAATGACAAAGCGCGGCTTGATCATGGTGCGCGTGGCAAAGGCGGCGTCTTCGGGATCGAGCACGAAGTGACCACCGATTGGAATCAGCAGCAGATCGGGCTTGTAACGTTCGGCGATCAATTTCATGTCGCCAAAAAGGCCGGTGTCGCCCATGTCATAGATCACGAAACCATTTTCGAGGCGGATGATGTAGCCAACCGGCTCGCCACCGGGATAGGTGGTGGGTTTTCCGGTGACAGGATCGGGCCAGAGCAATTCGGAGCTGTGCTCGGCATGCACTTGCGTGATCCTGACGCCCGCAAAGGGCGCGATGGTGCCGCCCTTGTTCATGCGCGGTGCAAGTTCGGGTGCAAGGATATTCAGGGTTTGCATGACCTGATCAAGCCCTGCGGGACCTACCACCGGCGCATTGTTCATGCGCGAGAGCGCCGGGGCGTCGGCGAAGTGGTCGTTGTGGGCATGCGTGACGAGGATCAGGTCGACCTTGCCCAGCGCTTCGAGCTTTTTGTACTGCTCTGGTGTTTTTGGATTGTTGATGAGATAGGGGTCAAGCACGATCACGTGTCCGTCAGGCGTAATCAGGCGGAACGCCGATTGGCCAAGCCACAGCAGATGCGTCTTGCCGTCGGCCGCTTCGGCCACAGGTGCTACTGCGATCAATGACAGTGCCAGAAGACACAGGCAGGCGCGAGGCGAGCCAAGGCGCCTGACCAAATCAAGAAAGTGGCGAAGTTGCATCAATTTGCCCCGGTCCTTTCGAATCGGAGCGATGATATGCTCAAATTTGCATTCCCGCTTCTGGCGCAGTCATGATCATCCCGAGTTCCATCGTGCTTGCGACCGCAGCCGATGTAAAGACCATCGCAGCGATGTCACGCGACACGATCGAGCAAGGCTTGCCCTGGCGCTATACGCCCGCGCGCGTGGCCAAGCTGCTAAATGAAGCCGAGGTCAACCTGATCGTTGCCCGCGATGCCACCGAGCTGATCGGATTTGGCGCCATGCGTTACGCCGACGAGGAAGCGCACCTGCATCTTCTTGCCGTGGCACCCGCCAGAAGGCGCAGCGGCGTTGGCGCTGCGCTCCTGCGCTGGCTCGAAGAGTCTGCGCTCACCGCTGGCATTGGCATCGTCTCGCTCGAGGCGCGAGTCGACAATCAGGCGGCACGCGCCTTCTATGTTGCGCGCGGATATAGCGAGGTCGCGTTCTTGCGCGGCTACTATCTTGGCCGCGCCGACGGCGTCAGGCTGTCCAAGGATCTGTTTGGCAGCGCGAGCTAGTGGCCGCCAAAGCTGCAGACCGTAAATAGCGCAATGCCCGATTCGGCCAGAAGGCGCGAGCCGCCGAGTTCTGGCAGATCGATGATCGCCGCGCCTTCAACGACATGTGCGCCAAGCCGGCGCAAGAGCCGCGCTGCCGCGAGCATGGTGCCGCCGGTTGCGATCAGATCATCCACCAGCAGTACGCGCTCGCCTGGCGCGCAGGCATCGGAATGCAATTCGATCGTGGCGCTGCCGTATTCGAGCTGGTACTCCTCGGAGAGCGTGCTGTAGGGCAGCTTGCCTTTTTTCCGGACCGGAATGAAGCCGACGTTGAGCTCATGCGCGATGACCGCCCCAAGGATGAATCCGCGCGCATCGATGCCTGCGACGGCATCGATGTCGTGATCGATGTAACGCTGGATGAAGCAGTCAATCAGGATGCGAAAGGTCTTGCGCTCGGACAAGAGTGGCGTGATGTCGCGAAACATGACGCCCTTTTGTGGCCAGTCGGGCACGGTGCGCACGCGCGCGGCGATGTACGCGCCAGGCGCGTCGATGGGATCGGTCATGCACCTATTTTACCGCGCGGCGCGCCGCGACGAGGCTGCGCGAATAATCGAGGCTGTCGCGTAAATGCATGTCCTCGGCAAGTCGCATGTGAAGCTCAAGCGCACTGCGGATGTCGGCGCGCAGCGTCGCCGGGTCCCAGGGCTTGGCGACGAATTTGAAGATGCCGGCGAGATTGATGGCATCGGCTGCCGATTCGTAGGCTGGAAAGGCGGTGACGATCATGCGGATGGTTTCGGGATAAAGAAGCTTGACGCGCTCGAGCAGCGCCACGCCGTCCATGTCGGGCATGCGGTAGTCGGCCATGACAATGGCCACCTGTTCCTCGGCCAGCGCCTCGAAGGCCGCAGGCGCGCTGCTGACCACCTTGATGCGGATGTGGGGTGCGGCGATGGTCGCGGCCAGGGCACCAGCCGACTCGACGTCGTCATCGACAATCAGAATCGTCGAGCGCGTGCCGAAGTGGGATTTGTCAGGCGCTGGCAAGGCGAAGCTGGCCATCAAGTAAGGCTCGACTTCGCTGGCCGGCAGCGGCTTGCAAAAGAGAAATCCCTGCAGCTGGTCGCAGTGATGGCGTGACAGGAACTGTGCCTGTGCAGGCGTCTCGACGCCTTCGGCAATGGCCAGAAGGCGCAGGCTGTGGGCGATATCGACGATCGATCGGCATAGCGCCGCGTCGTCGGGATCCTGGGTAATGTCGCCGACGAATGAGCGGTCGATTTTGAGCTTGTCGATGGGCAGCCGTTTCAGGTAATTCAGGCTCGAATACCCGGTTCCGAAATCGTCGATGGAAATCATCACGCCCAGGCGCTTTAGCTGGCGCAAGGTGTCGATGAAAAGTTCCGGGTCGTTCATCACCAGGGACTCGGTGATTTCGATCTCGAGATCGCTTGCCGCGAGGCCCGAATCCTCGAGTACGTGGCGCACCATGGCAGGAAAGCCGGGCTGGCGGAATTGCGCGATCGACACGTTGACGGCAATCGGAACGTCGGCTGCACCCTTGAGTTGCCACGCGCGGTTTTGCCGGCAGGCTTCGCGCATGGCCCACTCGCCCATCGCGACGATGAGGCCGGAATCCTCGGCGAGCTGGATGAATTCGGAAGGCGGCACGAGGCCGCGGGTGGGGTCGTTCCAGCGCAACAGGGCTTCGATGCCGATGACCTTGCCCGTATGCGCATCGACCTGGGGCTGGTAATGCAACAGCAGTTCCTCGCGCGAAACCGCGTGGCGCAGGCGATTTTCAAGCGCAAAACGTTCAGCCGCCCTTTTGTCCATCTCGGGCCGAAACCAGGCAACCGCGTCGCCGCCCGTGGCCTTGGCGCTACCCATCGCGAGTTCAGCATTCTTAAGGAGATCCGCTGCGCTTGCGCCATCGCGTGGGAATACCGCGACGCCGGCGCAAAGCGAGAGGCTGACGTCATGCTCGCCGATGCGAAACGGCGCATGGAAGGAATCGAGCAGGTCCTCGAGCATTTCCCTGACCGCGTTCTCGCGCGTTTGATCAGCGATCAGCAGTGCGAATTCGTCACCGCCGACGCGGCCAACGACGTTGTTGGGGCTGGCGAAGCGCTCAAGACGGTCGGCCGCTTTTTTCAGGAGCAGGTCACCCCCGCCCCGGCCCATGCTGTCGTTGCACTGCTGGAAATGATCAATGTCAAGGAAGGCCACGGCGAGCATCGACTGATTCAGCTTCGCCGTGTTCAGGTCCTGCTGCAACTGTTCCTCGAAGCGGTTGCGGTTCGGCAGTCGTGTCAGCAGGTCATGACTGCTGTGAAAGGCAAGCTGGTCCTCGCTGTTCTTGCGTTCGGTGACGTCAACCAGGCTGCCGACATAATGCGTCACGACGTTTCTTGCGTCGCGCACCGGAGCCAAGCGCACTTCGCTCCAGAACAGCGTGCCATCCTTGCGATAGTTGCGCAGCGTCACTTCGGTCTCGCGCTGCTCGCTCAATGCCGTCCTGATTTCAATCAGTGCGTCCTGGTCCCGGTCTGCGGCCTGCAAAAAGCGGCAGTTCCTGCCGATGACCTCTTCTGCTGCATAGCCCGTGATGCGCTCGAAGGCCGGATTGACATAGATCAGCGGATTGTCGCCAGTCACCGAGGCAATGGTGACACCGTGTGGCGATGAGCGCAGCACGCGGTCGTGCAGCGCCATGGCCTGCTCAGCTGCGCGCTGCTTGGTGACGTCAAGCGCGATGCCGCCGACGCGATGCTCGCCTTTGTTCTCGCCGAGCGGGAAATACTGGATCAGGAGTTCGGCAGGATGGGGTCCGGGGCCGGCGTCGATGCTCTCGTAATTGGTCAGCCGGCTAAGAACCATGTGCACGCGCTCGGCGTGCAGGAGCTTGTCACCGCTTGGCAAGAGCTCATCAAGCGCGACCCCGGTGATTTCATCCTCGTGCCGGTCAACCAGGCGCGCGAAGGCCTGGTTCGCATAGATCACGCGGCCCTCGCCGTCTGCGATCCAGGCCATCGCCGGGGTATGGCCAAGAAAGGACAGAAAGCGCATCTCCGAGAGCCGCAGGTCCTCGATCAGCTGTCGCTGCCTGCGCGTCTGGCGCTCGAGGAGCAGGGCCAGCACCAGCACCAGCGCGACAAAAACGGCAAGCGCGGTCAGCGAATTGCGCACCAGCGCGCGCCATGGCTCGAGCACGGTCGCGCGTCCACGCCCGACAAGCACGGTCAGTGGCACGTCTTGCAGATGGTAGAAGGAGTAAAGCCGGGCATGACCATCGAGGTCGGTGTCGCTGTCAAAAGTGCCGCCGATCCTGTTGGCATTGATCAGCGCGTTATGAACTGAAGTGCCAGGTGCAAGCGTGGGCGAAGGCGGGTTTCCCGCGACCAGCGCGCCTGAAGATTGCAAGAGCAGCACGACGCCGTCGCTGCCGAGATCGATCGCCCTGAACTGGTTCTGGAAAAATTTCGGGGCAAGCCTTGCGCCAACGATGCCGCTAAAGGCGCCGCTGCCATCCATCGTGCGTCTTGCCACCGGAAGAAAGGCCTGGTTGTCGATGCGGCTGACGGTGAGCGGGCCGATGAACAGGTCGACGTCGGGGTTGTCCCTTAAGACCGTAAAAAAATCGCGATCGGCAAACGACGCCTGCGCGAGCGCAGGGTTCTCGTCGCTTGCCGCAACGATGCGGCCGTCGCGATTCAGAATGAACACGCTTTCGACCTCGGCCAGGCCTTCTGCGCCTTCGGCTACCACCTGGCGCAGCACGGCCGTGCCGGCTTCGCCAGCGGGCGCAAGACGCTGTGCCGCGGCGACCGAACGCAGGGCCAGATCGATTTTGCTGATCGCCTGGTTGGCCTCGCCGGCAAGCGCCCGGGCGAGGTTGTTGTCTTCCTGGCGCGCGTTGGCCAGCACCTCGTGATAATCATGCGCAAGATCAAGCGCGACCGCTGCGATGAGCAGGATGACGAGGATGGCTGCGCCAGCCACCGGAATTCGCATGCGCTCGCGTCCGAACAGCTCGCGCAAGCGTTCTCGCGCGAGCGCATCGCCTTCGCTCTTGCCTGGCGCGCGCCGTAACTGCACAAACAGCAGCACGCTGGTAATGACAATGAATGCCAGGCCCTTGAAGATGCGGTAGTTGGGCCGGTCTGCCAGATTGATGCCGATTGCGGCGAGCAGACTTTCGCCAGCAAGGATCCACACGGCAGCAAAGACCATGTAGCCAAGCATGGTCCAAAGCGCAAAGCGTTCGGCGCGTCCGAATTTCTTCTGGGCGATTCTCATTTCAATGGAATTCAGCCGGCATATCTACTCACCAGAGCCCTGCCGGCAGCGAGCCTGCCTTAGGGCGCGTGGCTCCCTTTTCCAGCGAAATTGGACATTAATTATTCATTTCTGTTGCAAATCGCGGCTGTGAACTATTGCCACGCGCGTCAGGCCGGTGCAGCCGGTTTGTGCCGCGTGCGCTGGTCGAACCAGCGCGCGCCGCAGGTCAGGCATTCCTCGTACACCTTCGCGCCCAGAGCGGACGTGGCGGTGGGGTTGAACTCCTCGAGGCGCCACTTCAGATGGCTATGCGGAAAGTTCGGATTATTGCGAAGTGTCGTGCAGTTTGGGCACATGCGTATTTCTGGCGGCGCTTGCCGCCAATGGGGCCGGGCTCCATATATTTTGGTCTGCCAGCCGCCCCCGCGATACCAACAATTACCTTAAACGCTGATTAGTTTCCCCCGAAAACGGCCAAAACCGCGCGTCGCTGAGTAGTTCTTCACGGAAGTGGCTGCGCCCGAAGCAACACAACCCGGCGTCCCGGTCACCGACGCCGCCCCTAAGGCAGGGCTTAAAAGTTAGTGCCCGGATGCGCAATTGCGCGTTTTGGCCATGCCTTACCACCTTCCTCACGTAGGCTTTAGGTGCGCCTCGATGGCGCAGCGTACTTCGCGTCTGGTGTTCGCGAAGCCTTCCTTCCCAATCTGATAGCGATTCCGCCTCATGAACAGTTTTTCGACGCAATTTCGCAGGGACACGGCCCAGTCTCCAAAGCGCGGCCGGCGGCCGAAAAAGGCCTTTATCAACGTCCTTGTGCGCACCTCGACGCGGGCGGCCCTGACCGCACTCAAGGCGAGCATCGGCCTGGCAAGCCAGGGCGAAGTGATCGACTACCTGATCGAGACCTACCAGCAAAAGGGCGCGAGACGCTAGGTCAGCGAGGCAGGCCCGATTCGCCCATCAGGTAGCGGTCGACGGCTTGGGCGCACTGGCGGCCTTCGCGGATCGCCCAGACCACGAGGGACTGGCCGCGGCGCATGTCCCCGGCGGCGAACACCTTGGCGTGGGATGTCTGGTAAGCCGTTTCACCTTCAGTCGCTGCCCGCACGTTGCCGCGCGCATCGCGCTCGAGCTTGAGCGGCTCGATGACCTGCTCGATGCGCGGTCCGAGAAAGCCCATGGCAAGAAGGACCAGGTTCGCCTTGATTTCAAATTCCGAATCCGCAACCTCGACCATGCGCGACAGGCCGGTTTTCGCGTCCTTTTGCCATTCGATTCGAGCCATCTTGACCGAGCCCACGCGCTTGCCATCAGCGCCTGGCAAGAACGCCTTGGTGGTCACCGCCCAGTCGCGCTCGCAGCCTTCCTCGTGCGATGAGGAGGTGCGCAGCTTGAGTGGCCAGTATGGCCAGCTCATCGCCTTGTTTTCTTCCCTGGGCGGCTGCGGCAGGAGTTCGATCTGGGACACACTCCTGGCCTTTTGGCGATTGCTCGTGCCAACGCAGTCCGAACCCGTGTCGCCGCCGCCGATCACGAGCACGTCGCACTTTTTCGCCGTGATCTGGTTGGGCACCTCGTGTCCTGCAACAGCGAGGTTTTGCTGCGGCAGGAATTCCATGGCGAAATGCACGCCCTCGAGGTCGCGGCCCGGCACCGGAAGATCGCGCGGCAGCTCAGCGCCACCGCAAAGCAGCACGGCGTCGTGCGTCTTGACGAGTTCATCGATCGCGACATCGACACCGACTTCGACATTGGGCCTGAAGGTCACGCCCTCGGCCTCCATTTGCGTCATGCGTCGATCGATCAGGTGTTTTTCCATCTTGAAGTCAGGAATGCCAAAGCGCATCAGTCCGCCGATGGCAGGCGACTTCTCAAATACCGTAACGCGATGGCCAGCACGGGCGAGTTGCTGGGCGGCGGCAAGTCCTGCGGGGCCGGAGCCGACAATTGCAATGACCTTGCCGGTTGCAACTGGCGCGGGCTCGGGCACGATCCAGCCCATCTCCCAGCCCTTGTCGATGATGGCGTGCTCAATCGATTTGATGCCCACGGGCTGATCGTTGATATTCAACGTACACGCGGCCTCGCAAGGTGCAGGGCACACGCGTCCTGTGAACTCGGGGAAATTGTTGGTCTGGTGCAGGGTTGCCAGTGCGTCTTGCCAGCGATCGTTAAAGACGAGGTCGTTCCAGTCCGGGATGATGTTGTTGACCGGACATCCGGTCTGACAAAACGGGATGCCGCAGTCCATGCAGCGCGCGCCCTGCTGGCGCGCTTGGTCATCGGTGAGCCGCAAGACAAACTCGTGATAGTGCGAGGTCCTCGTCGCCGCCCCTTCGGACGCTTCTGCGAGTCGCTGGAATTCGAGAAATCCGGTGATTTTTCCCATGGGCTGCCTCAGGCTGCAAGCGCTTGCGGCAAGGCGGCGCTGGCGCTTTGCGCTGCCGCCAGGTCGACAAGCGCACGCCGGTACTCGTTGGGAAAAACCTTGACGAATTTTTGCCGGTTGACGGCCCAGTTCTCGAGGATCGCCTTGGCCCTAAACGAGCCGGTGTAGCGGAACTGCTTCTCGATCAGGTCGCGCAGCAGCTCCTCGTCAAGTCGCTGCTGGTGCAAGGCCTGGGCATGCACGCCCTCGGCGCCTTGTTGCGCGAGGGTCTTCACAGGCTCAAGCGCGACCATCGACAGGTTACAGCGACTTGCGAACTGACCCGAGTCGTCGAAGACATAGGCGATCCCGCCTGACATGCCGGCGGCGAAGTTGCGCCCGGTCTCGCCAAGCACGACGAGCGTGCCGCCTGTCATGTATTCGGCGCAGTGGTCGCCCACACCCTCGACGACAGCAGTTGCACCGCTGTTGCGTACGGCAAAGCGCTCGCCCGCCACACCGTTGAAATAGGCTTCACCCGCAATGGCGCCGTAGAGCACGGTATTGCCAACGATGATGTTCTCGGGGCCAAAGCCCCTGAAGTCGTTGGGCGAGCGCACGATGATGCGTCCGCCCGAGAGGCCCTTGCCGACATAATCGTTGCCTTCGCCAACCAGATCGAGCGTGATGCCGGCAGCAAGGAACGCCCCGAAACTTTGCCCGGCGACGCCGTTGCACTGGATGTGAATGGTGTCGTCGGGCAAGCCCGCATGTCCGTAGCGCCTTGCGACTTCACCTGAGAGCATGGCCCCGATGGTGCGATTGCCGTTGCGCACAGCGGTGATGAAGGAGACCTTTTCACCGTCCTCGAGCGCCGGTTTGCTGCGCTCGATGAGTTTCAGATCCAAGGCGCGATCAAGCCCGTGATTCTGCGCTTCGACATGCCGCCTTGCGACATCATCGGGCATGTCGGGTTTGTGGAAGATGCGGGAAAAATCGAGTCCCTGTGCCTTCCAGTGGGCGATGCCCTTGCGCGTATCGAGAAATTCAGTGCGGCCGATCAGTTCCTCGATGCTGCGAACACCGAGTTGCGCCATGATCTCGCGCGCTTCCTCGGCGATGAAGAAGAAGAAATTGACGACGTGCTCGGGCTTGCCCTGAAACTTCCTGCGCAAAACCGGATCCTGCGTGGCAACGCCAACCGGACAGGTATTGAGATGGCATTTGCGCATCATGATGCAGCCGGCAGTGACAAGGGGCGCGGTCGCAAAGCCGAATTCGTCAGCGCCAAGCAGTGCGCCGATGACGACGTCGCGTCCGGTTTTCATCTGCCCGTCAACTTGCACCACGATGCGCCCGCGCAGTCGGTTCAAGACCAGCGTTTGCTGGGTCTCGGCGAGGCCAAGCTCCCAGGGCGTGCCGGCATGCTTGATTGACGAGACCGGCGAAGCGCCGGTGCCACCATCGTGGCCGGCGATGGTGACATGATCTGACTTGGCCTTGGCAACGCCTGCAGCGATGGTGCCAACACCGACCTCGGAGACGAGCTTGGTTGAAATCGAGGCGCGCGGATTGGCGTTTTTCAGATCATGAATGAGCTGCGCGAGGTCCTCGATCGAGTAGATGTCGTGATGCGGCGGCGGCGAGATCAGTCCTACCCCTGGCACCGAAAAGCGCAGTCGCGCGATATAGGCCGAGACCTTGTGGCCAGGCAGCTGGCCGCCCTCGCCGGGCTTCGCGCCTTGCGCCATCTTGATCTGGATCTGGTCTGCCGAGCTGAGATATTCTGCCGTCACGCCAAAGCGACCCGACGCCACTTGCTTGATGCGCGAGCGCAGCGAATCACCGGCTTTTAGGACCATGTCGATTTCAACCGCCTCGGGACCGAGGCGCTCGCGCAGCGTCTCGCCGGCGGTGATCGGCTTGTCGTGCAGGAAATCCTGGTAGCGATTCGGATCTTCGCCGCCTTCGCCCGTGTTCGACTTGCCGCCGATACGGTTCATGGCAATTGCCAGCGTGGTGTGGGCCTCCGTCGATAGCGAGCCCAGCGACATTGCGCCGGTTGCAAAGCGCTTGACGATTTCCGTTGCAGGCTCGACTTCAGAAAGGGGAATGGCGCGGGCAGGATCAACCCGGAACTCGAACAGTCCGCGCAAGGTCATGTGGCGCTGGTCCTGCTCGTTGATGAACGCGGCATATTCCTTGTACGTGGCAAAACTGTTCTGGCGCGTGGCGTGCTGCAGTTTTGCAATCGAGTCGGGGTTCCACAGATGATCCTCGCCGCGCACGCGAAAAGCGTAATCGCCACCGGGATCAAGCGCGTTGGCAAGCGCCTGGTCGTTGCCGAACGCGGCGTGGTGCAGGCCGATGGCCTCTTCGGCGATGTCAAAGACATCGACGCCTTCGATTTTCGAGGACGTTCCCGTGAAGTACTGATCAACCAGCGACCGCTTAAGGCCAACCGCCTCGAAGATCTGGGCGCCGCAGTAGGACATGTAGGTCGAGATACCCATTTTGGACATGACCTTGAGAAGTCCCTTGCCGATCGCCTTGGTGTAGTTGGCCAAGGCCTCCTCGGCCGAAACCCCGTAGGCAAGCGAGCTGTGCATGTCAAGCAGGGTTTGCATCGCGAGATAGGGATGCACGGCTTCGGCGCCATAGGCTGCGAGCACGGCGAAATGATGGACTTCGCGGGCCGAGCCGGTTTCAACCACGAGGCCCGTGGACGTGCGCAGCCCGATCCTGACCAAATGCTGGTGTATCGCCGAAGTCGCAAGCAGGGCGGGAATCGCGACCGAAGCCTCATCCATGGTGCGATCAGACACGATCAGGATGTTGTAGCCCGACTTGACTGCATCGGCGGCCTGCGCGCAAAGCGAGGCCAGGCGAGCCTCGATGCCGGCCTTGCCCCACGACACCGGATAACAGATGTCGAGCTCGAAGCTCTTGAACTTGTGGTCGGTGTAGCCGCCGATGTCGCGCACAATCGCCATGTCGTCGAAATCGAGGACGGGCTGCGACACCTCAAGGCGCATCGGCGGATTGATGTTGTTCAGATCGAGCAGGTTGGGTTTCGGTCCGATGAACGACACCAGCGACATGACCAGTTGCTCACGGATCGGATCGATCGGCGGATTGGTGACCTGCGCGAACAGCTGGCGGAAATAGTTGTAAAGCGGCTTGAGCTTGTTCGAGGTCACGGCCAGTGGCGTGTCGTCCCCCATCGAGCCGATGGCTTCTTCGCCCTTGAGTGCCATCGGCGCCATCAGGATGCGCAAGTCTTCCTGGGTGTAGCCAAAGGCCTGTTGCCGATCGAGCAGCGGCAGCAGCGATGCATCGTTTTCGCCGCGGTCGGCTGCCGTGTTTTGCAGCTCGTCGAGCTTGACGCGGATGCGACTGATCCACTCGCGATACGGCTTGGCGTTGGCAAGCGAGTTCTTCAGCTCCTGGTCGTCGATGATGCGCTGGGCTTCGGTGTCGATGAGGAACATCTTGCCTGGCTGCAAGCGCCACTTCTTGACAATGCGTGACTCGGCGATGGGCAAGACGCCGGCTTCGGAAGCCATCACCACCAGGTCGTCGTCGGTGATGACATAACGCGCCGGACGCAAGCCGTTGCGATCGAGGGTCGCGCCGATCTGGCGGCCGTCGGTAAAGGCGATCGATGCCGGCCCGTCCCAGGGCTCCATCATGGCGGCGTGATATTCGTAGAAGGCGCGGCGATTCTCGTCCATTGAGGTGTGCTGCTCCCACGCCTCGGGAATCATGATCATCATGGCGTGGGCGATCGGGTAGCCGCCCATGACGAGCATCTCAAGACAGTTGTCAAACGACGCCGTGTCCGACTGCCCCGGATAGATCAGGGGCCAGATCTTGTTCAGATCGGCACCGAGCACGGGCGAGGAAATCGCCTGTTGCCTGGCATTGATCCAGTTGACGTTGCCCTTGACGGTATTGATTTCGCCGTTGTGGGCGATGAGCCGATAGGGATGGGCAAGTTCCCAGCTCGGGAAGGTATTGGTCGAGAAGCGCTGATGCACCATGGCAAGGGCGGAGACGACGCGTTCATCGGACAGGTCACGGTAGTAACGACCGACCTGATCGGCGAGCAGAAGACCCTTGTAGACCACGGTGCGTGCCGACATCGAGGGCACGAAGAATTCCTTGCCGTGGGCGAGCATGAGCGCCTGGATGGCATGGCCTGAGGCCTTGCGGATAATGTAGAGCTTGCGCTCGAGCGCATCGGTGACCATGACATCGGGTCCGCGCCCGATGAACACCTGCCGGATGACGGGTTCCTTTTCGCGCACGGTGGGCGACATCGGCATGTCGCGATCGACCGGGACATCACGCCAGCCGAGGAGGATCTGCCGTTCTGCGCGCACGGCGCGCTCGATTTCCTGCTCGCAGGCCAGGCGCGAGGCATGTTCCTTGGGCAGAAACACCATGCCTACGCCATACTCGCCTGCAGGCGGCAAAACGATGCCTTGTTTGCCCATTTCGATGCGATAAAACGCGTCGGGGATCTGGATCAGGATGCCCGCGCCATCGCCCATCAGCGGATCGGCGCCGACAGCGCCGCGGTGCTCGAGATTCTTCAGGATCAGAAGCGCCTGCGAAATCAGGCCATGGCTTTTCTTGCCCTTGATGTGCGCAACGAAGCCGACACCGCAGGCGTCATGCTCGTTTTGGGGATCGTATAGACCCTGCGCCGCGGGTAGGGGGTGAGACTGGCCTGAAGATGTCATCGATCGCTCCGGCCGCAATGGCGCGGCGTGTTCGCAAGAATAATGCAGCGCAGCAGGCACCACAATCGAAATCTGATGTAGTGTCCCCAATTAGTGCGATCGGCTAGTTCATGGAGGTAAATATGGGGACAGTACAAATTCTAGCCGACGCGGCGACCGCGCTTGCTCGGTGCCAGGCGGCGACTGGCGCTGGGCGACACGCGCGCGATGTATTCCGCCGAGCCGAGCGCCCAGCCGGTATCGATTGCAGCCAGAAGTTGCGTCTCGGCATCGATGCTCACCAATGCCGCCGATCGGGCGAGGTAGATGCGCTGGCGCTCAAACGGGGTGTTGCCAAGGCGCCAGTACTCGCGGTGATCGGTTAACGCCATGTCGGTGGCAAGGCCGACATGGTGGCGATAGCTGCTCCACGGATAGTGCGCGGCGTCGGCAACCAGACCCTTGGCCACCGGCGCGTGCTCGATCACTGCCATGGCCTTGAGCAACCAGGTCTCGGGCTCGATCACGGTCGAGCGAAAGCGGCTGGCAAAAAGCGCTCCGCTGCGACCCGAGCGCTTGTTATAAGGTGCTACGTAGCGACGACTTACGGCCTGCATGGTCAGGGGCAGCGACGTCGCAAGCGCACCGCTACCCAGGAGCCGGTATTCGTCTTGCAAAACCACGAACGCGTGCAGACTGAACTGGTGGCTCTTGGCGCACTCGACAATGAGGCGCGACAGCAGCTCGGTATCGCCTTCGTTTTGCGTTAAGAGCATGCCTTTTGCCGCGCTCTGCCGCGCCACCTGGGGCACGCCGGCTGCAAAAAGACGTCGGAGCCGGGCCAAAGGCGCTCAGAGTTCCGCGATGGCGAAGAGCCGCCGGTGCTCGCGAATCGCATAGCGGTCGGTCATGCCGGCAATGTAGTCGGCGATTGCGCGCGGTGCATCTTCGCGTGCACGCTCTTGGTGATCGCCAGGCAAGAGGCGAGGATTGTCGTGAAACGCGGAAAACAGATCGGTCACGATGCGCCGCGCCTTGGCCGTCATGCGCTCGACCTGGAAGTGCCGATAGAGGTTGTCGCGAAGAAAGCGCTTGAGCTCGTCGGCCTCGCGCCGGATGTCGTCGCTAAATGCCACCATGGGCGGTGCGCGCCGGACATCATCGAGCGTTTTCACGCCTTGCGCGTGAAGGCGCGAAGAGGTCGTCGCAATGACATCGACGATAAGCTGGTTGATCATGCGGCGCACGGTCTCGAGCACGAGGCGGCGCTCGACCAGGCCCGGGTAGCGCTCGTCGACATGCGCCGCGTGGCGCGAAAAGATCGAGAGCTCCATCATCTGGTCAAGCTTGAGAAGGCCGGAACGCAAACCGTCGTCGATGTCGTGATTGTTGTAGGCGATCTCGTCGGCGAGATTGGCCAGCTGGGCCTCAAGCGAAGGTTGCTGGCGTTTTATGAAACGCACGCCGACATCGCCTAGCTGCCGCGCATTTTTCAGGGAACAATGCTTGAGAATCCCCTCGCGCGTTTCAAAGCACAGGTTCAGTCCGTCAAAGGCACCATAGCGCTCCTCGAGCTTGTCCACCACGCGCAGGCTCTGCAAGTTGTGCTCGAAGCCGCCAAAAGGCTTCATCGACAGGTTCAGTGCGTCCTGTCCGGCGTGGCCAAATGGCGTATGGCCAAGATCGTGTGCCAGCGAGATGGCCTCGACAAGATCCTCGTTCAAGCGCAGGTTGCGCGCAATCGAGCGGGCGATCTGTGCGACCTCAAGCGAGTGGGTCAGGCGCGTGCGAAACAGATCGCCTTCGTGATTGACGAATACCTGGGTCTTGTATTCGAGGCGTCGAAAGGCCGTGGAGTGGATGATGCGGTCGCGATCGCGCTGGAATTCGCTGCGCGAGGCACTCTTGTCTTCCTTGTAGCGTCGCCCCGGACTGGTGCTGTCGCGTGCGGCGTAGCTTGCAAGCGACGCTTCTTCAAGGGGGTGAGCGAGCTTGCGCTTGGCGCTCATGCCGGCTCGGCCAGTCCCGCTGCCGCGAGAAAGCCAAGCAGCTGCGCTTGATCGAGCGTCGTCATGCGTGCGCGACCGATGCCTTCAAGCACCACGAAGCGCATCTCGCCAGCGCGTGACTTCTTGTCCGAAGACATCAAATCGATCCACGTCGCGGGCGTGAAATCGGGGGGCACCGTGGGCAGGCCCGCGCGCACCACCAGGGCTTCGATGCGTTCCACCTCAAGGGCGTGCAAAAGACCCAGATGCAAAGACAGCTTGGCTGCGAGCACCATGCCGCATGCCACTGCCTCACCATGCAGCCAGGTACCAAAACCCAGGCCTTTTTCGATGGCATGGCCAAAGGTATGGCCGAAATTCAAAAGCGCGCGCTCACCGCTTTCGCGCTCGTCGGCGCCAACGATGTCGGACTTGATCAGAACCGAGTCTTCGATCACTTTCGTGAGCGCATCGGCATCCCTGGCAAGAAGGCCTTGCATGTCGCTCTCGAGAAATGCGAAGAGGGCCGCGCTTGCCATGGCGCCATGCTTGATGACTTCTGCAAGTCCTGCGCGCAGTTCGCGCAGCGGCAAGGTCAAAAGCGTACTGGTATCGGCAAATACCGCCCGTGGCTGGTGAAAGGCCCCGATCATGTTCTTGCCCGCCGGGTGATTGATCGCGGTCTTGCCGCCGACTGACGAATCGACCTGCGCGAGCAGGGTCGTTGGAATCTGCATGAAATCCACGCCGCGCTGATAGGTTGCGGCCGCGAAGCCGGCAAGATCGCCAACCACACCCCCGCCCAAGGCGACGATGAGCGTATCGCGATCGGCGCGTTTAGCGAGCAGGGCATCGAAAATCCTGTTCGCGCTCGCCCACGTCTTGTAGGGCTCGCCATCGTCAAGCAAGACCTTGATGAGCGGCACGTCAAGCGCGGCAAGCGTGGTGCAAAGCCGATCGAGATAAAGCGGTGCGACGGTCTTGTTGGTGACGATCGCAATCGATGACGCCTTGCCGTAGCGGCGCCACAGCTCACGCCGCTCAAGAAGGCCAGGGCCGATCACGACCGGATAGGTCCGGCTCGGCGTCGCAACCTCGATGATGCGCTCGCGAATCAAGCGTCACTCCTGGCCGGATCGTGCATCTGCCGCAAAAGTTGCATGCCAACGGGATGCTCGCGCAACGCCTCGAGAATCATCAGGGTCAGGCGCGATACGCTTGGCCTGCCGGTTTCGACGACCAGGTCTGCGACCTCGCGATACCAGGCCTCGCGGCGCCTTAGCAGTTCTTCGAGACGCTCTTCAGGTTCTGCGCCATGAAGCATCGGTCGATTGCGGTCGCCGCGCGTGCGACTGGACAATTCCTTGGGCGAGGCCGCGAGGTAAATGGTCATGCCGCGCGACTTCAAGGCGCTGCGCGTTGCGCCGTCTTCGATGGCGCCGCCGCCGGTGGCCAGCACGATGTCGGTTTCCTGGGTCAATTCTGCAAGCAGCAACGCTTCCCGACGCCTGAAGCCGGCTTCGCCTTCAACATCGAAAATCACGGCAATGCTCACGCCCAAGCGCGACTCGAGTTCGCGGTCGGCATCGATGAAACGCTTGCCAAGGCGTTCGGCAAGCTGGCGGCCCACGGTGCTTTTGCCGGCCCCCATGAGGCCAACGAGAAAGAGGTTGCCAGAGGCGCTTTTCACACGCCGATTCTAAACTATCGCGGCGATCGCACCATCTGCGGAGGCGAAATACGGCGGCGGGTCGTGAGGGCCCTGGCGTCGCTTTAGGCCGGCCGTGCGGCATTCCGACGCGGCAAGGGTTTGCCCCTGACAACTGCCTGTGGCACGGGGCTGGCGATCAAACCATCAGGCGGCAAGGCCCTGAAGGTTTTTCGCTGGCAGAAGTAACAAGGGCAGCTCGCGCTGCCCCTGGTCCCGGCAACGGGCAGGATTTCAGCCGGCGGATACCTTGTCGCTGATGACGCGTGGCGTGAGGAAGATCAGAAGTTCGGTCTTCTGGTACGTGCGCGTGCTGTTCTTGAAGAGGAAGCCAATGTAGGGGATATCGCCGAAGAACGGCACCTTGTTGACGTCATCGCGATCGACGAGCGTGTAGATGCCGCCAAGAACCACCGTGCCGCCGTTCTCAACCAGGACCTGGGTGTTGACGTGCTTGGTGTCGATTGCATACCCAAGGCCGGTCGTGAAAGTGCCCACCGAGTCATCCGTGACATCCACCGTCAGGATGATGTTGCCCTCCGGGGTGATTTGCGGTGTGACTTCCAGTTTCAGGTTGGCCTTTTGAAACTGGATCGCAGTCGCGCCGCTGCTGGTTGCGATCTGGTAGGGAATTTCCGTGCCCTGTTCGATGAGCGCCTTGACCTGGTCGGCGGTGACAACGCGCGGGCTCGAAATCAGCTTGCCGTGGTCGTCTTGTTCGAGCGCTGACAACTCCAGGTTCAGCGCTCGCGTGGATCCGGCTCTAAAGAGGCTAAACGCCACCGATGCGACGGTCGCTGCACCGTTGGCAGGCAGGCTCACGAACGGCTGGTTGGCCGTGACCGTCGCGGTCCCCTGAGTGACGGTGGTGGTACCCGTGTAATAACCCGGAAAACCCGGGACCTGGAATGCCGAGCCGGTGGCGACCTGTGATGCCGTCGCCGGCGTATAGCCGGTCGGGGCGAGGCCGGTGACGTTGCTCAAGCCGCTTTGGCCGACCCCAAGCGAGTTATAGCTGTTGGAAACCTGGGTGTTATAGCCCGAGGATCCGAGCTTCTCGCCAGCCGGATTGTTGTTGACGTAGCCAAGCTTCGAGCCGAGCTGGCGCACGAAACCGTCATCAGCGACGACCACGCGTGCTTCGATCAGCACCTGGCGGCTCGGCACGTCAAGACGCGCGATGACATCGCGAACCTGCTCGAGTTTGGACGCGATGTCCTGCACGAAGAGCTGATTGGTTCTGGGGTCCGCCGAAGCTGCACCACGCTTTGAAAGGACGCGCGACGCGGCTCCGGAACTGCCTCCTGTGGCGGACACCGCACCGGATGCACCCGGTACAGGGTCACCGTTCAAGAAGGCACGCATATTATCGGCCTTCTGGTAGTTGAGCTGGAACACTTCGCTTCTGAGCGGTTCGAGTTCGCTGATCTGCTGCTTGGCCTCGAGGTCGAGTTTCTCCTTGGTCGCAAGTTCATCCTTGGGCGCGACCAGAATGACGTTGCCGTTCTTGCGCATGTCAAGGCCCTTGGCCTGCAAGATGATGTCAAGCGCCTGGTCCCAGGGCACATCCTTCAGGCGCAGGGTCAGGTTGCCGCCGACCGAATCGCTGGTGATGATGTTCAGGTTGGTGAAGTCGGCAATCACCTGCAGCAGCGAGCGCACCTCGACGTTCTGGAAATTCAGCGACAGACGCTCGCCCTGGTAGCCCGGACGGCCGTTGGGGAAGAGCTTGTTGGGGTCTTGCGTGACCGGCTTGACCTCGATGACAAGGCGATTGTCGGTTTGATATGCGTTGTGCTCCCAAAGACCGTGCGGCTCGATCACCATGCGCGTGTTGTCGCCCTGCGTGAACGTATTGACGGTCTGCACCGGGGTGCCGAAGTCCGCGACGTTAAGCCGGCGGCGCAGGTTTTCAGGAAGCTGGGTGTTGAGGAAGTCGACGACGATCGACTGGCCCTGGGTCTTGATGTCAACGCCAGTCTGGCTGTCCGAAAGATCGATGACGACGCGACCCTGACCGTCGGCGCCGCGCTTGAAGTCGATATCGCGCAGTGCATGGACGCTCTGGCCAGGAATCGCCGTTGCCTCCGCAAAGCGGCTGCCGCCTGTCGTGGTCACAACCGGCGTGCTGCCATCGGCCGAGGTCGGCGCAAGCGTGACGAGCAGCGAATTGCCCTCGATCGCCTGGCTATAGGCGATCAGGCGCTTGAGGTTGAAGACGACGCGGGTGCGATCGCCCGCCTGCACGATGTTGATCGAGCGCAGTTCCCCCTCGTTGGCCTCCATCGAGTTGCGACCGATGTTGTTCGACGTTCCGAGGAAGTCGAGCGCAATGCGTGGCGGTGTCTCGACGGCAAACCCTGCTGGCACGCCGCTTAGGGCGTGATTGAAGGTCAGCTTCACCACCAGGTTCTGGCCCTGTTGCGTGGTGGTGATCGAGTCGATCGAGTTGGCTTGCGCCATGGCCCCGGTCTGGACACCCAGGAGAAGCGCGAGGGCCGCCAGCAGGCGTTTGTGGCGGGTCAAGATGCCCCCGAAAAACTGCGATGCTTGAATCATTTTGAGCTCTCCTGCAAGTCCAGCTTACTGATGCGTTCAACCCATTCGCCGGAGGCGTCCTGAACGACTTCCTTCAGACTGACCTGGTTGTCGCTGATTTGAGTAACGATGCCAAAATTCTGGCCGACGTAATTTCCAACCTTGATCTGGTACACGACGCCATCGGCGCGCAACAGCGCATAGCGCATCGACGGCCGTGACAGCGTGCCCACCATCTGGATCGAATCCAGCGGATAGGACTCGAGCGGCTCGCGCCTGCGGCTTAAGTCCGGCGCGAGGCCATTATTCGATTTCGCCGCGAGCTTTCTTAGCGCATTGGTGATCTTGGCCGGGTCAAACGGATCGACCTGGGATTGCTCGGCGTAGATGAATGGCTCGAAAGTCTTCGGTTCGGTCAGATGCGGCGTGATCGGATGGACGTCCTTGCGCGCGTCGGCCATCCATTGTTTCAGTTCGTCATCGGAACTGGTGCAGCCGTAGACCGAGAGCAAAAGCGTGATCAGGAAAAGTCGCTTCATTTCGGCGCTCCCGGCTTGGCGGCGGATTTCCTTTGCGCCTGAACCTCATCGGGGTCCAGATAGCGGAAGGTCTTGGCCACGGCCTCCATGCTCAGCGGCGTACTGCCGACCGGGGGCATCGTGATGACGAGGTTATTTAGCGTAACGATGCGTGGCAGGCTGGCGATGTCGCTCGTGAACTGGCCGAGATCGTGATAGTTGCCAGTGATGCGGATATCGATGGGCAACTCGGCATAGTAGTTCTTGACCGACGCCGAGCCGGGCTTGAACAGTTCGAACTGCAGGCCGCGTCCGACACCCGCCTGGTTGATGTCAGAAAGCAGGGCATCCATTTCGGCCTTGCTTGGCAGCTGCTTCTCGAGCCTGAACACGTAGGTCGAAACCTGGTCCTTTTCCTTCTTCAGCGCATCGAGGTTGACCGCCTGGGCAAGCTTGTTCTTGTAGTCTTCCTTCAGCTTGAGTTCGTTTTGCTGCAGCTGCTGCAACTGGTCGAGCTGATCGGACCACTGGAAGAAATAGCCAAGAAGCAGAACCACGATGACGATGGCCAGCGCCGCCGTGATGCGCGGAACCACAGGCCACGTGCCGACGTCCCGCGGATTGAGGCCGCGGAACTGGTCGAGAAGCTTTTTAAAGTCTGGCATGGGTCACCCGATCATCATGTTCCGGCGGGCTTTGGGCCCGGCGCGGAAGGGGTGGTTTGGAGCGCAGCATCAGGGCCCGGCGCTGGACGCTTGAGACTGACGTTCATCGTGAAGGCAAAGACGCGACGCTTGTCCGGACCCATGGTTGAGGCATGGATTTCGATCAATTCGGGTTGCTCGAGCCACTGCGAGTTGTTGCTCAGGTTGCGCAGCATCTCCGAGATGCGGTCGTTGGATTGGGCGACACCGGCTAGCGCGACCTTTAGGCCCTGCTCACGGATGGACGTCAGGTAGATGCCTTCTGGCACCTGCTTGACCAGTTCGTCGAGCAAATGAACCGGCAGGTTGCGGTCAGCCTGCAGATCCTCGACCGCCTGTTGCCGTGCCTTGAGCGAGTCGATATCCGACTTGAGTTCGGCAATCTGCTTGATCTGTTCGTCGAGCTTGGCGTTTTCCTGCTCGATGAAGTGGTTGCGATCGGTCTGCACCGAGATGTAGCCGCTAATTACGATGGCAACGAGAAAGACGATGACCAGCGCCGCGCCGAGCGAGAGCCCGGCCATGACGTAGAAGTCGCGACGCCTTGCCGCTCGCCTGAGTTCGCGGTGGGGCAGTAGGTTGATTTGAAGCATCAGCCGCTCCTCCGCATGGCAAGCCCGGTCGCAATCAAGAGACTTGGGGCATCCAGTCTTGCCTGTTTTTCGCGGATCGACGAACTCATGTCCATGCCCTTGAACGGGTTCAGGATCGAAGTTGCCGCTTGCGTGCGGGTGCCAACGACGTCAACCAGGCCCGGAATCACCGCACAGCCGCCAGCCAGGAGGATCTGGTCGACGCGGCTATACGGGGTTGACGTGAAGAAGAACTGCAGCGCGCGCGTGACTTCGAGCGCGATGTTGTCGGCAAACGGTTGCAACAGGTCGCGCTCGTAATTCTCAGGCAGATCGCTGCTGCGTTTCTTGGCTTCCGCCTCCTCGGCCGAAAGTCCATAGGCGCGGGCGATATCCTGGGTCAGCTGGCTGCCACCGAAAGCCTGCTCGCGCTCGTAGATGGCCTGGCCGTTAAGCGTGGCCGAGATCGTCGTCGTGAATGCGCCCACCGAGAACAGCGCGATGATCTGGCCTTCGCCCTCGTTGGGCATCAATTTGATGATGCGCTCGGCTGTTGCGCGGGCGGCGTACGACTCGATGTCCATGACCATCGGCTTGAGTCCTGCGGCCTGGGCGACGGCGACGCGGTCCTCGACCTTTTCCTTGCGCGATGCAGCAAGGAGCACCTCGACGTCTTCGACCGAATTGGCCGCAGGTCCGATCACGCTGAAGTCAAGGCTGACCTCGTCAAGGGCAAACGGGATGTACTGGTTGGCTTCGCTTTCCACCTGGATTTCGAGGGCTTCCTCGGAGAGTCCGGCAGGCAGCATGATTTTCTTGGTGATGACGGCAGCCGAGGGCAGCGCCATGGCGACGTTCTTGACCTTCGTGCCGCTTTTCTTCCATGCCCGCTTGACGGCCTCGGACACGGCTTCGATATTTTCCACGTTGCCATCGGCGATCGCACCCTTGGGCAAGGGCTCAATGGCATATCGCTCGAGTCTGAAGCCCGCCTGCGGCGTGCCTGAGAGCTCGACCAGCTTGACGCTTGACGAACTGAGGTCAAGCCCGATCAGCGGCTGATTTTGCGAAGAAAACAGTGCCCCAAAGTCGAAGGCCAAGGAGAACTCCCGGAAAACGTTGACGACCGCGCCCTAACCTCATGTCAGCGTAGGAAAAAACCTATTAACTACGCGGGGTTAGGGGACTTATATTAAAATTTACTTGAGATGCTAGCAATAACACTTAAAAAATGTAAAGGTATTTCCTCCAGCGCCCGCATCAAAAAACAACATCGTCCACTGGCGCTTTGGCACGCGCTTGCCATCGCTTTTTACCCACCGCACGGCCTCCTGGCCCTTGTCGTTTACCCGCACTTGACGCTGCGCTGTCGCGCCTTGGAGGGGCGCTTTGGGCGTGCTGGATATAATGACCGGCTTTGTCGTACTGATTGCAACGCATGGCCGCAAACGATGAGCGCCCCGAGGGCGCCGCAATGTCCCCCAGTCTCCGCCTGGCGCTGCGTATCCTGGCTTTTTTCGGGCTGACATTCGCCGTCATCGTCGTTGTGCCGTTTCTGCTTGTGACCCTGGCCATGTCGCTGGCGTTCAAGAATCTGCCTTCGATCGATACCCTCACCGACTATCGGCCCAAGATCCCGCTGCGCGTCTACACCGCAGATCAGGTCCTGATCGGCGAATTCGGCGAGGAGCGCCGCAGCGTGGTGCGCATTGGCGACGTCCCGCTGGTCATGAAGCAGGCCATCCTTGCAGCCGAGGACGATCGCTTCTATCAGCACGGCGGCATCGACTACGAGGGGGTCATCCGGGCTGCCATGACCAATGCCATGCATGGCACGGTCTTTGGCGGCGGCCACCGCCAGGGGGCGTCGACTATCACCCAGCAGATTGCCCGAAACTTTTTCCTATCGAGTGAGCAGAGCTACATACGCAAATTCTACGAAGCGCTGATGGCTTTCAAGATAGAACAGACGCTCACCAAAGACCAGATCCTCGAGGTCTATATCAACCAGATTTATCTCGGCCAGCGCGCGTACGGCTTCGCTTCTGCCGAGCAGGTGTACTTCGGCAAGCCGCTTGCCGACATCGATGCGGCCGAGGCCGCGATGCTAGCCGGGCTGCCCCGCGGCCCTTCGGCCTTCAATCCCGTGGTCAACCCGACCCGCGCCCGGGCGCGCCAGCAGTACGTGCTTGGACGCATGCTGGCGCTGGGTTTTTTGACCGATGACCAGTACAAGCAAGCGCTCGACAAGCGCCTGAACGTCAAGGTCGAGGGTTCGGAATTCGCCGTCCACGCCGAGTACGTCGCCGAAATGGCACGCCAGGCGGCCTACGACCAGTTCAAGGAAGACACCTACACGCTCGGCCTTAATGTCTACACCACGCTGGATTCCAAGCTGCAGGCGGCAGCCTACAGCTCGGTGCGCAATGGCGTTCTCGAGTACGAACGGCGCCAGAAGTACGACGGCCCCGAGGCGTTTGTCGATCTTCCGGCTGACCTTGGCGGTGATGCACTCGATCAGGCCATCGAAGATGCCCTGCTCGAATACGTCGACAGTGACGATATCCTCGCAGCCGTGGTGCTTGATGCAAGTCCCAAGGTGGTCCACGCCGCGCGGCCTGGCGAGCGCTTCGAGATTACCGGCGATGGCCTGAAAATGGCTGCCTCGGGGCTCGCCGACAAGGCGCCACCGAACAAGAAGTTAAGGCGCGGCGCCGTCATCCGCATTGTCAAGAACGCCAAGGGCCAGTATGAGATCACCGAGATGCCGCAGATCCAGGCGGCATTCGTTAGCGCCGATTCGAAGACCGGTGCGGTCGTGGCACTCGTGGGCGGTTTTGATTTTGATCGCAACAAGTTCAACCACGTGACGCAGGCGTTTCGCCAGCCCGGATCGAGCTTCAAGCCCTACCTTTATTCCGCTGCGCTCGAGAAGGGCTTCACGCCCGCCACCGTCGTGCTTGACGAGCCGATCGTCATCGACGCCGCCCAGACCGGAAGCCAGGCCTGGGAGCCGAAGAACTACGACAACAAGTACGAAGGTCCGATGACCTTGCGGCAAGCGCTCGCCAAGTCGAAGAACATGGTGTCGATCCGCATCCTGCAGGTGATCACGCCGCGCTACGTGCAAGGCTACATCGCCCGCTTCGGCCTTGACCCGGAGCGTCACCCGGCAGTGCTTGCCATGGCGCTTGGCGCGGGCTCGGTCACGCCCTGGCAGATGCTTGGCGGCTACTCGGTCTTTGCCAATGGCGGCTACAAGATCAACCCGTACTTCATCAGCCGCATCACCAACAATGCCGGCCAGGATGTCGCGCGCGCGAACGTCCTGAAAGCGGGGGATGCGGCCAATCGCGTCATCGACGCGCGCAACGCCTACACCATGAACAGCCTCCTGCAGGGCGTGGCCCGCTTCGGCACGGCTGCCGGCACGCGCGTGCTCAAGCGCAACGACATCGCCGGCAAGACGGGCACGACCAACGATTCGCATGACGCCTGGTTCGCAGGCTATGCCAACGACAACCTGGTTGGCATCGCCTGGATCGGCTTTGACCAGCCGCGCTCGCTTGGCGATCGCGAGACCGGTGGGGGCCTCGCATTGCCGCTTTGGCTTGGCTTCATGCAAACCGCGTTAAAGGGGGTGCCCGAAGTCGAGCGCCCGGTGCCGCCTGGCCTTGTCAATGTCGGCGGCGAAATCTACTACACCGAAAACGCCCCGGGCGTGGGCGTGCCGCCGATCACGGCCGACATGCCGCAGCCCGACAGCACGAGTGCGACAGGCGGCGCCAGCGCCGACAAGCCGGCGACGCCGCCCGCCTACGGCAGCGTCTCCGGCGCGCCGCTGCCGGCACCGTCGATTCCTTCAGGCGCACTCGCCCCGGCGTTGCCCGCGCCGCCCCAGCCTGCGCCCTACGGAACGCTTCGAAACTAGGCTTTTGCCGAGAGATCGATGGGGCTGCCGGCGTGCTCGCTGGCCAGGCGCGAGAGCATGGCCAAAAACTCCTCGCCGCTCTTGCTGTCACGCCAGACTCCGTCTTGCCACCTGAAATGAAAGCCTCCGGAGCGCGCTGCCATCCACATTTCGTGCAGCGCTACCTGGCTATTGATGACGATCTTGCTGCCATCGTCGAATTCCAGGTTGAGAACGTTGCCGCTGCGCTCGGCGCTGACGTCGGCATCAAGCCTTTCGGCGCGGGCCTCAATCGTGCCCAAGAGGGTATCGACGAGGTCGAGGAACTCGCTATCTGTCATGTTAAACTCCGCCGACTCAAGGTACCCATCATGCGCCCTGCAGACATCGCTTGTTCCTCTGCCAGACGGGCAGAACGGTCGAGAGCCATGCACGGGATAGGGCTGCGTATTGTAGCCAGCACCGCGCTCTTCGCCCTGCTTGCGGCGTGCGGCCAGCGCGGGCCCCTGTATCTTCCCAAGCTGCCTGCGTCAGGACCGAATCCGGCGTCATCGCCAGGCGGAACGCAGACCGCTCCCGTGGTCGCGGTGCCGATGCAATTGCCAACGCCACAGACGCGGCTTCTTGATGGCACGCCCTCGACCATCATCGCAGCGCCGGAAGTATCGATGCCCGAAGCGGGCTTATCGACCATGCCCTATCCGACCGAGCCTGCCCCGGCGACGACGCCGTCAGCCGGCGGCCTCACGACTGCGCCGCCTCCGGCAGCGACTTCACAAGACGGCGCGACGCCAGCACAACCCACGACCCAGGCGCAATGACCCTGCCTGCGTTTTTTGCACGCGAGGGGCGTGAGCTGATGCTCGAAGGCGTCGCGCTAAACGAGATCGTCGCGCGCTTTGGCTCGCCCACTTACGTCTATTCGAGAGCCGCGATCACGGCGGCTTTTGCGGCGTATCGCGATGGCCTTGGCAATTACCCGGGCCTGATCTGCTATGCGGTCAAGGCCAATTCGAATCTTGCAGTGCTTGACTGCCTGGCGCGTCTTGGCGCCGGCTTCGATATCGTCTCCGGCGGCGAACTGCAGCGCGTGCTAAGGGCCGGCGGCCTTGCCAAGCGCGTGATTTTTTCCGGCGTTGGCAAGACCGACGCCGAAATCGAAGCTGCGCTTGGCGCCAACATCCGCTGCTTTAACATCGAGTCCGAAGCCGAGATCGAGAAAATTGCGGCGGCGGCGAGACGGCTTGGCGTCGTGGCGCCGGTGTCGCTTCGCATCAATCCCGATGTCGACCCGCTCACCCACCCCTACATTGCCACCGGCATGAAGGAATCGAAGTTCGGCATCGCCCATGCCGATGCCATCGCGCTGTACCGCAAGGCCAAGGCATTCGAAGAGCTCGAGGTTGTCGGCATCGACTGCCATATCGGATCGCAAATGCTCGATGAAGAGCCGCTGATCGAGTCGCTTGATCGCCTGCTCGACCTCGTCGACAGCCTTGCTGCCGAAGGCATCGCCCTGTCACACATCGATTTGGGCGGTGGACTTGGCGTGCGTTATCGCGATGAGCAGTCCGTTGCCATCAGCGAGTTTGTTGCGACTGTGACAAAGCGCATCGCTCGATGGCAGGCTTTGCGGCGTGACACGAGCGCCATCGAGCTGTTGCTCGAGCCGGGTCGATCGATTGTCGCCAATGCCGGCGTTTTGCTGACGCAAGTCGAATACCTCAAGTGCGGAAGCAAGAATTTCGCCGTCGTCGATGCCGCCATGAACGATCTCCTGCGACCGGCGCTCTACGATGCGTGGCACGACATCGTGCCGCTCGGCGCGCCCGGTCATGGCGCCCAAAAGCGGGTCTGGGACGTGGTTGGACCGGTTTGCGAGTCTGGCGACTGGCTCGCGCACGACCGTGAGCTTGAGATTGCGCCAGGCGATGCCCTGGGTATCCTGTCAGCCGGCGCCTATGCCATGGTGATGGCGTCCAACTACAACAGCCGCGGCCGTGCCGCCGAGGTCATGGTGGATGGCGGCAACTGCTATCTCGTGCGCGCACGCGAAACCATCGACGATCTGCTTCTGGGCGAAGCGCGCCTGCCCATGTAGGGCAGGCGAATCGAGCAGCTAGCGCAGCCCCGCCGCGTAATCGGCCACGGCTTTCATCTCGGCATCGGACAGCCGGCTGGCGATGGTTTGCATCGGCACACTGTTCATGCGCGCGCCCGACTTGAAATTGTCGAGCTCGGTTGCGAGGTAGTCCTGCCACTGGCCACCGAGCGCCGGATACTGGATCGGGATGCCGGCGCCATTCGGACCGTGGCAGGCGGCACAGGCTGGCACGCCGCGCTCGGTGATGCCGCCGCGCCAGATCTTCTGGCCCAGCGCAATCGTCTGCGGGCTCTTGGCATCCGCAGGCTTGAGCTTTTGGCTGGCGTAGTAGGCAGCCACATTGACCATGTCCGCGCTCGCCAGGGCAGCGGCGATGGGCGACATGATCGCGTTGGGACGCTCGGCCGTGGTCGCAGGGGGTACGACCTTGAAATTGGTCAACTGCTTGACGAGGTATTCGGGATGCTGGCCTGCGAGCTTGGGAAACGTCGGGCCGCTGGCATTGCCATCAACGCCATGACAGGCGGCGCAAACCGCTGCGGCGATCGCTCCTCCCTTTTGCACATCGGGTTTGGCCGGGGCTGAAGCCTCGGCCGGTGCAGCCGCTCCCTGGGCGCTGGCCATCGTTGCCGCAAGAAAGCTCGCGCAGGTAAATACGATTAGCGCTTTGGCACGATTCATCGAGAGAAGCCCTGTAAAATTGCGATGGACACGCACGTCAACCACGCACGTCAACGGTTGCAAGCATTGTGTGCGTGGCGTGCACGTTGCGCGCGAGGCGCACAAAACCACAATATTATACAAGAGACATTTTGTGCCTGACACGCCGACTTGCGCCGGCGTTGGCAAGCGCTATCCCTCCCCGGGGCCCTTGGCCTTCAATCATGTCGATTTTCCAGCAGGCGCGCTTTTTCACCACGGCCGATGCCTTAACGCAACTGCCAAACCTGGGTGCGCCCGAAATCGCCTTCGCCGGCCGCTCAAACGCCGGCAAATCGACCGCGATTAACACCATCTGCTCGCAAAAGCGCCTGGCTTTTGCAAGCAAGACGCCAGGACGCACCCAGCACCTCAATTTCTTCTCGATTGGCACGCATGCCGAAGACGAATACGTCCCGGCTGGCTTCATCGTCGATCTCCCGGGTTACGGCTACGCGCAGGTCGGCCATGCCGCCAAGGCGCACTGGGACGCGCTTTTGAGCAGTTACATCGCGAGCCGCAGCGAGTTGCGCGGGCTGGTTCTGATCATGGATGCAAGGCGACCGATGACCGATCTGGATAGCGCGCTCGTCGACTGGTTCGCGCCGCGCGAGCGGCCGATTCATGCGATTCTGACCAAGGCCGACAAACTCAATCGCAGCGACTCGACTGCTGCACTAAGAGCGACCAAGGAAGCACTCGCTGTCTTTGGGCCGAGCCATAGTGCGCAATTGTTCTCCTCGCTAAAGAAAACCGGCGTTGCCGAGGCGCAGGAGCGCATTCTGGAGATTCTCGGTCTCAAAGACGCGAACCCGCGCGCCCACAAGGTCGTGCCCTTCACCAAACCTGGCACGCTGGCGCGCGAATGACTGCGGCCAGATCTGGCCATTTTGGCCAGAAACAAGCGATGGGTCCATTGCGGCCCCGGCGAGCGGTTCGGGACCTTAAAAAACAAGAATCCATGAAGCACCGGAACCGCGACGTCTGGACCAACTGGGTCAACAGGACTAGCGACAATGTTGGCCGCCGAACGCCCTTTTGAGCCACCGGCGCAGTAACACCCTGCAAAAAAATGCCCCGACGCAAGGGGAATGACGTCGGGGCGATAACGCCTTATTGTTTTAAGGCACCCGCTCAGGGAGGAGAAGCGGGAGATGACCGAAGCCATCTGTGAAGTATGATTGCCCGGTTTCCCGAAAGTTCGGCGGTCGTTTCACTCCCCATGTAACAAATCGTCTCGCGCGTTATGGCTCAAACAAGATTTCGACAGAATTCGCCTGCTCACCCGTCGCCGCGTCCGCGCCGCATGCGCCGCGATGATTTTTCGCGGCGCATGATGCGCGAAACACGATTTAGCGCCGACGACCTGATTTATCCCGTTTTTGTCACCGAAGGCACGCAGGTGCGGCAGCCGATCGCCTCGATGCCAGGGGTCGAACGCGTCTCGATTGACCACCTGCTGCAGGTGGCCGAGGACACGCTGAAACTGCGAATTCCGGTTCTTGCGCTATTTCCGGCGATCGACCCCTCGCTTAAGACCCCAGACGGCGTCGAGGCGCTCAACGAAGACGGGCTGATTCCCCGCGCCGTGCGCGAGATCAAGCGCTTCCTGCCCGAGCTTGGGGTCATGACCGATGTCGCGCTGGATCCCTACACGAGCCACGGCCAGGATGGCGTGATCGACGAGGACGGCTACGTCATCAACGACGACACGGTCGAGATTCTGGTCAGGCAGGCGCTGGTGCAGGTCGCAGCCGGGGTCGATATCGTGGCGCCGTCGGACATGATGGATGGCCGCATCGGCGCGATCAGGCGTGCACTTGAGGACCACAAGCTCATCCATACGCGCATCCTCGCGTACTCCGCCAAATTCGCTTCGGCCTTCTACGGACCGTTTCGCGACGCCGTGGGCTCTGCTGCCAATCTCGGCAAGGGCAACAAGATGACGTACCAGATGGATCCTGCCAACAGCGACGAGGCATTGCGCGAGGTCGCACTCGACCTCGAAGAAGGGGCAGACATGGTGATGGTCAAGCCGGGCATGCCCTACCTGGACATCGTCCGGCGCGTCAAGGACGAGTTTCACGTGCCGACCTACGTGTATCAGGTGAGCGGCGAGTACGCCATGCTCAAGGCAGCGTTCCAAAACGGCTGGCTCGACGAGAAGAAGGCGGTTCTCGAATCGATGCTGGCCTTCAAGCGCGCAGGTGCCGACGGTGTCTTGACCTATTTTGCCCGCGACGTTGCGCGCTGGCTCAAAGAAGAAGGCTAGATCGTCCCGTGCACCGTCTGGCCAAGGCATCCGATCGGCGCTTTCTCGCGTAATGAAGTAGTCTGCGCGACGGTGCCGACTCGACCTTAATTACTTCATGTTCACGCGACGTCAAATGCTGTTTGGATCTTCACTTACGACACTTCTTAGCGCGTGTTCTCCGGTGGGCGTTCTGAATTCGCTCGCAAAGAAGAGCACCTTCAAGAAAACGGCCGACATCGCCTATGGCGATGAGCCGGCGCAGCGGCTTGATGTCTACGTGCCGCAAGGCGCGCCGCACGCCGCGCCGGTGGTGGTGTTCTTCTACGGCGGCAGCTGGCAGACCGGCAGTCGCGTCGATTATCTTTTCGTTGGCGAGGCACTCGCTTCGCGCGGTATCGTGACGGTAATTGCCGACTATCGTCTGGCACCGCGCGTGTCCTATCCGGACTTCCTGAAAGATTGCGCCGGCGCCGTGTCCTGGACGTTCAAGAACATTGCGAATTTCTCCGGCAACAGCGACAAGGTGTTTGTCTGCGGACACAGTGCGGGGGGCTACAACGCTGCGATGCTCGCTTTCGATGCGCGCTGGCTTGGCGCCTACGACCTCTCCCCCGATCGTTTCGCAGGCTTGGTCGCGCTTGCTGCACCCGTCAACTTCCTGCCGATTACGGACGCCGATATCAAGCCGATCTTTCACTTCCCGGACACGCCCGCCGACACGATGCCGATCAATCATGTCACCGGACACGAGCCGGCCACGCTGCTTCTGGCGGCGCAAAACGACCGCTTCGTCTATCCGGAGAGAAACACCGAAACACTGGCAGCCAAGATGCGCGCAGCAGGAGACGATGTCACGGTCAAGATCTACGATCGCGTCACGCACACAACGCTGATTGGCGCCATGGCCGCGCCGCTGCGCGGCCTTGCCCCCGTGCTCGATGACTGGAGCAATTTCGTGCTGACCCGCTAACGCGCGGCTATGCGGCCTTGGCGGGCGGGCGGTGCAAGAGGTTGGCCAGATACCTGCCGGTGTAACTCGCCTTGGAAGCGGCGACGTCCTCGGGCGTGCCCTCGGCAATCACGAGGCCCCCGCCCGCGCCGCCCTCAGGACCGAGATCGACGACCCAGTCGGCGGTCTTGATGACATCCAGGTTGTGCTCGATGATCACCACCGTGTTGCCGTGATCGCGCAGCTTGTGGATGACCTTGAGCAACAGCGAAATATCGTGAAAATGCAGGCCGGTGGTGGGCTCGTCAAGAATGTACAACGTGCGCCCGGTGTCACGCTTGCTCAGTTCGAGAGAGAGCTTGACGCGTTGCGCCTCGCCGCCCGAGAGTGTGGTTGCCGACTGGCCAAGGCGAATGTAGCCAAGGCCGACGTCGAGCAGGGTGTGCAGCTTGCGCGCAACCGCGGGCACGGGCTTGAAGAACTCGTAGGCGTCCTCGACGGTCAGCTCGAGCACTTCGGTGATCGATTTTCCCTTGTACTGGATGTCAAGTGTCTCGCGGTTATAGCGCTTGCCGTGGCAGACATCGCAAGGCACATAGACATCGGGCAGGAAATGCATCTCGACCTTGAGCACGCCGTCGCCCTGACACGACTCGCACCGACCGCCCTTTACGTTAAACGAGAAGCGTCCGGCTTCATAGCCCCGCTCCTTGGCGGTGGGCACGCTTGCAAACAGCTCTCGAATCGGCGTGAACAGCCCGGTATAGGTGGCCGGATTGGAGCGTGGCGTGCGTCCGATCGGACTCTGGTCGACGTTGATGACCTTGTCGAAATGTTCAAGGCCGCTGATCGACTCGAACGCTGCCGGTTCTGCCGAAGAGCCGTACAAGTGGCGTGCCACGGCGTGATAGAGGGTGTCGTTGACAAGCGTTGACTTGCCCGAGCCGGACACGCCCGTGACGCACACGAGAAGGCCCACGGGCAGCACGAAATTGACCTGCTGCAGGTTGTTTCCGCTCGCACCCTCGATGCGCAACACGCGCTTGGCGTCGATCGGCTGGCGCCGCGCGGGCACCTCGATGCGCAACACGTCGGCAAGGTACTGGCCGGTCAACGACTGACGGTCGGCCTCGATCGTCGCGGGCGGGCCCTGGGCGATGATGTGTCCGCCATGAACGCCTGCGCCTGGCCCCATGTCGACGACGTGATCGGCAGCGCGGATCATGTCCTCGTCGTGTTCGACAACGAGGACCGAATTGCCCAGATCGCGCAGGTGCATCAGTGTCGAGATGAGGCGATCGTTGTCGCGCTGATGCAAGCCAATCGAGGGCTCGTCGAGCACGTACATGACACCGGTCAGGCCCGAGCCGATCTGGGAGGCAAGGCGGATGCGCTGCGACTCGCCGCCAGACAGCGTGTCCGCACTGCGATCAAGCGAGAGGTAATCGAGTCCGACGTTGTTGAGGAACTTCAGGCGTGAAACGATCTCCTTGATGATTCTCTCGGCGATGTCCTTTTTGGCGCCGGTCAGGGTCATCTGCGAAAACCAGGCGAGCGTCTCGCGCAAGGGGCGCGCACTGACCTCATAGATCGGCAGATCGGCATCGCGCGGCCCGACGCGCACGTTGCGCGCCTCGATGCGCAGCCGCGTGCCTTCGCACTCCGGGCAGGGCTTGTGATTCAAGTACTTGGCGAGTTCCTCGCGCACGGCGACCGAGTCGGTCTCGCGGTAGCGCCTTTGCAGGTTGTTGATGACGCCTTCGAACGCGTGGCTGCGAACCACCGCCCGGCCGCGTTCGTTCATGTAGGAAAACGGGATGGTGTCCTTGCCCGAGCCATACAGCACGACGTTTTGCACGTCCTCGCCAAGCTTCTCGAAAGGCCGGTCGAGATCGAATTTGTAGTAGGTGGCAAGACTTTGCAGCATCTGGAAGTAAAACTGGTTGCGTCTGTCCCAGCCCTTGATGGCACCACTTGCAAGGCTCAGGTTGGGAAACGCGACGACGCGCCTCGGATCGAAGAACTGGATGATGCCAAGGCCGTCACAGGACGGGCAGGCACCCATCGGGTTGTTAAACGAGAACAGCCGCGGCTCAAGTTCCTGCAGGCTGTAATTGCAGATCGGGCAGGCAAACCTGCTTGAGAAGACGTGCTCGCGACCGTTATCCATCTCGAGCACGATGGCGCGTCCATCAGCGTGGCGCAGTGCCGTCTCGAACGATTCCGCAAGGCGCTGCTTGATATCGGCTGTGACCTTGATGCGGTCGATGACGACATCGATGTTGTGCTTTTCGGTCTTCTTCAGCTTGGGCAGGTTATCGACATCGACGATCTCGCCGTCGACGCGAAAGCGCACGAAACCTTGCGCCTGCATGCCAACGAAAAGATCCGAGTGTTCGCCCTTGCGTTCGCGCACGGCGGGCGCCAGGATCATGAGGCGCGTGTCTTCCGGGAAGGCCAGCGCGGCGTCGACCATCTGCGAGACGCTTTGCGCTTCAAGGGGGAGCTGGTGTTGCGGACAGTAAGGCGTGCCCACGCGAGCATAAAGCAGGCGCAGGTAGTCGTGGATTTCGGTGACGGTGCCAACGGTTGAGCGCGGATTGTGCGACGTCGCCTTCTGCTCGATGGAGATCGCAGGAGACAGGCCTTCGATCAGGTCGACGTCGGGCTTTTCCATCAGTTGCAGGAACTGCCGCGCGTAGGCGGAGAGCGATTCGACGTAGCGACGCTGCCCTTCGGCATAAAGCGTATCGAAGGCGAGTGACGACTTGCCCGACCCGGACAGTCCCGTAATCACGATCAGCTTTTCCCTGGGGAGATCCAGGCTGATGTTTTTCAGGTTGTGGGTGCGGGCACCCCGGATACGAATTTCGTCCATTACTCGATGCTAAAAGCGTGCAAATCGTCGCCGATTTGCGAAATGAAAGCGACCAACAACGCCGCGGCAAACGGTTTTTGCAGCCTGCCGGACGGGAAGCCGCAACACCGCAAGCCAGATGCGCAATGGGGCGGAAAAAAGCAGGGGCAACCTGATACTATAACGCAAATCAAGCACCCCAATAGGGGGTCTTCACAGCAGCGATTTCAGCCTGCGATACCCCCTGGCAAAGGAGAAAAAGATGGCGTCCGTCAACAAGGTCATTTTGGTTGGCAATCTCGGCAAGGACCCGGAGACACGCTACATGCCAAACGGTGAAGCGGTGACCAATGTAACCATCGCCACGAGCGATACCTGGACTGACAAAGTCAGTGGCGAAAAAAAGGAAGCCACCGAATGGCACCGCGTGACCTTCTATCGCCGCCTTGCAGAAGTCGCAGGCGAGTACCTGAAAAAAGGGTCCTCGGTGTATGTTGAGGGCAAACTGCGCACGCGCAAGTGGCAGGATAAAGAAGGGCAAGATCGGTATACGACCGAAGTGATCGCCGACGTCATGCAAATGCTCGGCAGCCGCAGCGGTGGGGGCGGCTCGGCGCCGATGGATGACGGCGGGCCAAGTCGCAGCGAGAGTCCGCAGCGCGAGCCGGCGCGCGCTGCAAAACCGGCGGCGGCCAAAAAGCCGGCCACGGCCTTCGAGGACATGGACGACGACATTCCGTTCTGAGGGGCGGCTTCGGCAGGGAGCCATTCAAGCGCACGACGTTGGCCCACCTCGGGCCTGGGAAATCGGATCCTCGGCGATCTAAGCGGTGTGATTTGGCACATCGCAGGCCGGCGCCCGTGGTCGCCACTTTGCAGCGCTTGTAGAGCGGCTTGCGGCTCGGCAGTCCCTTAACCTC
>CAJCIC010000096.1 GCA_903970185.1 Gammaproteobacteria bacterium
GCAATGAAGGTTGACGCAGGTAGCCAGGGACGGTCATGGGATCAAAAAGTGTGAGCGCGCGATCGCGCGGCACTCATCTTAGAGGAGTCTGGTCTGGCCGTACACGGCAAGGCCGCCACGAGCGTCGGCGATGATCGCGGCCGTTGCGCCCTGCCTGCGCCCTGCCTGCGCCCATCGATTACGGCCCCGATGACGCCGATCCTGCCAGGCGGCACGGCTTCCGGCCCCTTTCTCATCTGCAGGAAAAGCCGCCTTGCGATGTTCGCTATGAGAGCCGCGCTCTTAATTCTTGTTGCAGGTGCACAAGGCGCGTGGGCAGTGCCTTGACGAGCGCGCGTTGCGCCATGCGCTGATCGATCACGGCGCGCCTTCGCTTGACCTGCTGCATCAAGGCTCAGGCAGCGGCCGGCGCTCAATAAACTTCAGGCACGTACATGTCGGCAGGCACCGGATGGCGCACATAATCGGCGTGATGGACGCGCTCTGGCAGCGACAGCGATGGCCGCTCGACGACCTCGTACTTGACCTGGTTGAGCAGATGGTGGATGCAGTTTAGCCGCGCTTTTTTCTTGTCGACGGCCTGCACAACCCACCACGGCGATTCGGGGATATGCGTGCGCGCCAGCATCTCTTCCTTGGCGCGCGTGTAATCCTCCCAGCGCCTTCTCGATTCGAGATCCATCGGGCTTAGCTTCCATTGCTTGAGCGGATCGTGCATGCGCCCGAGAAAGCGCACGTGCTGCTCGTCGTCGGTGATCGAAAACCAGTATTTGATCAGCTGGATGCCGGCGCGGCGCAGCATTTTTTCGAACTCGGGGACGGTGCGAAAGAACTCTTCGTATTCCTCGTCGGTGCAAAAACCCATGACCCGCTCGACACCCGCGCGGTTGTACCAGCTGCGATCGAACAGCACCATTTCACCGGCTGCAGGAAGGTGCGCGATGTAGCGCTGGAAATACCACTGGGTGCGTTCGCGTTCGGTTGGCGCCTGCAGTGCTGCAACGCGGCAAACGCGCGGATTCAAGCGTTGCGTGATGCGCTTGATGACGCCGCCTTTGCCTGCCGCATCGCGTCCTTCAAAGAGAATCACAAGGCGATGGCCGGACACCGTGACCCAGTCCTGCAGCCGGATCAATTCGCCCTGCAGGCGAAACAGTTCACGGAAATAATGCTCGCGGTCGGCGCGCGCCCCGGACGTGGCGCCATCGCCGGTCCTGTCGGCAAGCTCGAGTTCCAGCTCCTCGTCGTAGCTGTCCATCAAATCTTCCTGCATGCGCTGGTATTCTTCGGCGGTCAGTTGCACCATATGCACGATGTCCTATAAGAGTTCGGCTCCCAAGATGTGCCCGAGCCAGATTGCAGTTTCATGACCGGCGGCACTAAGGCATAGCGCAGCCGGAGCTGTTTCATTTAAGATGCTTTCCCCGCGTATCCAACATTTCCGAAAAGGAACTACATGTCCTCAGATACCGCCGCGCCCACAAAACCTGCCGCCCCGCTTCCGCTGCCTCGCGACCCGCATCTCTACAAGCTCGCCAATTGTCTTCGCATGCTGTCGATCGACGCCGTCGAGAATTCACAGAGCGGACACCCCGGCGCGCCGATGGGAATGGCCGATATCGCAGTCGTGCTGTTCAAGGAATTCATGAAGTTCGACGCCAGCGATCCGCACTGGCCCGATCGTGACCGCTTCATTCTCTCCAATGGCCACGCCTCGATGCTGCTCTATAGCCTACTTTATCTCACAGGTTATAGCGACATGACCATCGACCAGCTCAAGCGCTTTCGCCAGGTCGGCAGCAAGACTGCGGGCCACCCCGAATACGGCCATGCCGGCGGTATCGAGACGACCACCGGTCCTTTGGGCCAGGGCATTGCCAATAGCGCCGGCTTCGCATTGGGCGAGCACATCATGGCTTCGCAGTTCGGCAAGGAACTCGTCGATCACTACACCTACGTGTTTTGCGGCGATGGCTGCCTGATGGAAGGCGTCAGCCACGAGGCGATCTCGCTTGCCGGTCATTACCAGCTGGGCAAGCTGATCGTGTTTTTCGACAACAACGACATCACCATCGACGGCTCTACCAATCTTTCGGTGTCTGATGACCAGAGCGCGCGCTTTCGCGCGAGCCAGTGGCACGTGCAGGAGATCGATGGCCACGACACCGATGCGATTCGCGCTGCCATCAAGGCCGCACAGGCCGTGACCGACAAGCCATCGATGATTTCCTGCCGCACCATCATTGGTTTTGGCATGCCCACACGTGCCGGTACGTCCAAGGCGCACAGCGATGCGCCCGGCGCCGAAGAAGTGCGCGGCACGCGCGAGCGCCTGCACTGGGATTCGCCTCCGTTTGAAATTCCTGCCGACCTTTTGGCCGACTGGCGCGCGATCGGCGCGCGCGGCAAGGCCGAGCGGCTGGCGTGGGCCGAGCGGCTAAAGGCCGCCAACAGCGGCAAGCGGCGTGACTTCGAAGACCGCATGGCCGGAAAACTGCCGGTCGACTGGCAAAAGAGCATGATCGCAGTCAAGAAGGAATTCATCGACAGCGGCAAGGCCATCGCCACGCGTGCTGCCAGCGGTGCCGTGCTTGGGCACCTTGTCGATCTTATCCCCGAGATGATCGGCGGCTCGGCGGACCTGACCCCTTCGAACAACACGCGCACGCCGAACATGGTCGACGTCAAGTCGCCGGCGTTCGATGGACGCTATATCCGCTTTGGCGTACGCGAGCACGGCATGGTGGCCGCGCTTAACGGCCTCGCGCTGCACGGCGGCCTGATTCCCTACGGCGGCACCTTCATGTGCTTCTCGGATTACTGTCGCCCATCGATTCGGCTTGCCGCGCTGATGAAGATTCGCAGCATCTTCGTCATGACCCACGACTCGATCGGCCTTGGCGAAGATGGCCCGACGCACCAGCCCGTCGAGCATATGACGGCGATGCGGGCCATGCCCAACCTCGCCGTCTACCGCCCGGCCGATGCGGTTGAGACAGCGGAAGCCTGGCAGTGCACGCTTGAAGCCGCAAAGCGGCCCTCATTTCTTGCGCTGTCGCGCCAGGCGCTGCCGATCCTGCGCAGCGACGCCACGAGCGAGAACAAGACGGCCAAGGGCGCCTATGTGCTCAAGGAAGCCAGCGGCCCGAGGAAGGCCACGATTTTTTCGTCAGGCTCCGAAGTTCAGCTGGCTGTCGCCGCGGCCAAGGCCTTAGAGGCCGAAGGCATCGCAACCGCCGTCGTCTCGATGCCGTGCTGGCTGCTGTTCGAGGAACAGGACGACGCCTACAAGAATTCGGTGATTGGCAGCGAAGGCGTGAAAGTCGCAGTCGAAGCCGCGGTCGAATTGGGCTGGAGCCGCTATATCGGCCGCGACGGCGGCTTCGTTGGCATGCACGGGTTTGGCGAATCAGGCAAGGGCCCGGAGGTCTACAAGCATTTCAATATCACCACCGAAGCGGTGATTGCCAAGGTCAAATCGCTCCTCTGAGGCAACTCGGCCTGGTAAGCCCGTGACCCGGGCTTGCCGGTTGCAGGAACGCGCCTAAGACGCGACAATTGCGCCGTCCAGCCTTGGCTGTCTTTCGGGATGTACAGTGGCAGTCGCCGAAGTACCGCTTTTGCCCGATGCCGATCCACGCCTTGCCTGGGCGGACGATCTCAACTTAGAGCAGAGAACGGCCGCCTGTTTTGGCGACGCCACGCCGGCGCGACCGCTCCTTATCATCGCCGGTGCGGGCTCGGGCAAAACCAAGACGCTGGCGCACCGGGTGGCGCACCTCATTGCCAATGGCGCGAGCCCCGAGCGCGTACTGCTTCTGACCTTTTCCCGCCGCGCCGCGCTTGAACTCGAAAGGCGCGCAGCGACAGTGCTCAGGCGGCGATTTGCTGAGCGCGTGAGCAGCTGCCAGCTGCCCTGGGCCGGCACCTTCCATGCCATTGGCGCAAGACTATTGCGCGAATACGCCGCAAGCATCGGCCTGTCTAGCACCTTCACGATTCACGACCGTGCCGACTCGGTCGATCTGATGGGGCTGGTTCGCGCCGAGCGCGCCCTGGGCGAGACGCAGAGCCGCTTTCCCGCAAAGGCCACCTGCCTTGCGATCTACTCGCGCTGTGTCAACAGCCAAAGTCCGCTTGAAGAGGTCTTGCGCATGCACTTTCCCTGGTGCGCCGGCTGGCGCTCGGAACTGGCGCACCTGTTTGACGCCTATGTCGAAGAAAAGCAGGCGCAGCAGGTGCTCGACTACGACGACCTCCTGCTATATCTCGCCGAGCTGGTCGCCGTCCCCGAATTCGCAAAATCGATCGGCGATCGCTTCGACCACATCCTGGTTGACGAGTACCAGGACACCAATCGCCTGCAGGCGCGCCTGCTTCTGTCGCTCAAGCCCAGTGGCGAGGGCGTGACGGTGGTTGGCGACGACGCGCAGTCAATCTACGCCTTTCGCGCAGCGACGGTGCGCAACATTCTCGACTTTCCACGCCAGTTCTCGCTTGCCGTCGAGTGCGTCACGCTGTCGCAGAACTACCGCTCGACGCAGCCGATTCTCGCCGCCTGCAACGCAGTCATCGGGCTTGCCACCGAGGGCTATTCGAAAATGCTCCATTCCGAGCGCGTGTCACTGCAAAAACCGCTGCTCGTGACCGTCAAGGATGATCCCGCGCAGGCCTCGTTCGTTGCCGAGCGCGTGCTTGCTGCACGCGAGGAAGGATTGTCGCTGAAATCGCAGGCCGTGCTGTTTCGCACCAGCAGCCACAGTGCCGCGCTCGAACTCGAACTGGCACGACGCAACATCCCCTTCGTCAAATTCGGCGGCCTCAAATTTCTCGAAGCGGCGCACATCAAGGATGTGCTCTCGGCGCTGCGCTGGATCGAGAACGTCAAGAACCGCATGGCGGCGATGCGCCTGTTGCAGCTGATGGAAGGCATTGGCGCGAAAAGCGCGCAGCGGATTTTCGAGGCCATGCAGGCCTCGGAACATCCCTGGCTGGCGATGACAACGATTGCGCCCCCCGCTGCTGCCGCGGCGAGCTATGCAGCCTTCGCGCTGCTCGTCGAAAAGCTGCAGAAAAGCGACTGGCCCGCCGATGTCGGCCTCGTGCGCCGCTGGTATGAACCGCACTTGGCGCGCGTGCATGATGACAATCCGGCGCGGGTTCTGGATCTCGAGCAGCTTGAACGCATCGCCTCGACCTACCCGAGCCGCGAGCGCTTTCTGACCGAGCTCACGCTTGATCCGCCGGAGGCGACAAGCGACAACGCCGGCGCGCCCATGCTCGATGATGATTATCTGATCCTGTCAACCATCCATTCGGCCAAGGGACAGGAATGGAAAGCCGTGTATATCCTAAACGTCGTTGACGGCTGCATCCCTTCCGATCTTGCCACGGGCACAAGCGAGGAGATCGAGGAGGAGCGGCGTTTGCTCTACGTCGGCATGACGCGCGCGCGCGACCGCCTCGAACTCGTGGTGCCGCAGCGCTTTTATCTGACGCAGCAGTCGAGCAAGGGTGACAGGCACGTGCTTGCCGCGCGCACGCGCTTCATCCCGTCGGCCCTGCTTTCGAATTTCGAGTCGCGCATTTGGCCGCAAGCGCCCGACGATGCTTTGCCGCACAATGCACCTGCGCCGCAAAGCATCGATCTGGGCCGACGCCTTCGGGGTCGTTTTTCGCGCGGCTAGGCGTGGCAAACAAGCGTCGCGAACAAGCGTAGCAAACGCTTGACATCGGCCGCTTTGCCGCCACCTGAAGCAGATCGGGTTGCCAAGGGCCATTACGGAGGACTTTCTTGCACGGCATTTTTATCCGCATGGCCGCACTTTCAGTGCTGCTGCATATCTACATCGGCGCCCGCGTCGGCCTTGAGCTGCCAGGCGGTCATCTAGTGCAGTCGATTTTCATTGCCTGGCTGGTCTTCTCGGCGCTGATGATCCCCTTTGGCGTTGCCGCGCGCATGTTCGAGCCTGCGCGCCTGTCCGATGCGCTGGGCTGGCTCGGCTTGATCCCGATGGGGCTCTTTTCGTCGCTGTTTGTGCTCACCGTGCTGCGCGATATTCTGATCGTTGCGAGCGAAGCGGCGATTGCGCTTGGCGTTCTGGGCGGGCCGGGCAACTGGCTCGAAGATAGCGCGGCAGGCGTGGTCGGGCTTGCCCTTTTTGGCACCGTGATCGGCTTTTTCAATGCGCGCCGCACCGCCCGCGTGGTGCACGTGCGCGTGCCGCTGGCCGATCTCCCCGCCGCGCTCGAGGGCTTCAGTATCGTGCAGATCAGCGACATCCACGTCGGCCCGACGATCAAGCGCAAGTACCTGCAGGCGATCGTGGAGCGCGTCAACAGCCTTGCGCCCGATGTCATCGCCGTCACCGGCGACCTGGTCGATGGCAGCGTTGCGCAACTGTCCGAACACACGGCGCCCCTGGCCGAGCTGAAATCGCGCTACGGCAGCTTTTTCGTGACCGGCAACCACGAGTATTACTCGGGGGCCGCCGCCTGGATCGCGGAGGTCACGCGCCTTGGCCTTACGGTCTTGCAAAACGAGCACGTGGTCCTCTGGCACCAGGGCGAGGCGCTCGTCATTGCCGGCATCAACGACTGGAGCGCGCCGAAAATCCCGGGTGTCGAGAGCAGTGTCGTGCAGGCCCTTCTGGGCGCGCCTGATGCCCCACGCATCCTGCTTGCACACCAGCCGCGCTCGGCCAAGGCGGCCGATGCCGCAGGCGTTGATCTGCAGTTATCCGGTCATACCCACGGCGGCCAGTTTTTGCCCTGGAATCTGCTCGTGCCCCTGCAGCAACCGTTTGTCTCGGGCTTGCACAAGCTTGGACAGATGTGGGTCTATGTCAGCCGCGGCACGGGCTACTGGGGTCCGCCCAAGCGCTTTGGCGCACCCTCCGAGATTACCCTGCTCACGCTCGAGCGCTCGCTTGCCTGAAGCGTAACTGCGGCAATTGATGCCGCCATCAGCACACCGCCAAATTGCCCGGGCCGACCAAGGAGGCGCGACACGTCGAACTGCCACTAGGTATCGTGCGGAATGCGCAGCGCCTCCAGCACACGCGAGACCATGTTGTAGCCGGCGATGATCACGGTCAGCTCCAGACGGGCCTTTTCATCGAAGAATTCGCGCAGGGCATCAAAGATCGGGGCGTCGACCTGCACCCTTTTCGTCATCGCCTCGACATAGGACAAGACCGCGCACGCGGGTCCGTCAAAAAGCGACTGATCGATCTCGACTTGCATCAGGTTTACAAGCTGCGCTTCTGTCGCGCCAGCACGAACTGCGTAAGGACGGTGGGCGACGAATTCGTATTCGGCCCGGTTGAGCATGGCAATGCGCAGCATGGCGAATTCGCGCAAGAGCACGGGCACCACCGATTGTTGCCGCAACAGCGTGAAAAGGGCCAGCCATGCCGCGCAGATGTCGGGGCTGATGGCAAGCGCGCGGTAAAGATTGGGCACACTGCCATTGCGCTGGCTGGCGATCGCGTCAAAAAGCCCGGCCAGCTCGGGACGCGAGGCGCAATCCGCAAGGCTTACGCGTTGAGGGGAAGCCTGATCGTCCATGGCTTAGGGGTTGGGCGCCCTGGCCCCTGAAAGCAGCGTGTCGCCCGGGCAGGCAGCAGCGACGCGGGCATATTCGGCTTCTGAATCAACCGCGTTTTGCTCGGCCGCAACTGCCTGCAGCAACTCGCTTGCGCGCGGCACGAGCCAGTCATTCTGGAAATCCTGCATGGCTTTTTCAGAGGCGGCCAGATTGGCAAAACGCGTCGGCAAGGCGCTGCCGATGCGGCTGCGCACCTCCGCCTCGAGGGCTTTCGCGACCTTGGCCAGGTGCTCGCGATAGACGTCAACGTGCTTCATTTCGTGGCCGAAAACGGTCGCGTACGGGCAGCTTGCCGGTGCCAGTTCGCGCGCCATATCGACTTGCATCGGCTGGTATCCGAGCGTCACGGTCAGATCCGGCCGTACGCAAACCGCGCCGGGCAGCGTTGTGACGTGCAGCTGGATCTCGGCTTGCACCGAAGGCGTGGCGGTCGTCAAGCCGTACGTGATGCGCTCGCCATCGTCCGAATGCGCATCGCCAAGCTGGCGCGCATCAAGGCGCTGCACGAGCAGGTAGTGAATGGGCAGCGCTTGCACCAGGACCCGGGTCTTGGGCAGTCGCGCGTTGCAATAGGCGTCTTCGAGCGGATGACACGCGCCCAACAAGAGCAGCAGCGCCAGGGTCAGAGGCAAACGCGTGAAACGGTTCATGCGGCAATCATCAGTCGCACTGTGAAGCCTCGTCGCATTGGGGCGAGGATGAAAGGCGCAGTATTGCATTTTTCGGCATGCCCCTCTGCGACCGGGCGCATTCATTTGCCATGCGGTTGTTCACCCACGCGGCGCAGCCTGTAGCAGCGAGCCATACTGTCAGGCCACCCGGCTGGAGCGCATCACGCGCTGGGCATGCCCCTTCCTTTTCCCTTAGTGCGGCAGCCGCCAGTTGAAGGCGGAGTGGCATTCAAGGGGGCCGGTGTCACGCCGGGCAGGTTCGACTCCCGCTTTTCGCAGCGCCAAAGCCGTTCTGGCAGTATGGCGGCTCTTTCAGAGGACCTGCGAATGAGTGCAAAGCGACAAATCCGCTTTAACGCCTTCACGATGAATACGGTTGGCCACCAGGCGCCAGGACTTTGGGCCCACCCGCGCGACCAGATGCATCGCTACCGCCAGCTGTCGTACTGGACCGAACTTGCACGCCTGCTCGAGCGCGGCCTGTTTGACGGCATCTTTCTTGCCGACGTGCTTGGCATCTACGATGTCTATGGCGCAAGCCACGATGCCGCCTTGCATCATGCCGTGCAAGTGCCAAGCAACGATCCGCTCTTGATCATTCCGGCGATGGCCGCCGTCACCGAGCATCTGGGCTTTGGCACCACCTTCTCCCTGACCTATGAGCACCCCTACCCCTTTGCGCGGCGCATGTCGACGCTTGACCACCTGACCGAGGGCCGCGTCGGCTGGAACATCGTCACCGGCTATCTCGATTCCGCAGCGAAAAATCTCGGCATGGCAAAGCAGATGGCCCATGATGACCGCTATGACATGGCCGACGAATATCTCGACGTGGTCTACAAGCTCTGGGAGTTGAGCTGGGAAGATGCGGCCATCGAGCGCAACAAGGCGACGCGGCGTTTTACCAACCCTCTTCGCGTGCACGGCATCGGGCACGAAGGTGTCCACTTCAGCGTGCCGGGCATTCACCTGTGCGAGCCCTCGCCGCAGCGCACGCCGGTCCTCTACCAGGCCGGTGCCTCTTCGCGTGGACGACTTTTTTCGGGGCGGCACGCCGAATGCGTCTTCATGTGCATGCCCACCGCGCAACTGCTCAAGCGCTCGGTCGACGACTTCCACGCCGCGCTTGCCGAATGCGGTCGCGAGAAAAGCGATGCACTGGTTTACGGCCAGGCGCTGATCATCACCGGCGAGAGCCGCGCCAAGGCGGAGGAGAAACTCGCCGAATACCGGCACTACCTCGACCTCGATGCGTCGCTGGCCCTCTTGTCTGGCTGGACGGGCGTTGATTTCGCCAAGTTTGATCTCGATGCGACCGTGGAATATATCGAAAACGACGCCGGTCGCACTGCACTCGCATCCTTTTCCAAGGCCGACCCGAGTCGCACCTGGACGGTTCGGGCCGCGGCCGAATTCATCGCGCTAGGGGGACGCGGACCGGTTCTCTCAGGCAGTGTTGCAGACGTCTGCGACCAGCTCGTCAGCTGGTTCGAGGCAACCGGCATTGACGGCTTCAATCTGGCCTTTGCCGTGGCCAACGAAACCTTTGAAGACGTCGTCAACCTCGTCGTTCCCGAATTGCAGCGTCAAGGCCGCTACCGCAGTGCGTACCAGCCGGGCACGCTGCGCGAAAAACTGTTCGGGCGCGGCCCACGCCTGCCCGCCAACCACCGCGCGCGGCAGCTCGTACTCTAGCTGCGGCTAGGTGAGCCCGAGTTTTTGCGCGAGGCCGATGCGCTGCACCTTGCCGGTGGCCCCCTTGGGGATTTCCTCGAGCATGATGATTTTCTTGGGCACCTTGAAGTCGGCGACGTGCTGGGCCACGAACGCGCGCAACTCCTTCTCCGAGACGCTGCCCGGATTTTTCAGGACCACGGCGCAGGCCACCTCTTCGCCTAGCATCGGGTGCGGCAAGGCAAAGGTCACGACCTGGGCAACGGCGGCATGATCAAGCAGGATCTCGTCGATTTCCCGTGGAGAAATCTTCTCGCCGCCGCGATTGATGATTTCCTTTAGCCGGCCGGTGATGAAAAGATAGCCGTCGTCATCAAGCCGGCCTTCGTCGCCGGTGCGAAACCAGCCCGAGGTGAACGCGGTGGCATTGGCGCTGGCGTTATTCTCATAGCCTGCCGTGACGTTGGCGCCGCGAATGACGATTTCCCCGGGATGGTTGGTCGCCTGCATCACGCCGTCGGCATCCATGATCGCCACTTCCGGGCCGGCCGCCTGGCCGACACTGCCGGGCTTGCGCATGCCAGGCGGCAATGGATTGCTGGTCATCTGGTGCGCGGCCTCGGTCATGCCATAGGCTTCGATCAGGGGCGCATTAAACGTCGCTTCCAGTTCGCGAATGGTCTGCGGTGCAATCGAGGACGACGACGAGCGCAAAAAGCGCAACGGGTGCCTGGCGATGACGTCGACGTTGTGCGACGCGCGCGCAAGAATCGCCTGGTGCATGGTCGGCACGGCGGTGTACCAGCTCGGACGCGCTTCCGCCAGGAGGGCAAAGAATTTCAGGGCATTAAACGCTGGCGCGGCGAACACGGCGCCGCCTGCTGCAAGCGGCGCGAGCAATCCCGCAATCAGGCCGTGAATATGAAAAAGCGGCATGATTTCAAGGCCGACATCGGCATCGGTGAGGGCGAGGCTGTCGCGGATGTTGCACGCCGAGGCGGCGACGTTGCGCTGCGACAAGGGCACGAGCTTGGGCCGCGAGGTCGTGCCCGAGGTATGCAAGATCAAAGCGATGTCCTGCGCACTTGCCGGCCTGTCAGCCACGGCAGGGGCGATGGCCTCGCCGATCAGCGCCACTTCGCCCGCGGCGGCACCACCCACGACCTCAAGGCAGGCAATGCCCAGTCGCTTTGCCACCTCGCGTGCCACCGGCGCGGTGCTGGCGTCAATCGCCAGCGCCTTGACTTTCAGATCGGTCAGGTAGAACTCGAATTCGTCGGCGCGGTAGCCAGGATTGAGCGGACATGCGGTGGCGCTGGCTGCAATCGAGAGAAACGCGCCTGCCATCTCAGGGCCATTGCCAAGCACCAGTGCGACGCGGTCTTCACGACCAAGGCCAAGCTGCCTTAGGGTCGTGCGGTTGGCGCTGATCGAGGCGCGAAGGCCGCCGTACGTCAGCGCGGGCCGGCCGCTGCCCGCGAGCGCGGTCGCGTCCTCGCGCCCGGCAAGAAGCAGTTCTTCAAGATGATTGAAACGCGAAACAGCGTTCATGGATTCGGTATCCTTGGCAGGGGCAGGTGGAGGATGGCGTCTGACGCGAGCGGTAGCGCTTTCGCGCTTGCGCTAGCGACTGGCCGATTTCGAAAGCAGCGCGGTGAGCGCATAGATTTGCTCAATCAGGGGTGTCGGTGTTGAGGTCAGTTGACCGATCTCGATCACGCTCTTGATGAGCGCATCGATCTCGAGCGGGCGGCCAGCTTCGACGTCTTGCAGCATGGAAGTCTTGTGCGCGCCTATTTTCTGCGCGCCATCGATACGGCGCTCGACGTCGACTTTCATCGCCACGCCCAAGGCCAGCGCGACCTCCTGGGCTTCGAGCATGATGCTGCGCGCAAGCGCGCGCGTCGCCGGGTCTTCGCAGATCTCGACCAGCGTTGCGCGCGTCAAGGCACTGATCGGATTGAACGACACGTTGCCCCAGAGCTTGAGCCAGATCTCGGCACGCAGATCGGAGAGCACCGGCGTTTTGAATCCGGCAAGCCTGAAAACCTCGGCCAGCGCGCGCAGTCGCGGCGTGACTTCGCCTGTAATTTCGCCGAGCGGGAAGCGATTGCCCTCGATCTGGCGAATCACCCCGGGCGCATCGATGACGCACGCCGGGTAGGCAATCGAGCCGATAATGCGCCTGGGTTCGATGGCAGCGGCAAGTGCGCCGCCCGGATCGACGCTTTCTACCGGCCGATCTTGAAACGCTCCCGCAAGGCCCTGGAAGTACCACCAGGGAATGCCGTTTTGCATTGACACGACCAGCGTGTCGTCGTCAAAAAGGGCCGGCAGCGCGCCTGCCAGCGCGGGCAGCTGGTGCGCCTTCAAGGCGAGAATGACGAGTTCGAACTGGCCAAGCGACGTGATATCGTCGCTTGCCGTGACGCGTGCAACGAGCTTGGTGTCAGCGCAATCGATCAGCGCAATGCCATTGGCCTTGATCGCTGCCAGATGGGCTCCGCGCGCCACGCAGGCGACATCGTGGCCGGCGTGGGCCAGTCGTGTGGCGAGAAATCCGCCGATCGCGCCTGCCCCGACGACGCAGATTTTCAAGGTCGTGGCTCGAGGAAAAAGGATGGCACGGAATGACCTCTTTGGCTTTGATGTGCGGATTCTAGCCGAGCGTGGCAATGCGTTCTGAGCGGCGTCGAATTTGCGAGGCGCGCGCGCCAGGCTGGCGCCAGGGGCGCTCGCTGGTTGCCGTCGTCCTCGCGAGCCTTGTGACGAGCGGTTGCGCCTCGCTCTTTGAGCAGACCAGCACCACCGGCGCTGCCGTCGCAGGCAGTGCCGCAGCGGCAAGTGTGACGCGCAATGCGGCGCTCGCCACCGGCATCGGCCTGGGCGTCGAGGCGCTGGCCGCGCGCGGTGTGCGCATCCTCGAGCGCCAGATCCATGCCGAGGAGCAGGCGGCGATCGCCGATGCGGCCGGTCCGCTTGACACCAACGCGGTAGCCGCCTGGGAAGTGCACCATGCGTTCGCGCTAGAACCTGACGAGCGCGGCAAGGTCAGCGTGACGCGCGTGGACAGCGTTTTTAACCGTACCTGCAAGGAAATCGTGTTTACCGTGGAAACCGGCGAGGAAGAAGCCCCAGGCGCCTTCCTCGCCGATATCTGCAGCAGCGAAAAAAATGGCGTCACGCACTGGTCGTGGGCGCTCGCCGAGCCCTCCACCGCGCGCTGGGGCATCCTGCAGTGAAGCGTATTCCCGCGCCTGCCCTGTTGCTGTTGCTTGCGCTTTCAGGGTGCACCGGGTTCGCCGATATCGCTGGCACGACAGGCGCCGTGGCAAGTGGCGCAGTCACCGGCAATCCGGCGATTGCCATTGGCGTTGGCGGCGTCATCAAAGGCGCCGTGGACGCCAGCCAGAAGGCCTACGCACGCATTGCGGCGCGCGCCAATCATTCGGCGATTGTTGCCGTTGCGGCGAAGCTTGCGCCTGGGCAGTCGGACACCTGGCATGAGCCGCGGCGCTTTGGCGCCGATGCCAGCGGCCAGATCGAGGTCCTGCGGGTGATCCATTCGCCGCTTGCCGATTGCAAGGAGATCGCCTTTACGCTGGATGGCGATGCTGACACCGTCGGGCCGTTTCGCGCGGCCATCTGCACTACCGACGGCCTTTGGCGCTGGGGCCTGGCTGAGCCTTCGACCGAGCGCTGGAGCATCCTGCGCTAGGCTACCCGGTCAGGCCCGAATTCTGCTCTTTTGCCGGCGTCTCCCCCGACGAAAGCGCGCCATGCTTGAGAACTTTCCAGCCGGACTTGGCCGGGCATTCCGATCCGCCCGCCCTGGCCTTTGCGCAACGCTTTACTACGACGCCGAGATCAGCGGCGATGTTGCCGCCCTGACGGTGACAAGCCCGGCGTTTGTGCACGGCGGCGAGTTGCCGGCTCGCTACACCGAAGACGGCGCTCGCATCTCGCCTCCTCTCGCGTGGCGCGGCGTGCCAGGCGATGCAGCGAGCGTCATCGTCGCCATCGAAGACGCGGACAGCCCAACGCCTGCGCCGCTGGTGCACGCCATCGTGTGGAATTTGCCTGCAAGCGACGGTGTCATCGACGAAGGCGCGATGCGCAGCGAAGCCACCGAGGGCGAAGGCCTGTCGATGGGCAAGAACTCGTTCATGTCGGCAAAATACCTGCCGCCGGACCCGCCGCCCGGGCACGGGCCGCACCAGTATGCGTTCCAGGTGTTCGCGCTTGATCACCGTCCCGATCTCGGCTCGAACCCCGGGCGCGGCCGGCTGATCGAGCATCTTAGGGGCCGCGTGCTCGCCAAGGGCCTGCTCATCGGCGTCTACGAGCGCCTGTAGAAATCCGCAGCACGCCGCGTTGCGCGGCATAATGGCCTTCTCAACGCTTCTTCAAGGACGCGCGCGATGCGCCATACGCGTCAGGTTTTGCCCGCTTGCCAGCGATCTGGCGTGAGGACTTCTCGAGTCCGGCACCGCCAATGACCCCGCGCCTTTTCACGCGCGAGCGACTGGGTGCAGAACTGGCGCGCTTTGACGCCGTGATCGACACGCGCACGCCGGCTGAATTCGCGCTCGACCACATCCCCGGTGCGATCAATGTCCCGGTGTTAAGCGACGCCGAGCGCATCGAGATCGGTACCTTGTATCGCCAGGAATCGCCGTTTGTCGCAAGAAAGCGCGGTGCCGTCCTCGTGGCGCGCAATATCGCGCATCATCTTGAGGTCAATTTCAGTGACAAGCCAAAAACCTGGCGACCGCTTGTGTATTGCTGGCGCGGCGGCCAGCGCAGCGCCGCCATGACGCATGTCTTGGGCGAAATCGGCTGGAACGCGTTGCAGCTTGAAGGCGGCTACAAGGGATTTCGCCAGACCGTGGTTGCAGACCTGGCGCGGTTTTGCGATGTCTTCCAATTCCGCGTTCTTTGCGGACCGACAGGAAGTGGCAAGAGCGCGCTCTTGCGCGCGATGAGCGACTTTGCCCAGGTGCTCGATCTGGAGTCGCTCGCGCGCCACCGCGGCTCGCTGCTTGGCGCCATTGACGATGTCGAGCAGCCCGCGCAAAAGGCGTTTGAAACCGCGCTCTGGCAGACCCTGCGCGGCTTTGACGCGAAGCGCCCGGTGTTTGTCGAGTCCGAGGGTGCGCGCATCGGCAGGCTAAGCTTGCCGCTGGCCTTCACGCGGGCACTGCGCAGCAGCCCGTGCGTCGTCATCGAGACGCCCGATGTGCTGCGCATTGCCCACCTCCTGGTGCAGTACCCGGCATGGCAAAAGGCGCCCGACAAGCTCAGCGCAAGGCTGATGGCCCTGGTTGGCCTGCACAGCCGCGCCAAGGTTGCGCGCTGGCAGGCGATGATTGCGGAGCGGTCATGGACCGAGCTTGTCGCGGCCCTGCTTCATGACCATTACGATCCGGCCTATCGCCGCTCGCTCGAGAGCGAGTTCGTCCAGCTAAAAAGTGCGAAGCGCGTCCGTCTGGATTCGTTTGACGCCGTATCGCTGTTGCATGCGGCCCATGAAATCAGCGCGCTTGGCGAGACCGGCGCACTCGCCCCTTCGGCCGCGCCCAAAGCGCACGCCGAAACCAGTGCCGCCCGCTAACCCGCGCGATCGGACGATCGGCAAGAAGGAGTTCGAAATTGAGTGAAGGCAGTCCAGATACGAAAGACCTGCAAGGTGACGCAGGTGCGAATCAGTCCCCAAGACGGCGCAGGATCGATCACGAGTCGGTCAAGGACGCGATCAAGCGCGAGTTCCTGGACAACCTGTATTCGATGCAGGGCAAGTTCCCGGGCAGTGCAACGCCTAACGACTACTACCAGGCGCTCGCCTACACGGTGCGCAACCGCATGCTCAACCGCTGGGTCAGCACCGAAGCTGCCTATACGGAGAAGGCCGCCCGCACCGTCGCCTACCTGTCTGCCGAGTTCCTGCTTGGCGCGCACCTCGTCAATAACCTCGTCAATCTGGGCATACTGAACGAGGTGCGCACGGCAGTCAGCGAACTCGGCCTTGACTTCGAGATGCTGGTGCACCAGGAAGAGGAACCTGGGCTTGGCAATGGCGGTCTTGGGCGTCTTGCCGCCTGTTTCATCGACTCGCTGGCGACACTCAAGCTGCCCGCCATCGGCTACGGCATCCGCTACGAATACGGCATCTTTTTCCAGACCATCGTCGATGGCGCCCAGGTTGAAAAGACCGACAAATGGCTGCGCTATGGCAACCCCTGGGAGATGCAGCGCGCCGAATGGGCCGTCGAGGTCAAGCTGCACGGCCATACCGAGCAATTCACCGACGAGCGCGGGCGCCTGCGCGTGCGCTGGGTGCCGGGCAAGACCGTGGTTGGCGTGCCTTACGATTCGCCGATCCTTGGCTACCGTGTCAATACCGTGAACACCTTGCGCCTGTGGAAAGCCGAGGCCACCGAGTCGTTTGACTTCTCGGTGTTCAATCGCGGCGACTACGTCGGTGCCGTCAGCCAGAAGGTGACTTCGGAAAACCTGAGCAAGGTGCTTTATCCCAACGACGAGACCGAACAGGGCAAGCAGCTCAGGCTCGAGCAGCAGTACTTCTTTGTCTCGTGCTCCCTGCAGGACATGCTGCGCACGCTCAAGGTACAGGGGCTGCCGGTCGAGCGCTTCAACGAGAAGTTCACGGTCCAGCTCAACGATACGCATCCCTCGATCGGCGTGGCCGAACTGATGCGGCTCCTGCTCGACGATTACTCGATGAGCTGGGAGGCGGCGTGGAAGGTCACGACCGCCACCTTCGGCTATACCAACCACACGCTCCTGCCCGAAGCGCTGGAGCACTGGCCGGTGGACATGTTCGGGCGCAGCCTGCCGCGCCTGCTTGAAATCATCGAGGAAATCAACGCGCGCTTCCTGCAGGAAGTGCGCATCATCGATCTTGGCGACGAATCGCGCATCGAGCGGCTGTCGATCATCAGCGCGCCAAACGAAAACGGCGAGCGCTTCGTGCGCATGGCGCACCTGGCCTGCGTTGGCAGCTACGCGGTCAACGGCGTTGCCGCGCTGCATTCGGAATTGCTCAAGCAATATCTGCTGCATGACTTCTATACCCTCTACCCCGCGCGTTTTCACAACGTCACCAACGGCGTGACGCCAAGGCGCTGGGTGGTCGAGAGCAATCCGCGCCTGACCGAACTCATCACCGCGACCATTGGCGATAAGTGGATCTGTGATCTCGAGCAGTTGCAAGCGCTCGTGCCCTACGCCGATGACCCCGGCTTTCGCGACCAGTGGCACGCCATCAAGCGCGCCAACAAGCAGGACTTCGCGGTGCTCGCCCAGCACCTGGTGGGGGTCAACATCGATCCGGATACGCTCTACGATGTGCAGGTCAAGCGCATCCACGAGTACAAGCGCCAGCACCTGGCGGTGTTGCACATCATCGCCTTGTATCATCGCCTGAAGTCGCAACAGTCCGCGGACATCGAGCCTCGCACCTTCATTTTCGGCGGCAAGGCGGCGCCTGGCTACCGCATGGCCAAACTGATCATCAAGCTGATCAATTCGGTCGGTGAGGTGATCAACAGCGACCCTGCCGTGCGCGGCCTGTTGCGCATCATTTTCGTGCCGAATTTCAGCGTCACCAGCGGCGAGGCGATCTATCCTGCCGCCGATCTGTCCGAGCAGATTTCAACCGCCGGCAAGGAAGCCTCTGGCACCGGCAACATGAAATTTGCCATGAACGGGGCGCTCACCATCGGCACCATGGATGGTGCCAACATCGAAATCCGCGCGGCCGTGGGCGAGGAGAATTTCTTCCTCTTTGGCATGCACGCCGATGAGGTCGCACGCCTGCTCAGGGACAACTACCGGCCGCGCGACGTCTACGAGTCGAACGCCGAGCTGCGCGCCGTGATCGACCTTATCGCCCAGGGCTTTTTCTCAAAAGGCGACACCGAACTTTTCAAGCCGCTGGTCGATTCGCTGCTCGAATCAGATCCTTACTGCGTGCTCGCCGATTACGGCGCCTATTCGGACTGCCAGTCGCGCGTGCGCGCGACCTGGAAGGACCAGACCGCATGGACACGCATGTCGATCCTCAACAGTGCGCGCTCGGGCTATTTCTCCTCGGACCGCAGCATTCGCGAATACAACGAGCGCATCTGGAAGGTGGCCAAGGTTGACGTCCCGCTGCTCTCGCCGCGAGCGAGCCAGCTCGGCTTCATTCACTGATGCCATGGCCACGCGCCAACGCTCGAGTATCGCCACTGCGCTTCGCGACCACATCGAGGCCATCCCCCCCGGGGGCGTGGCCTGGCTCAGCTGCGAGCAGCTTGGCCAGACGGTGGCGCAGTTTGCCGCAACGCTTGACCTTCTGGCCGATCTTGAACGCGGCGGCGAATTGCGCCTGGGCGACAAGCGCTATGCCAGGGATCGTGTCGCTGCCGTGGAAATCGAACGGCTCGACTAAACCTTGAGCAATCCGCGTTCTTCGATGAAGTCCACCACCTCGGCCACGCCCTCGAGCGTTTTCAGGTTGGTCATGACGTAGGGACGCGCGCCACGCATGCGCTCGGTGTCGCTGGCCATGATGGCAAGCGATGCGCCAACCTTCTCGGCGAGATCGGTCTTGTTGATGATGAGCAGATCCGATCGGGTGATGCCAGGCCCGCCTTTTCTCGGGATTTTCTCGCCGCCTGCGACATCGATGACGTAGAGCGTGAGGTCGGAGAGCTCGGGGCTGAAGGTGGCGGCAAGATTGTCGCCGCCCGATTCGACAAAGACCACGTCCGCCTCGGGAAAGCGCTCGAGCATGCGTGAAATCGCCTCAAGATTGATCGAGGCATCCTCGCGAATCGCCGTATGCGGGCAGCCGCCGGTCTCGACCCCCATGATGCGCTCGGGCGCGAGCGCGCCTGCCACGGTCAGAAGGCGCTGGTCCTCCTTGGTATAGATATCGTTGGTGATGACCACCAGGTCATAGCGCTCGCGCATCGCCTTGCAGAGCATTTCGAGCAAGGTGGTCTTGCCTGACCCGACCGGCCCGCCAATGCCCACGC
>CAJCIC010000097.1 GCA_903970185.1 Gammaproteobacteria bacterium
GGTTCTTTCCCATGCTCTTGCTCCTTGTCCTTGCCAGCGCTTTTGCGCCGCCGGTCAAGGCGGGCCCGCCCAGGACCGAGGGCGAGCTGCACTACTGCGTGATTGATCTCAGGCACGAGCACCTGCGCGGCTTTTTTTCGGACACTTCAGGTCATCGCTTTGGCAGCATTGCGGCGCTCGACGCCTGGCTCAGTCAGAGTCATGAGCACATCGTTTGCGCAACCAACGGCGGCATCTTCGGCAAGGACGGAGCGCCCCTTGGCTGGTTCGTTGCCGACGGCGTGCAACTCTTTGCAATCAATCGCCAAAGCCACGCGTACGGCAATTTCTATCTTCAACCCAATGGCGCATTGCGCATTGCCAACGGCACGGCGGCCATCGTTGCCACAGCCGAATTGCTGCCATCAGAGGAAGACGATGTCAGCCAGATCGAGCTTGGCGTGCAATCCGGGCCGCTATTGATTGTCGATGGCCGCATCAACGCCCTTTTCGATCCGGCCTCGACAAGCCGCTACACGCGCAACGCGGTTTGCCTGCGCGATGCCCACACCGTGCTGCTTGCCTACAGTGCCACGCCTTTGACCTTCTACCAATTTGCCTTGGCGCTGGTTGGCCTTTCCTGCCAGCAGGCTCTTTACCTCGATGGCAATCTGGCCCAACTCAGTCCAGACGCGGCGCCGCTTGTCGCCGCCCAGCGCGAAACGCTAAGCGTGATTTTGGCGGTCACTGCCAAGGATCCGGCATGAGCGAAGTCGCGCCCGATGCCGCTGGGGACGCCGAAAACGAGCGACTGGCCACGGCCGGGGACATGTCATCGCCCTGGCGACTTTGGGGCGCCTTTCTTGCCGAGCGTGCGTGGGGCACCGTGCGCGAAGACTACAGCGCCGATGGCGAGGCGTGGACATCGTTTAGCCACGACCAGGCGCGCAGCCGGGCCTATCGCTGGAGCGAAGATGGCATGGCCGGCGTATGCGACCGCAACCAGCGCCTGTGCCTTGCGCTGGCCGTTTGGAACGGCGTCGATCCGATCCTCAAGGAACGCGCCTTCGGGCTTACCGGCAAGGAAGGCAATCACGGCGAAGACGTCAAGGAGCTTTACTTCTATCGTGATGCGACACCAACCCACAGCTGGCTGCGCTATCTTTACAAGTATCCGCAGCAGGCGTTTCCCTACGACGACCTGCGCGCGACCAGTCTTGCTCGCAGCCGCAGCGATCCGACCTATACGATTCTTGATACCGGCGTATTTGATCGTGGCTACTGGGATATCGAGGTCGCGATCGCCAAGCTCAGTCCGACGCGCCTGCATGTCAGAGTCGAGATCACCAATCGCGGTTTGGAGCAGGCCACGCTGCACCTTCTGCCAACGCTATGGTGCCGCAACACGTGGTCCTGGGGCGATCATGTCGAGCGACCAAGACTTGCGCTTGATACGACAGCGACTGCACATGAAGGGGCACACGCCATCCGCGCCACCGTGCCAGGCCTTGGTACCTACTGGCTCTACGGCGAAGAGCCAGCGACTGTGCTCTTTACCGAGAACGAGACCAATTCGGAACGCCTCTTCGGCCTGCCGCTCGCCCAGCCCTATGTCAAGGATGCGTTTCACCGGTACGTCATCGCCGGCGAGAAGGACGCGGTAAATCCCGCGCAAGTCGGCACCAAGATGGCGCTTTGGAGCCAGCACACGCTCGGAGCGGGCAAGTCCCACACCATCTACCTGGTGCTTGCCGACCAGCCGCTTGGCCAACCATTTGAAGACGTCGCTAGCACCTTTGCCACGCGCCAGAAGGAAGCCGACTGTTTCTACGCGAGTCATCTGCCCGGGGCACCGCTTGAGGACCAGGCGATTTTCAGGCAGGCACTTTCCGGCTTGATCTGGAATCAGCAGTTCTACAACTACGATGTCAAGCGCTGGCTTTTAGGCGATGTCGTGCCGCCACCGTCATCGCGGCTTAAGGGGCGCAATGCGATATGGCGCAACATCGAAGCCCAGCACGTCATCTCGATGCCCGACACCTGGGAATACCCGTGGTTCGCGTCCTGGGATCTGGCGCTGCAGTGCGGCGCGATGGCCCTTGTCGATATCGATTTTGCCAAGAGCCAGATCGAGCTTCTGCTCAAAGAGTATTACCTCCATGCCGACGGCCAGCTGCCCGCCTACGAGTGGGCATTCTCCGATGCCAACCCACCCCTTTTCGGCATGGCTGCATTAAAGATGGTGCGAGCCGAGCGTGTCCAGCGCGGCTCGTTTGACCACGCTTTCTTGCAGCGCGTGACCAACAAGCTCCTCTTGCATTACGCGTGGTGGTTAAACCGCAAGGACGCCGATGGCAAGAATGTTTTTGGCGGCGGATTTCTTGGCCTTGACAACATCTCGGTGTATGACCGCTCGCAACCGCTGCCGCCGGGCTACGAGCTGAAACAGGCCGACGCCACCGGATGGATGGCCATGTTCGCGCTCAACATGACCTTGATGGCGCTCGAGCTGACGGCAGCCGGCATCGACTACGAAGACATTGCGATCCAGTGCTACATGCAGTTTCTGGGCATCGCCAACGCCATCGGCGGCCACACCGCCGGGCACGCCGATGGCCTGTCATTGTGGGACCCCAGTGACGGCTTTTTCAAGGACCTGGTGGTTGACCCCAATGGCCAGACGCAACGCATCGACGTGTTTTCGTGGGTCGGCATCATCCCGCTTTTTGGCTGCGAGGTGCTAGATGCGAGGCTCCTCACCCGCGCGCCGCGATTTTCGGCGATCTTGGCCGAGCATGGTGGCGGCTTCTTTCGCGGCAATCGCATATCGGCGTGTCCAACCACGGCCAATGCCCGTGGCGAGCGCATGCTGGCCCTGGTTGACGATGAAATGTTGCCGGCGATCCTTAACCACCTCTTTAACGAGGATGAATTCCTTTCGCCCTATGGCATTCGCAGCGTTTCGAAGCTGCACGCCGAGCGGCGCGATCTGGGCGATATTCGCGGCATTGGCGCGGCGATGGTCGAATATGTGCCGGGTGAATCGAACTCGCCGTTGTTTGGCGGCAATTCGAACTGGCGTGGGCCGGTATGGATGCCAACCAACTACATCCTGATCCAGGCGCTTGAAAAGTATTATCGTTTTCTCGGTCCCGAATATCTTGTGACGCTGCCTTGCCTGCCTGGCGAGCAACTCGATTTGCGCGAGGTGGCCAAGTTGCTGGCATCGCGGCTCGTGAATCTGTTTCGGCCCGACGCTTCGGGCCAGGTCATGGCCCGCGCGGGCTTTGGTGCTTCGCTTGGCAAAGTCGATCCCGAAGGCCTGCACCTTTTCCCCGAATACTTCCATGGAGACAATGGCACCGGCCTTGGCGCCATGCACCAGACGGGGTGGACAGCACTGGTTGCCAATCTGGTGCATAGAAGCATCCGGCGCGAGGCCCCGGCGTTTTGGCGGCGACAACGCTAGCGCGCATGGGGTTCGACAGCAACCGCCAATAGACGGACTGCAGGCGGACAATTGCGCAGGAACGAAGGTTGCTCAAACGTTCGGCAAGCTGATCTTATCGGCTGCGTGATTCAAACCGTATATCCAAAGGACAATAAAATGGGGCGCGCATGACGGATTACGGCAAGAGCATTCAGGAAGGAAGCCCTTATCCACGAGGGGCGACCTGGGACGGACGGGGTGTCAACTTTGCAGTTTTCTCCGCACATGCAACCAAGGTTGAGCTCTGTCTTTTTGATGACAGCGGCGAGAAGGAAATCGAGCGCATCGAGCTTCCCGAGTACACCGACGAGATTTGGCATGTCTACGTGCCGGGCCTGGCGCCAGGCGCCGTCTACGGCTACCGCGTCTACGGGCCCTACGATCCCGAAGCCGGGCACAGATTCAATCATAACAAGCTGCTGCTTGACCCGTACGCCCGAGCGCACGTGGGCGAATTGCGCTGGGGGCCGGAGATCTTCGGCTATCAGATGGAAACGGGTGATGACCTGACCTTTGACGAACGCGACAGCGCAGCCTTCGTGCAGAAATGCAAGGTCGTCGATACCAACTACTCCTGGAACCAGTCGCAGCATGTTCGCGTGCCGTGGGATCGCGTCGTGCTCTATGAACTGAATCTGCGCGGCTTCACGATGCAACACCCGCGCGTGGCCGAAGTCAGGCGTGGCACGTTCGCGGGCATGGGTTCGGCCGACGTGGTGCGCTATATCCGCGAGCTTGGCGTAACGTCGGTCGAACTCATGCCGGTGCATTCGTTTGTTAACGACAGCCACCTGCTCGAGCGCGGGCTGACCAACTACTGGGGATATAACACGATCGGTTTTTTTGCTGCCGATCCGCGCTATTTCGCCACCGGCCATATCCATGAATTCAAGGACATGATCCATGCCATGCATGGCGCCGGTCTCGAAGTCATCCTCGATGTCGTCTACAACCACACAGCCGAAGGCAACGAGCTCGGACCGACGCTATCGTTTAAGGGCATCGACAATTTTTCCTACTATCGTCTGATCAGGGGCCAGCCGCGCTATTACATCAACGACACCGGCACCGGCAACACGTTCAATTTGACCCACCCGCGGGTGCTGCAAACCGTGACGGACAGTCTCAGGTACTGGGCGACCGAGATGAACGTCGATGGATTCCGCTTCGACCTGGCCACGATCCTCGGGCGCGAAGACGATGGCTTTAACGAGGGTGGCGGATTTCTTGACAGCTGCCGCCAGGATCCGGTCCTCTCAAGTGTCAGACTGATTGCCGAGCCCTGGGATTGCGGCCCGGGAGGCTACCAGGTCGGGGGCTTTCCGCCGGGCTGGGCCGAATGGAACGATCGCTACCGCGACACGGTGCGCAGTTTCTGGAAGGGCGACGAGGGCATGGCAGCCGAGTTTGCCACGCGCCTGACCGGCTCGGGCGACAAGTTCAACCGGCGCGGCAGGAAGGCCTGGGCGAGCGTCAATTTCATCACCGCCCACGACGGCTTCACGCTCAATGACCTGGTCAGCTACAACGACAAGCACAACGAAGCCAATGGCGAGGACAACCGCGACGGCCACAGCGACAATCGCTCCTGGAACTGCGGCGTCGAGGGACCGACCGATGATCCTGGCGTGATCGAGCTGCGCGAACGCCAGAAACGCAATTTCCTCGCCACCCTGATGTTCTCGCAAGGCACGCCAATGCTGCTTGCCGGCGATGAATTCGGCCGCACCCAAAATGGCAACAACAATGCCTACTGCCAGGACAACCCGATGAGCTGGGTCAATTGGGATATCGACGAGAAGGGGCTTGCGCTACTGGCCTTTACCAAGCATCTGACGACCTTGCGCAATGCCTTGCCGGGGCTTCGCCGCTCGCGCTTTCTGGTTGGCGAGTGGAACGAGATGCTGCAGGTGAAAGATGTCAAATGGCTCTCCGCCGACGGCGAGGAGCTTGGCGAATCGCAGTGGTCTGATGGCCTCATGCGCTGCTTTGCGATGGTCATCGATGGCCGCGCCCAGGTCAGCGGCATCAAGCGGCCGGGGGCCGACGCGACCCTGTTGCTTGTCTTTAACGCCTATCACGACGTGGTCAACTTCAAGATGCCGGTGGTATCAGGCAGCGACCAGTGGGCGTGCCTGATCGACACCAACGCGCCGGTGCGGGAGGAAATCCTCGACTTCGAATCCGGCGACATCTACCAGGTCACGGGCCGCTCGCTCTTGCTTTTCGCGCTGCATGCGCGCGGCGCGACGCAGCAGCTGTTTGACAAACTCAAGTCGCAATTGACTGGCGAGCAAAACAGGAGCGCTTCGCAATCGTCTACTTGATGGCGATACCGGCCTTGCGCAAGTCATCGGTCACAGCCGAGGTCAGGTCGCTTTTCGTGCTTGCCCAGTCGCTTGCGGCATCGATCCAAACGCGCAACTCGAACGCGAGCGCGTCGGGTCCGAGTTGTGTCAAAAGCGCCTGCGGCGGCGGGGTCTTTGCGACCTCCGGATAGTGGTTGCCGGCGTCAAGCAGGATGGCCTTCACCGCCGCCGGATCGGCTGTAAGCACCGTCTGTATCGGCACGTCGATGCGTCGCGTCTTGCTCGAGAAGGTCCAGTTGGTCAGGTTGTTGGCAATCAGCGTGCCGTTGGGAATGATCACTTCTGCGCCATTGCTCGAGCGGATGACGCTGGCGCGAATGCCGATGCGCTCGACGCGTCCTACGACATCGCCAAACTGGACGACATCGCCGACTTTCAGTGGCCGCTCGAACAGTACGATCAGCCCCGAGACAAAATTGTTCACGATATTTTGCATGCCAAAACCCAGCCCGACGCTAAATGCGCCCGCGAGGATGGTGAACTTGGTCATGTCAATGCCAAGCAGCGCAAGCCCGATGATGAAGCCGACAACTAGGATGACGTAGCGCAGCATGGTCGAGATGACATACGGCAGGCCGCGCTCCAGATGGACTTTGGGGTAGACCTCCTCGTCGAGCACGAAGGTGAGAAAGCGTGATCCCCAGTACGCGCCAACCAGGACGATGACGAAGCCGGCGATTTTTTCGAGCGACAGCGCAAAGTGGCCAAGCGTCAGTTGTGCGGCCAGCGTGGATCGTGCGATTCGCTCGAACAGATCCCACAAGCCGCCGCTCTCGAGCATGCCGTAGCACCAGTAGAGCGCTGCGAGCCAGCCAATCGCGCTGACCAGGCGTGCAGTCAGGAGCTTGCGGTGCTGGCGTACCATCGACAGGTAGGTAAATGGCGCAACGTAAGATGCGTAGAGCACCAGGCCTTGCACGATGTGGGTCAGGGTATAAAGCAAGAGCGCGAAGTAGGCGCCGCGCACGAGCGTACTTCCCAAAAGCGTCGACAGGCTTTGATAGCCGATGACGTTGGCAAAGAGGGCGAACGACGCGATGGCTAGGCCAAATATTGCGGCGGTGCGAATCAGGCGCCAGCGCTTCTCCTTGGTCCAGGCGCGTGCGTCGTTTGGACGTGCGGCCATTTGCAGCCAGCACAGGTAGGCAATGCCTGCGACGATTTCGAGAACCAACACCAGTCGTGCGATCGGGGCGCTAACCGCGAGCGCGTTGCGCACGCGCTCGAGCACGAAAAACAGGCCGAGCGCATACATCACCGCGTGCAGGTGCTGATCGATGACCCGGCGTACGACAACAAGGGTCGGGATGACGGTGATCATCGAGATCAAAGGCGCAAGCAGTTGCGGCGGCTGGGGATAAATCCAGTAGCAAATGAAGCAGCCAAGAACCAGGCTGACGGCAATGGGCGCTTCGAAGACCCGGGTAGCCCCGAGCGCTTCGGGCTCCGCGGGGGGAAAGGCCGCGATCTTGCGTCTGGCAATGAACATCACGACCAGGATGATCACAACCATTGCAGCGAGCAGCAAGGTGTCATCCGTGTGCGCAACGAAATAGTCGCCAAGATCGCTGAACTGGCCACGCACGCTTTCCGAGCCCGCGACCGTCACAGCAGCGATGGCCGAATTCCAGAAGCCATCGTCCCACACCGGCAAGGAGTCACGCCGAAAGAGGTCGCGAAGGGCGCGCTCGCCTGCATTTGCAAGCTGGTCGAGGCTGTCGTTGGTGCGCGCCGAGAGATCCGCCGCGCGTCCCTGAAGCGACAGGAGTTCGGCCTCCTTTGCGTTCGCGTCGACCTTGGCCTTGGCAATTTGCGCAACGATCGCTTGCGCCCGCTGCTGGATTTCGGCGGGTGCCTTGGCACCGCCTGCAGCGCTCACCGTGGCTTGCCAGGTGCCATCGAGCTTGTCCAGCTCTGCCAGGTCGCGGCTCAATTCATCAGCACGTCGTGTCAGTTCGTGGGTCGCCTCAGTCGCATCGCTCGCGCTGCGCTCAAGGCCCGCTTCGAGCGCGTGAATGGCATCAACCGTGGGATGGTTTGCAAGCGTGCGCCGCACCTCTGTAAGACGTGCGTTGGTGTCACGCTGGAGCGGGATCAGCTGGGCTGCGACCTGTTTTGCGCTCGCGTCCTCGGCGACGTCGTTCTCGATATCGCGCACGTGTTGGCTTGCCTCTTCGGCTTCGACGGCAATCTCGTCGATGGCAAGCGCGCTTGGCGCTTGCACCTTTGCCGGGGTGGGCGTTGCCGGCGCTGAGCTTGCCGCAGGCGAGGAGCCGAGCGAAAGTCCCGGAATCTGTGCCTCAGAGGGCGCTGCATGGCTTGTCAGCCACGCGCACACGATGACGAGTATCTTGCTTGACAACGATCGATTCATAACCGCTTTCGAAAAACGGGTCGCCGCAAGAATGCGCGCAAACGGCAAGTTTGATTTGAGAACCACACGCCTTTGCAGTTCCCCGTAACGCCGATGGAGCGGCATTTGCTGAGCGAGGGTTTCCGCGCGCATGGCCGCGCCAATGTCCAAGGAGTCAGCATGTCGTCAGCAACCACGCAACAGCGCACCCGCGCCACCGTAACCGCCAAAAAGGGGCGTGAAATCCAGAAGCAGACCGACGCGCGCGAACGCGGCAAACCTGCGAAGAAAACCTCAAGCGGCGCAGTGCAGGCGGGCTCGCACGACTATCCGGCGCCGCCGTTTCCCGAGCAGCACCACGCCAAGCCTGGACTTGAAAGCCAGATTGAACCACGCCCGCAGTACAAGGCGGAAGGCTATCTTGGCAGCGCCAAGCTCGCTGACAGGGTGGCGATCATTACCGGCGGCGATTCCGGCATCGGCCGTGCCGTCGCGGTGCTGTTTGCACGCGA
>CAJCIC010000098.1 GCA_903970185.1 Gammaproteobacteria bacterium
TCGCTCGCGGCGGTGGCGGCTATACCCGGGGTCTTTATATGGCAGCCGGCACGCTTTCGGCAGGCGTTTTTCTGCTGTTCATGTTGCGCATGGTCGAGCGCAATGACGCGGCGAAGAGCCATCGCGGCCTGTCTTCGGCGCTTTAATCCGGGCGTAAATCTCCCTTGAACGGTGCAAAAAGTCTCGTCGCAACGCTCTTGAAGTCGGGAATCGACACCTGCTTTGCCAATCCGGGCACAAGCGAGATGCACTTCGTCGCAGCATTGGATGAGGCGCCTGGCATGCGTTGCGTACTGGGATTGCAGGAGAACGTCGTCACCGGCATGGCCGACGGCTACTTTCGCATCGCCGGCAAACCGGCCTGCACGCTTTTGCATTGCGGACCCGGGCTTGCCAACGGTCTTGCCAACCTGCACAACGCGAGGCGAGCACGCAGCGGCATCGTCAACATCATCGGCGACCAGGCCACCTACCATCGGCCCTACGATGCTCCGCTCACCGCCGATACGGAAGGGCTGGCACGAACGGTATCCGCATGGGTTCACACCAGCCTTCGTGCACAGGACGTCGGTCGTGATGCCGCCGCAGCCGTGCAGGCTGCGAGAAAGATGCCAGGACAGATTGCGAGCTTGATCCTGCCTTCGGACACCTCATGGGACGACGGCGGCGAAGTCGCCGAGCCGTTGCAGGTCACTGCCCCAGAGCCGATCGAAAGCGCAGTCGTGCTGGATGCCGCTCGCATGCTCAAGAACAAGGGGCACGACACGCTGATCCTGCTTGCGGGTCGGGCCGTCACGCCCGACGCCCAGGCGCTCGCGTGGAGTATCGCGAAAGCCACGAGCGCCACACTGATGGCCGATTTTGTCAACGCGAACGTCGCGCGCGGCCGGGGCCGCCTGCAACTTGAGCGCGTACCCTACGGCACCGATCTGGCCATCGAGACGCTCAAGCGCTTCACGCAGATCATTCTGGTCGGTGCCAAGGCCCCGGTCGGCTTTTTTGCCTATCCGGGAAAGCCGTCGATGCACTATTCACCTTCGGCGCACATCCATGTGCTCTCGCGCTACGACCAGGATCCCGTGATGGCGCTCCTAGCCCTCGTTGACGAACTGCGTGCGCCCCCTGCCCCGATTCCCGATGCAGGGGTCGGCCTTGACGTCGCCAGGGGCGCGCCAACGCCCGAAGGGCTGGCACAAACGCTTGCCGCACTGATGCCTGAAGGCGCCATCGTGTCTGACGAAAGCGTGTCCTACGGGCGAGCGTTTTATCGCTTTACCCATGCAGCACCCGCCCACGACTGGCTCCACCTCGCCGGTGGCGCAATTGGCGACGGGCTGCCTGTTGCCACCGGTGCTGCGCTCGCTGCAAACCGCGAGCGCAGGGTGATTAGCCTGCAAGCCGATGGCTCGGCGATGTACTCGCTGCAGTCGCTTTGGACCCAGGCACGCGAGCGTCTTCCGGCGACAACGATTCTTCTGAACAACCGCAGGTACAACATCCTGATTGGCGAATACAAAGGCGTTGGCGCAACGCCTGGAAAGACCGCCTCGATGATGCTCGATCTGGGCGACCCCAACCTTGACTGGGTCAAGCTCGCAAATGGCATGGGCGTGGAAGCCGCTCAGGCATTGACGCTTGAGCACCTCGCCGATCTCATGAAAATGAGCTTCAGGCAGCAGGCACCGTTTCTGATCGAGCTGATGATTTAACCCACTTGGCGCAGACGGTTTCTTGCGTACGTCCGGAAGTGTCGCCATCTGCCAGGAGTCTTGCGACATCTGCCGCTTCTTGTGAAGTGCCCTGGATCAAGGAATAAACAGTGCGCATTCCTGGAACACGGCTATCGCCCAGGAAATGCCCGAATATCAAGATCGATAGTGGTCACTTACTGGGAAACGCTCATAGGCGGTGGCGTCCCCAGCGGGATTCGAACCCGCGTACTCACCGTGAAAGGGTGATGTCCTAGGCCTCTAGACGATAGGGACAGCGTGCAGATGGTGACCGTAAGAGAGCGATCGGGTCACCGATATCGATTGGTGGAGGTAAGCGGGATCGAACCGCTGACCTCTTGCATGCCATGCAAGCGCTCTCCCAGCTGAGCTATACCCCCAAACGAAGCACGCGATTATAGCCAAAGTTCGGGGTCGGCGCAAAAAAACCACCGAGTGATGCGCGCACGCTTCAGTCCTTTCCTGCGAATAGAGCAAGGCCAGCCTCGATGCGCGCCACGCACCTGTCGCGGCCAACCAGTTCCAAAACTGCGTCAATCGAGGGCGTTTGCGGCTGGCCGACGCAGAACACGCGCAACGCGACCGCGAGTTGCGGCATTTTCAGGGAGAAGCGGCCAAGCAACGCCTTGATCAGCGCGGAGATCTCGGCGCGCTGCCACTGAATGTCAACGCTCTGCGCAACAAAAGCAGCGAGTGCGGGATAAACCGCTTCCGAGACGTGCGCTAGCACCATTTCCGGATCGGGTTGAACCGGCCGAAAAAACATCGTGATCGCGTCTGCCAGCTGCACCAGCGTTTCAGCGCGGTCCTTGACCAGTGCGATGACCGCAGGTAGCGACGGGCCGTCGTCGAGGTTCACGCCATTTGGCGCAAGGCGCGGTGCAATCAGTTCGGCCAGCCGCTCGTCTGGCATCGCCTTGATGTAATGCTGGTTCAGCCACGCCAGCTTTTTCGGGTCCCACTGCGCAGCGGATTTCGAGACGTGCCCGATGTCAAACCACTTGATCATCTCCTCGCGAGAAAAAATCTCGCTGTCGCCGTGGCTCCAGCCCAGCCGCGCCAGGTAATTGATGAGCGCATCAGGCAGGAAGCCGTCGAGCTCGTATTGCATGACGCTAACGGTGCCATTGCGCTTGGACAGCTTTTGTCCGTCAGGACCCAGAATCAGCGGAAGGTGTCCGTATTCGGGCAGCTTCGCGCCGAGCGCCGCAAGGATGTTGATCTGTCGCGGCGTATTGTTGATGTGGTCATCGCCACGGATGACATGCGTGATGCCCATGTCCCAGTCATCGACGCAGACACAAAAATTGTAGGTTGGCGTGCCATCCGAGCGGGCGATGATGAGATCGTCGAGCTCGTCGTTGGAAATGGTGATCGGGCCTTTGACCAGGTCGTGCCAGGAAACTGCGCCCTCGCGCGGATTGGCAAAACGCACGACCGGCTTCACACCGGCTGGCACTGGCGGTAACACCTTGCCGGCGATGGGCCGCCAGCGGCCATCATAGCGAGGCTTCTCGCCGCGCTGGCGCTGCTCCTCGCGCATGACCTCGAGCTCTTCCGGGCTTGTGTAGCAATGATAGGCGCTGCCGCGGCTGAGCATCTCGCCGATCACGGCGTTATAGCGCGCCAGGTGCTGCATTTGGTAGAACGGGCCCTCGTCATAGTCAAGTCCGAGCCAGTCCATGGCCTTCAGAATGGCTGCCACCGCTTCAGGCGTCGAACGCTCGACGTCGGTATCTTCGATGCGCAGGACGAATACGCCGCCGAAGTGGCGCGCGAAGGCCCACGAGAAAAGCGCGCTTCGCGCTCCGCCCAAGTGCAGATATCCTGTCGGCGAAGGCGCAAACCGGGTGCGAATCTCAGAAGTCATGGTGTCTTCGCGCAATCGATGGTGGTGCTGGACTGTTGGCCACTCTTCAGATTATAAGTGAGCGTATCGGCGCGCCCGCGCGCTGAAGTTCTCGGACCATGCAGGGTCTCTACGATGAAGGTTGGTCGATTCGGTGAGTTTGTCATCAGCGCTCGGGCGGTGCCCCAGGGCACGCGCTATTCGGGGGTGTTTCGCATCACTCGACCGCAGCAGGACTGGACGGTCACCCTGCCCTTCCAGGAAGAAGACCAGCTTGACGACACATTCGAGAGCCGGGACGCCGCCATCGAGGCGGCTTTCAGGTATGCCGAAGACCTGCTGCGCTCGCGGGAAAGGTCGCGCTAGAGCCGCTAGGCCGCCCAGTCAAGGATCACCTTGCCGCTTTGCCCCGAGAGCATGGTTGCAAACGCCGGTTCAAAATCCTTGACCGGGTAGTGATGCGTGATGATCGGTGTCAAATCAAGGCCGCTTTGCAACATCGCGACCATCTTGTACCAGGTCTCGAACATTTCCCGGCCATAGATACCGCGCATCTCGAGTCCCTTGAAGATCACCTGGTTCCAGTCGATCGCCGTCTGCGCTGGCGGAATGCCAAGCAGCGCAACCTTGCCGCCGTGGTTCATGTGCTCAAGCAGCATCGAAAAGGCGCTTGGCACGCCGGACATTTCCATGCCGACATCGAAGCCTTCGGTCATTCCCAGTTCGTCCATGACTTCGCGAAGCGGCGTCTTGGAAACGTCGATGGCACGATTGGCACCCATGCGCCGCGCGAGTTCAAGCCGGTATTCGTTGATATCCGTGATCACCACGTTTCTCGCACCGACGTGGCGCGCAATTGCGGCCGCCATGATGCCAATCGGGCCCGCCCCCGTGATCAACACGTCTTCGCCAACCAGGTTGTAGGTCAGCGCGGTATGCGTGGCATTGCCAAACGGATCAAAGATCGCCGCCATGTCATCCGAAATATCGGCTGGAATCTTGAAGGCATTAAACGCCGGGATCACCAGATAGTCTGCAAAGGCACCTGCGCGATTGACCCCCACCCCGGACGTATTGCGGCACAGGTGTCGACGTCCGGCGCGACAATTGCGGCAAAAGCCGCAGGTAATGTGACCTTCGCCGGAGACGCGATCACCGACGGCAAAGCCTCTGACCTCCTGGCCGATCTCGACCACTTCGCCGACGTATTCGTGGCCGACGTGCATCGGCACCGGGATGGTCTTGGCGGCCCACTCGTCCCACTTCCAGATATGGATATCCGTGCCGCAAATGGCGGTCTTGCGGATCTTGATCAGAACATCGTTATGGCCCACGGATGGCCTTGCCACCTCTGTCATCGTGAGTCCAGGGCCGGCCGTAAGTTTTGCGAGAGCCTTCATTGCTAGTCCTCTAAATCGCGCCCAAGGCGCGCCCAACCTTCTCAAACGCGGCAAGTGCCGTATCAATCTGCGCTTCGTCGTGGGCAGCGCTCATCTGCGTACGAATTCGCGCGCGGCCCTTGGGTACCACCGGATAGGAAAAACCGATTACGTATACGCCTTGAGCGAGCAGCGCCTGCGCAAAGCGCGTAGCCAGTTCAGCATCGCCTAGCATGACAGGAATGATCGGATGTTCGCCCGCAACCAGATTGAAGCCCATATCCTGCATGCCGTGCCGAAAACGCTTGCCATTTTGCGATACTTTTTTTCGCAACGCATCGCCCTCCTCGCTTTGCAACAGCCGCAGCGCGGCAAGCGTCGCCATGGCAATGCTAGGCGCGAGCGTATTTGAAAACAGATAAGGCCGGGCGCGTTGCCGCAAGAGTTCGATGACTACCCGCGGGCCGCTGATGTAGCCGCCTGAGGCTCCGCCCAAGGCCTTGCCAAGGGTACCCGTAATGATGTCGACCTGCCCAAGCACGCCACAATGTTCCGGTGTTCCGCGCCCCTTCTCGCCGACAAAGCCAACCGCGTGCGAGTCATCGACCATGACGATCGCATCGTAGCGCCTTGCCAGATCGCAGATCGAGGCCAGGTCAGCGATGATGCCGTCCATCGAAAACACGCCATCGGTCGCAATCATCACGAAACGCGCATTGCTGGCCCGTGCTTCCTTGAGCTTTCCTTCCAGGTCGGCCATATCGTTGTTGCGATAACGCATGCGCATGGCTTTGCAAAGCCTGATGCCATCAATGATGCTTGCGTGGTTCAATTCGTCGCTGATGATGGCGTCTTCTTCGGTGAGGAGCGTCTCGAACAGTCCGCCATTGGCGTCGAAACAGCTGGAAAAAAGGATCGTGTCCTCGCATCCCAGAAAAGTGCTCAGAGCATCCTCGAGTGCCTTGTGGATATCCTGGGTGCCGCAGATGAAACGCACCGAGGCCATGCCAAAGCCGTGCGAGTCGAGGCCCGCATGTGCTGCATCGACGAGGCGCGGATCATTGGCCAAGCCAAGATAATTGTTGGCGCAGAAATTGAGCACGCGCTCGCCATCTTTCAAGCCAATCTGTGAAGATTGCGGCGTGGCGATGACCCGCTCGGCCTTGTAGAAGCCGTCGGACTTGATGCCTTCGATGGTGCTTGCCAGATGCGACAGAAATGCCGTCCCCACGTAACACTCCTTAATCATTGCAGGGCGCCATTGTCCGCGCGTCGCGGCGGCGACGCAAATCAGTGCGGCGAAGGGCCATCATCAGGCGTGCCCCTCAGGCCGGCATCGCCAAGGGTACCAATTGCGGGCGGATTTTCTGCGGCGGCGCTATCGCTTTGCCATCCGCCGCCAAGCGCCTTGTAGAGCTTGACCAGATCGGTGGTCTCGGAAAGTCTTGCCTGGTCAAACTGGGATTGCGCCGCAATCGTCTGGGTGGCGGCGTCAAGCACCGTGATGTAGCTGACAAGACCCGACCGGTACGCGGATTCCGCCAGGTCCAGCGAGCGCTGGTTGGCAGCGACGGTGTCCAACAGGGCGTTGCAGCGGCGCGCGTCATCGTGAAGCGCAGTCAGGCCGTCTTCGACCTCCTGCAAGGCCGAAAGCACGGTTTTGCGGTAATTAAGCGCGGCCTCCATGGCTTCCGCGCGCGCAAGCCGGACATTGCCTGTGAGCGCTCCGCCGTTAAAGATCGGCAGCGACACCGTCGGGCCAAAGGTGTAGAAGCGGCTCGCCCAGTTAAAGAGATACTGGGTGCCGGTATTGCGCAGTCCGTAAGTTCCGGTCAGGGAAACATCCGGGAACAGCGATGCCACGGCTACGCCGACATCGGCAGTCGCGGCATGCAGGCTCGCCTCGGCCTGGCGAATGTCAGGTCGCCTGCGGGCGAGCGTCGAAGGAAGGCCCACTGGAATCGTCGACGGCAGCGGCGGCAGCCCGCCAACTCCGGAAAGTTCGTCGTCAAGGCCATCGGGCGTGCGGCCCGTCAGAACGGCGAGAGCATGCCGCGAGAGATCAATGGTCTCTTCGTATTGCGGCAAAACTGACTCGGCATTTGAAAGCTGCGCTTGCGACGCCTCGACCTGCGACTGATTGCCAAGTCCAGAATACTGGCGGTTGCGGTTGAGCTCGAGGATCTGGCGCTGATCGGAGAGGGACTGCAAGGTGATTTCTCGCAGAACCTGCGCTGCGCGCAGTTGCATATAGGTCTGGGCCACTTCGGCCTCAAGCGACACCAGCACATCGTTGCGCGACTCGATCTCGGCTGCACTTTGCGCACCCGCTTCCTCAACCGAGCGTGACACCTTGCCGAAAAGATCGAGTTCCCACGAGGCATCAAAGCCGATCTGATAAAGGCTCACGGGCTGCGTCAATGACGAGATCAGCGCGCTCGCCTCGGGAGAGCTCGTCAGTGACGAATTTCCTCGCGCTTTGAGAATGCCGGCAAGACCGAGCTGTTCTTTCATGGCGCTCGCGCTGGCATTCACACTTGGCAGGCCTTGCGCGCGTGCAATGATGACCTGCGTGCGCGCGGCAACAATGCGTGCCAGCGCCGCCTGCAAATCAAGGTTGCCAGCGGCCGCGTCTTCCTCGAGCCGATTCAGCTCGGGATCTCCAAACACTTTCCACCATTGCCAATCCGGCGTGGCATCGGCAAGGGGAATCGGTGCGGCATCGCCCGAATCACGCGTGGCCGTTGCGCTCGCGAACTGGTTTTGTACCGGAGCATCGGGCGAGCTGAAGTTCGGGCCGACCACAGTGCAGGCCGATAGCAGCGCGCCGCACGCGACCAGAGCCCACGCCAGGGCGGAAGCGATTTTATTGCTCATCAGTGTGCGCCGGCGCCGCCCGCGGCCTTGGCCGGCGAGAACAGCAAGGTGAAAGGAACAAAACAGAACGAAATCACTGCGCAATAGGCAAAGACATCGAGGTAGGCAAGGATCGTTGCCTGGCCGATCATCGTCTGATAAAGGTATCCGAGCGCGATCTGCGTCGCGTCACCCGCCTGCAGGCTGTAGTTCTTCACCGCAGCAACGGTGCTCGCGATGTTGTTGACGAAATTCGCGTCGGACGTGCTCGCGTGAGCGGCAAGATAGGCCATATGCACTTGCGTTCGCGTGGTGATCTCCGCAGTCGAAAGCGAAATGCCGATCGAGCCGGCAACGTTTCGAAACATCGTGAACAACGCGGCACCGTCGGCCTGGAAGCGTCGATCGAGTGTCAGGTAGGTCAGGGTGCTGGTCGGCACGAAAAGAAACCCGATGGCAACCGATTGGGCGCTGCGCAAAAGCACAAGGTGGTTGAAATCGATGTTCGGTGTCAGCGTGCGCGAATAAAGCAGCGCGACGCCAAGCAGCAAGAAGCCCACGGTCAAGATCAGTCGTGTCTGCACGTAGGGCATGACACGCGTGATAATCGGAATCAGAAAGACGATGCAAAGGGCACCTGGACTTAGCACGAGCCCGGACAACTCCGCCGTATAGCCAAGGTGCTCCTGGGCAAGCTGAGGAATCATGATTGCACTGGCATAAAGAATGCCGGCGAAGGCCGCAATCGTCGCCGATCCAAGTGCAAAGTTGCGATCCTTGAGCACACGCAAATCGACCACCGGTTTGCGCGTATACAAGAGCCACGCAACGGCGCTCGCGATACCGATGGCGGCAAGGGCAGCGAAAGTGCGAATGAAACTTGAGGAGAACCAGTCTGCGTCTTCGCCGCGATCGAGCATGATCTGCAATGAACCAAGGCCAAGCGCAATCAACCCAATGCCGATGAAATCGGTCGAGACCCGGCTGGATTGCTTCTCCCATGGAGGGTCCTCAACGAGACTCATGACGGCGAAGGTTGTCAAGACGCCGACTGGAACATTGATCAGGAACACCCAGCGCCAGGTGAAGTTATCGGTAATCCAGCCACCCAGCGTGGGGCCTAGAATCGGCGCCACGACGATGGCAATCGCCGTCACCGAAAAAGCACGGCTGCGCTGCTCTGGAGGAAACGTGTCGAGGATGATCGACTGCTGGCTCGGTTGCAGGCCGCCGCCGAAAAATCCCTGCAGGACGCGAAAGAAGATCAGTTCGTAAAGATTATTCGAGATGCCACAAAGAAAGGAGCAAACGGTAAACGCGATGATGCAAATCAGGAAGTAACGTTTCCTGCCCAACAATCGCGCAAGAAACGCCGAAATCGGCAGCACGATGCCGTTGGCAACAAGATACGAAGTCAGCGCCCAGGTCGCCTCGTCATAGCTCACCGACATGGTGCCTGCGATGTGCGGCAAAGCCACGTTGACAATCGTCGTGTCGAGCACTTCCATGAACGCGGCAAGGGTCACGGCTACCGCGATCAGCCAGGGGTTGCCGGCCGGTTTCCAGCGCCTCGTCTGGTCTTGCGATGAATCGGTACTCACGGCAGCCGCACCACCGGCGACACCGACAATCCGAGCGGCAAAGGCGTGTTGGGATCAAGGCCGCTGTCGATGACGATCTTGACGGGAACACGCTGCACGATCTTGACAAAGTTGCCCGTGGCGTTCTCGGTGGGGAATGCAGAAAAACGCGAGCCGCTTCCATACTGGATGCTGTCGATATGCCCGTGCAATTTAAGCCCCGAGTAGGCGTCGACCGTGATGTCCACCGGATTTCCCGGACGCATGCGACCGAGTTGCGACTCCTTGAAATTCGCCGTGATCCATATTTCGGGGGTGACGATCAGGAACATCGTCGTGCCAGCGCTCAAATAGCTGCCAAGCTGGACATTGCGCTTGGTGATGAACCCCTCGCTTGGTGCACGGATTTCGGTATAGGAAAGGTTAAGGTTGGCCTGCACCAGCTGCGCTTCCGCCTGCTTGACCTGGGCCTCGCGCTCGGCCACGGTTGCCTGCGCCTGATGCAGTTCATCGGGCACGACGCCTGTGACTGCGACCTGGGCCTTGGCGCTCTCGACGTTGGCTGCAGCGGCAACTTCCTGGCTGTTCGCCGCATCGATGGTTTCCTCCGTGGTCGCCCGTCGATCGACACTGTGCTGGCGCAAATAAGTCGACTGTGCCGTAGCGAAGCTGGCTTCTGCCGCGCGCTGCTGCGCCTTGGCAGCGGCAAATTGCGCCGGGTATTGCACCTTGGCGATGTCATAGGCGATGCGTGCCTGATCGAGCTGTGCGCGCGCCAGCGTCAGCTGGGCTTCAGCCTGGGCCTGGGCTGCCAGGTAGTCGCGCGGATCGATGCGCAAGAGGAGGTCGCCTTTTTTCACCAGCGTGTTGTCGTTGATGTAAAGCGCGACGACGTAGCCCGCAACTTTTGGAGCCATGGTGACCGTGTTGCCGTCTGTATAGGCATCATCGGTCGTGATGTCATTCCTGTTTGCAAACCAGACGATCAGCGCGACAACGGCAAGGACCACGACAACGATTGCAAGAATGATCAGAGGCCGCTTGCTGCGCGGCTTTTCGTCATCGCGTCCGCCCTTCTGGTTGTCGCCACCCTTGCCGCCGCCCTTGCCGTCCTCCTTTGCGGCGTCCGACGAACCTGTCTTGGCATCGGACGACCCGCTCTTGCCATCGCCCTTACTGTCGTCCTTGCTGTCGTCCTTGTCAGTTGACTGAGTGCCCTTTGCATCATCGCCACCATCGCCGTCTGCAGATGACATCGGGGTGGGCTTTCGTGCCCGGGCACCGGGCGTGCGAGCGGCGCGCTTGCTTCTTGCCGCAACCAGAGGGACCGCGATTGGGATCAGGTCAGCCTCTATGTCGTCAAACGGCATGGTGCACTTTCAAAAAAATTGGCGCGGAAAACCAGCAAACACTGTTCCTGCATTGCGCATTCTAGTGCGCGGCACAGAAATTGCCATGACGGGGTTATCGCTGGAATCCGTGCATTTCTCGGTACAGCGTCAAAGGTTTCCATCGCAAAAAGCTAAGGAGAATGCAAATGATTTTCAGCCGAATGAAAGTTGGTCTGGCCCTTTCCGTCGCTGCGCTTGCGCTTGCAGGTTGCGGCTCAACCCAAGGGACCGACACCGCGCTTGGTGCAGGTGCCGGCGCGCTTGGCGGCGCAGTCTTGACGGGCGGCAGCCCAGTCGGCGTGGTCGGCGGCGCGGTCGTAGGCGGCGTGGTCGGTAACGAAGTCGGCAAGGATCGCTAGGCGCCTCGCGTGGATGTGCGCTTGGGGACGTCACGCCCCCGAGCGCGGCAACATGGCAAGTCGAGACTGCAAGCGCTCGACCTGTTTGAGCAATTGCATCGCCAATGCCAGGCCTTCCGGATTGAGTTCAAAGTCGCGCACGAGACGCGATGCGCGTCGTGCCTCGATGTACGTGCGAGTCGTACATCTGAACGTGCCATCAACGTGACGTTCGATCTCGATCAGGTCGCAGTTGATCAATTCTTCGAGATAGGGTGAATCGAGGCCGACAACTTGCGTCAGTTCAGTGATCTGATATCGCCTGTCGTCGTCAAGAACAATAGCGTCCAGCCGGTATTCGCTCATTTGCCTCCCCCTTTTCCTCTCGGATTGAAAGAACTGGCTGCCTTCAGTTGCGTGTAAAGCTCCTTCTCCGCGTCGCTGACGCTCGAAGGCGTTACGATCTGCACGATGGCAAGCTGGTCGCCTTTGCGCTCGCCACGGCCCATGCCTCGCCTGGAAAGCCGTAACGTCTGGCCGTTGCGCGTACCTGGCCTCACGGTCAACTCGACAGGCCCGCCAAGAGTTGGCACGGTCACCGTTGCGCCAAGCACCGCTTCCCATGGCGCCAGTCGCAAATCGCTGACGATGTCATCGCCATTGAGTCGAAATTCAGGATGCGGCGCAAAATGGAGCGTCAACAACAGATCGCCTGGCGGCCCGCCGGATGATCCGGCACCGCCCTTCCCGGAAAGCTTGAGGCGCTGGCCTTCGCGCATACCCTCGGGAATCTGCACCTGGAAAACCCGGGTCTGATTGCGCATGAAGCCGCTGTCATCGACTTCGGGATATTGCAGCGACAGTGAAATCTCGCCGCCGTGATACGCCTGCTCAAGGGTGATCTCGCCCGCGACCTCATAGTCCTCGCCGCGCCTTGGACGGCTCGATGAACGCGAGCGCGCAGCGCCGCCTCGCCTTAACCCGGAAAGGAAATCCGCCAGATCGACATCGTCAAACTGATCGCCCGGGGCGAAGCCGCCAAATCCCGGAGGCGGACTGAACTGTTCGCCCTGGGCGTGCCTGCCGAGCTGGTCGTAGGCGGCACGCTTTTCGGCATCCTTTAATGTCTCGTAAGCCTGGGCGACGTCCTTGAAGCGTTCTTCGGCGTCGCCCTCCTTGGACACGTCAGGGTGATACTTGTGCGCGAGTTTGCGATAGGCCTTCTTGATCTCCTCCGCACTCGCGTCGCGCTTGACGCCAAGCGTCGCGTAATAATCCTTGTACTCCATGGCAATACGCTCAATAAGGTGTGACGGGCGCGGGTTAGATGCCCTTGTGACGCGAAGATTCACCGCGGCCCGGATGGCATGGCGAGAGCACCCATTTTCCGCTAAAATTCGTGCCTCCTCAAAAGGCGGCTAGCTCAGCTGGTTAGAGCGCGGCATTCACATTGCCGAGGTCGGGGGTTCGAGCCCCTCGCCGCCTACCAAATCCTCGCGCCTCCATGTCCACATCCGATGAAGCGGGCCTTTCTCGGTCGGGCATGAACCCCACAGGCAAAGGCTCAGCGTTCACGCTCGCAATCGACGCGTTGTGGATCTTCTGGATTGCAACGCTGCCGCTTGGCCACGCGACGGGACTGCACAACACCTTGGGCGTGATCGTGCCGGTGTGCGTGATTGCCGCGACGCGCGGCCGTGCCCTTGCACATCTGCCTGCTTTGCCATGGCTCGTGGCACTTTGCGCACTCGCCAGTCTTTCCATCCTCTGGTCAAAGGAGCCCGGCATTTCCGCAGGAAAACTGCGCACCGACCTGCTCCTGCCGCTCGTTGCCTACACTGCGGCCTATCTTTATAGCCGCGCTGGCCGCGCAAACGCCCTATTGATCGGCTTTGCAGCCGGGATTGTCTTGCTCGCGCTCTTTTCATCCGCAGCGTTCCTGCCGCCAGCGGTGACGCCCACGCCCATCGCCGCTGCCGATACGGTAGCGACCGCAGAGGCTTTCTCCGATCGCTATCCCGGCCCGGGTGACGCGAGCACGTATGCGATCCTTGCGATCGCCCCCCTTATCGTGTGGCGCATGTTGCGCGGCCATTGGCGCGGTACCAGCGCATTGCTCCTGGTGCTAGCCACTGGGCTTGTCATCTTCGTTTCGCGAAATCGCAATGCCGTGATCGTCTTGCCCCTGGCGCTTGCCGCCTTTGCGCTGCTCTGGCACAGGAAGACAACGGCGGCTTCAGACCTGCCGCGACGGCGCCAGGTCGCGATCCTCACGAGCGCAGCGCTGACGTGTGCCGCCATCGGCCTTTTCGCAGTCGAGAAAGCGTCGCAGGCGAGGCTCGCGCTCGAAGGCCAGGTGCTGCCCTTTGGCAGCGCCACCTTGTTTCTCGTCTCGATTGATCCGCGGCCTGCAATGTGGTCCGAATACGCCCATCTTGGCACCCAGCATCCGTGGCTTGGGGTCGGCTTTGGTCGCACTGTGCCGGCAAGCACCTATGACGTGCGCGACGATCCGGTCATGAAGTCTGCCATGGCCACAGGCTTTCAGCATGCGCACAACGTCTTTCTCAACTGTTGGCTGCAACTTGGCGCCTGCGGCCTTTTGCTCTACATGGCATCGCTTGTCGCCCTGGTTCGGGCCGCCTGGCGCGCGCGCCGCGAAGATGCGGTGATGCGACTTGGTGGCGTTGGGGCCTTGACGCTGCTGTTTGCCATGCTCATGCGCAACATGACCGATGACTTCCTCGTCTACGGAATCGCGAGCAGCTTCTGGATCGCGCTCGGCGCGCTCTTGGGCCTGGCTGCACAAGATCCGCCAGAAATTCATCGCAGCGCCTGACTAAAGGCGCGCAGCACTGCCTGCCGTCGCGGTCCAAACGGGCGGCCGACGCAGTTCCCGCTCCAGTGCATCGAGCAGGGCTTCGTGCTCGGCCAACTCGGCGTCAGTCGCTCGCAGCACGGGCAGCGAAGCGAGCAGAATTGCATTCGCTTCGACCGAAACTTCGGCGACCTCAGGCTCGATATCGATGACAAGGCTTTCCTGGCCGCGCGTCATGGCGAGATAGACTTCCGCGAGAAGCTCCGCGTCAAGCAATGCGCCGTGCAAGGTACGGTGCACATTCGATACCTGATAGCGGTCGCAAAGCGCATCAAGCGAATTGCGCTTGCCCGGGTGCAATTCCTTGGCGAGTTCGAGCGTGTCGACAACCTCGACTTCGAAGTGATGCCGAAAGCGTGGAAGACCGAGCAGGCCAAGTTCCGCATCAAGAAACGCTTCGTCAAACGGGGCGTTGTGGATCAGGAGTTCAGCGCCACCAAGAAACGCCAGGATCGAATCCAGTACCTCGCCGAACTTGGGTTTGTCTGCAAGAAATTCGCGCGTCAGGCCATGGACTGCGAGTGCGCCAGGTTCACTGTCGCGCTCGGCGTTGAAGTAATAGTGCAGATTGCGCCCGGTCGGCCGGCGATTGAAAAGTTCGACACAACCGATTTCGATGATGCGATCGCCCCCCGCCGGGTTAAGACCGGTGGTTTCGGTGTCGAGCACGATCTGTCGCTTGGTCATGAAGCGCGAATTCTCATCGGGACGAAGGTCTTGGGTACCGGTTCAATTCGCGTGCTCAAGCCCTGCCACGCCACGGTTGGCAAGCCCGTCGGCGCGTTCGTTCTCGACATGCCCCGCATGGCCTTTGACCCAGTGCCACTCGATGGCATGCGGCATGATCGCGACATCGAGCGCTTTCCAGAGATCGACGTTTTTTACGGGTTGCTTGGCAGAGCTCACCCAGCCGCGCTTCTTCCATCCGTGGATCCACTCGGTAATGCCCTTGTGGACGTACACCGAATCGGTATAAAGCCGTACTTTGCACGGCACTTTCAGTGCTTCTAGCGCCTTGATCACCGCCAGGAGTTCCATGCGGTTGTTGGTCGTGTGCGCTTCGCCGCCGAACAATTCCTTCTCATGGGCCTTATCGCCCGACTGAAAACGCAACAGCGCGCCCCACCCGCCCGGTCCAGGATTTCCCTTGCACGCCCCGTCCGTAAAGATGTCCACCAAAGGCACTACGACTCTCCCGGATCCATTTGCGTCTTCGAATGGCGAACCTTGGCGCCGCTGCTGTGCGCGGTCGCAGGAAGGCTGGCGGGTGCGACGCGACGCTCCTTCTTGATTGTGCCCACGAGTCGCAAACCGTTGACCCGCTTGATTGCACTGACCATGTAGACCGCGCCGCACACAGGCCACCAGCGATCGCCCGCGCGCTCCATGAAACCGAAACGCGATAGCCACTTTTCGGATCTTACCGGCGGGGCATAACACCCAAAGCGCCCCCGATTCACTTCAAAGCCCAGAAGCTTCAACCAGTCCTTTAGCCGTCCGAGGTGCAAAAACTGCCCCGCGACCGGCAGAAAGGGCGCGTCAAGCGCCCGCCCCAGCACTTGGCGGGCACCCCAAAGGCTGACCGGATTGAAACCGGTAATCACCAGATGTCCCTCGGGGATCAGGACACGCTCGACCTCGCGCAACACCTGGTGCGGGTCATCGGCGAATTCGAGTGCGTGCGGCAGCACCAGCAGATCGAGGCTTTGTGCGGCAAAGGGCAATTCGTCAAAGCGGGTGATGACAAGCGTGCTGCGGCTGGCCGTTAATGCCGTTGCCGCATCCTCGTTTTCCGCATCGTGCGCTATTGCGTGCGGCTCATCAACGGAGAACAGAAACGGCATGCGATTGTTGCGCAGCGCAGGCAACTGCAGGAGCCCGACCTGCACGGCGTAATAACCGAACAGGTCGGCTACGACATGATCGAGCTGATCCTGCTCCCAGGAGAGCGCGTAGCGACCCGCCGGCGTTTTGAGCCATTTCGCCAGCGCTATAATCGAATCACTGTGCACCGTCATGTAAGCAGGCCATTCATGTCAGGCATTTCCGGTTTACCGCTGACTATCGTCGCCGTTCCTGCCTTTAAGGACAACTACCTCTGGCTGGTACGACGCGATCGCTATGCCGCCGTGGTCGATCCTGGCGACGCAGCGGTCATCGAGGACGCGTTGCAACGCCTTGACGCCACGCTTTGCGCCATTGTACTCACCCATCATCATGCCGATCACACCGGCGGGGTCGCGGCGCTGCAATCGGCGCGAAATGGGCGCTTGCCGGTCTTTGGTCCCGCTGCAGAAGCGATCCCTGGCGTAACCGCTGCGCTGTCAGGAGGCGATCGCATCGTTGTGCCTGGCATCGAGCTCACGCTCGAGGTCATCGATGTTCCTGGCCATACGCGCGGGCACATTGCGTATTTTGGCAGCGATGGCATTGCACCGATCCTTTTTTGCGGCGACACCCTGTTTGCAGGAGGTTGTGGCCGTCTCTTTGAGGGCACGGCCGAGCAGATGTTCGCCTCGCTCGCGCGGCTCGCCGCCCTGCCGCCTGAGACTCTAGTCTATTGCGCGCACGAATACACCGCGAACAATCTGCGCTTTGCGCTTGTCGTCGACCCTGGCAATGCGCTGCTCGTCGAGCGCGAAAAAGACGTGCGCGCGCTGCGTCAGGAAAACCGTGCAACCGTGCCCTCGAGCATTCGGCTTGAACGCGCCACCAACCCGTTTCTTCGCGTGAGCGAAGCGGCGATCCGCGCAAGCGTCGAAAACGAAGATCCGGGCGCCGCGAAGAATCCGGTCGCGACCTTTGCTGCGCTTCGCGCCTGGAAAGACCGCTTCTGAGGGGGATTGCCTGCCCAAGCGCCTTGACCCGAGCGCCCCCCCTAGCTAGTATCGGCGTTTTGCGTTCGAAGGCATGCGATGCACCGATACTCAACTTTCGTGCTTTCCTCTGCCTTTGCACTCCTTGCCGGATGTGCAGCGCCTCTGACCCAATCCCCCTCCCAACCGACCGCAAGCGCTCATTCACCGGCGCAAAATGCCAGCCCGTCTATCGCCTTGGAGCCGTTGCTGCCAGCGACTGTTGTCGCATCCAAGGCGCCTTACCTGGTCGATTTGACCGGCCATCCAGACGATGTCTGGGATCGCGTCAGACTCGGCTTTGCGATTCCCAACATGGACTCGCCACTGGTCGTTGAGCAGCAGGCCTGGTATTTGAGTCATCCGGATTTCCTGCAACGCGCTGCAGAGCGCTCGAGCCACTACCTGTACCACGTCGTCGAGGAGCTCGAAAAACGCCATATGCCGACCGAGCTTGCACTCTTGCCGTTTGTCGAGAGTGCCTACAACCCGATGGCCTATTCGCGTGCCCACGCCTCGGGGATGTGGCAGTTCATCCCCTCCACCGGCAAGAACTTCAATCTGAAACAGGATTGGTGGCATGACGATCGGCGCGATGTCGTGGCATCTACCGATGCGGCGCTTAACTATCTGCAAATGCTCTACGAGATGCACGGCGACTGGACACTCGCCCTTGCCTCCTACAACTGGGGCGAAGGCTCGGTGAAACGCGCCATCGACAAGAACGTCGCGCACGGCCGGCCAACGGACTACATGAGCCTTGACATGCCTGACGAGACGCGCGCCTATTTCCCGCGGCTGCAGGCGTTAAAAAACATCATTGCCAATCCGTCGGCGTTTGGCATCGTCTTGCCGCGCATCGACAACGAGCCCTATTTCGTCGCCGTCACGGCAACCAAGGATATCGACGTGATGACCGCTGCGCGCCTCGCGGACATGCCGGTGGACGAGTTCCGCGCCTTGAATCCGTCGTTTAACCGACCGGTGATCAGTGCGGCCAATGCCTCGTCCCTGCTCTTGCCTGCGGATCGCGCAGCCGCGTTCGAGGAACGCCTGGCGTCCAGCGACGCGCCGCTCGTGAACTGGCAGGTCTATCACGTCCGCCGTGGCGAACGACTCGACCGCATCGCCGCACATTATGGAATGACCGTGCAAGCGCTATGCGAGGCCAATAGCCTTGATACGAGATCGCGCATCAAGCCCGGGACGGAAATTCTGGTGGCCCTGCATCGCACGGGCACATCGCCAACACCGGCCGCAACTGCCAGCGACGTGCATGCACCCGAAACGCTCGCCGCAGACAACGCTGCCATCATCCGCGCCAGCTATACGCCGACCCAAGCTCACTTGACCTCGAGCACCTACACGGTGCGCGCAGGCGACACGCTATTTTCGATTTCGCAGCGCTTGCACGTCTCCGTCGATGAGATCAAGCGCGCCAACCGTCTGCATGGCAATGGCCTGCAGATCGGCCAGACACTCGTCGTTGGCGAAGTGAAAAGCCTCGCTCGGCGTTAGATCACACGGTCACATGCGCGAGGGCGCCGGGCCGGCCTTCGGTGCCTCATTTTCATCCTCTTCCTGATTGGTGTTCTTCCTGACTTCCTTCATGAAGGCGTTGTAATCGTTCACCGCCTTGTTGCCGACGTCCAGATACTTCTGCGCAACCGCCGCATATTGCTTTGCGGTGGATTCAAGTCCGAGCGCGTAGTCCTGCATGCATTTCGAGTAGGCTGCGATGCGCTTCCTGTAGCGATTCTCTTCGGGCGGAGTCAAGCCAAGACCTGGATTGCTTGGCGGCTGATCGCATTTCGGCTCAGGAACCACGATGGTCGCAGGATCAGGCGCGGTGGCGGCTTGCTGGGCGTAGCCGACGGACGCGATCGCTGAAAGGGTCAGTGCAGCACCCAGATGAGTCCAACGCTTCATAAGTATTTCTCCTGAGCGACAAGTTATAAAGACCGCGACCCCCGGGCCGATGCGACGGGATTTTACCCGCAACGGGGCCCCTCGCGCACCACCGGCGGGCCCCGACCTGGCGTAACAGCGGTGTTTTCGCTGCAGTGCGGCTCGGTCGCGAGGACGTGTGCCAAAACCACGCAAGCGCGAAAGGCGGCGCAAGGCCAGCGCGGCAGGCGATTCGTCTATACTGCGTGCCCAGCGCCGCTCACACGGGCGGCTGGAGTGGCCATGGGTTTCCTCGCGGGTAAAAAGCTGCTGATTACGGGTGTCCTGTCGAATCGCTCGATCGCCTACGGCGTGGCACGCGCCTGCCAGCGTGAAGGCGCGACACTTGCGTTCACCTACGTTGGCGAGCGCTTCAAGGACCGCGTGGAGGAACTTGCGGCGCACTTTGACAGCAAGCTGGTATTTCCCTGCGACGTTGCAAGCGATGCCGAAATCGCCGCGCTCTTCGAGGCAGTTGGTGCGCAATGGGATGGCCTTGACGGGCTCGTCCATGCCATCGGATTCGCACCCCGGGAGGCCATCTCCGGAGACTTCCTTGACGGTTTCACGCGCGAAGGTTTTCGCATCGCCCACGACATTTCCTCCTACAGTTTCGGCGCTCTTGCCAAGGCTTCGCTGCCGATGTTGCGACCCGGCGCCGCGCTCTTGACCCTGACCTATCTGGGCGCCGATCGCGTCGTGCCCAACTACAACACGATGGGTCTGGCCAAGGCATCGCTTGAAGCCAGCGTGCGCTATCTCGCCGATTCCCTCGGGCCACGCGGTATCCGCGTCAATGCCATCTCCGCTGGGCCGATCAGGACCCTGGCCGCATCGGGCATCAAGGGCTTTGGCAAGATCCTCGATTACGTCGAGCGCAACGCCCCGTTGCGGCGCAATGTCACGATCGATGAAGTCGGCAATGTCGCAGCTTTTCTGCTCTCCGATCTTGCCGCCGCGATCACGGCCGAAATCACCTACGTCGATGGCGGCTTTAACGCCACCGTCGGCGCCATGACATCTTTGTCATCAGCAGACCCATAGTCGCTCTCACCAAAGCGCGACGATCCCCTTTTTTTACGAGCGGTTTCAGATGAACCACAACGAACTTTTTGCGCAACTCAAAAGCCAGGCCCAATTCTTTTCCTTGCGCATCACGGATGAAACCGCCGATCGCGTCGCGGTAAGAAAGGAAAGGCGCGAGCCCTTTCGCCGGACCAACGATTGCGGGGCCATGCTCACTGCAATCGATGGCGGCGGCTATGGCTATGCAGCGACGTCTGATCTGTCCGTGGCGGGCCTGCAAAAGGCACTCGACCGTGCCTCCCACTGGGCGCGCACGACCGCCAAACGCAGCGTCACCGACTTTGAGATTCCAGAGGATTCGGCACCGACGGGCCGCTATGTTTCGCCGCTTGCCAAGCCGCTGCCAACGCCTGCTGAGCTCTACGACCTGCTTGCAAGCGAGGATGCCGCTGCACAAATCGACGCCCGCGTCGTCGATAGCATCGCGAGTCTGGAAGTGCGCCACGCCAGCCATCGCTATCTGACAAGCACCGGCGGCGATGTCGTCCAGGACTACCACTTCGTCATTCCCGCACTTAGCGTCACGGTGAGCGATGGCCGCGATACGCAATCGCGAAGCCTCTCGGCCGACTTCTGCCAGCAAGGCGGGTTCGAGGTCATCGACCACTGGGGCCTCGTGGGGGGCGGCAGAAGATGCGCGACCGAGGCGTTGGACCTTCTTCTCGCACCAAATTGTCCGACGGGCAAGATGGACCTCCTGCTTGCACCCGACCAGATGATGCTGCAGATTCATGAATCCATCGGCCATCCCCTCGAGCTCGATCGCATCCTGGGAGACGAGCGCAATTTCGCCGGCACGAGCTTCGTTACCCTTGACATGTTCGGCACCTACCAATATGGCTCCCCGCTTTTGAACGTCACCTTCGATCCGTCGGTGAGCGAGCAGTTTGCAAGTTATGCCTTCGACGACGAGGGACGGCGCGCCAAGCGTGAATATCTGATTCGTGCCGGCATGCTGGTGCGGCCGCTTGGCGGCGCCCTATCGCAGCAGCGAGCAAGAGATGCTGGCGCCAACGCCATTGACGGCGTCGCCAACGCGCGAGCAAGCAACTGGAACCGGGCCCCGATCGATCGCATGGCCAACATCAACGTCGAGCCTGGCCAATCGACGCTAGCGCAGCTGATCGAGAACGTCGAGCACGGCATCATGATGCGTACCAACCGTTCGTGGTCGATCGACGATTCGCGCAACAAATTCCAATTTGGTTGCGAATGGGGTCAGATGATCGAGCACGGGCGCCTGACCACGATTGTGAAGAATCCCAACTATCGCGGCATCTCGGCGAATTTCTGGCGCAGCCTGAAAGGCGTAGGCGATGCCTCGACGCGCCTTGTCATGGGAACGCCGTACTGCGGCAAGGGCGAACCAGCCCAGATCATCCGAGTCGGACACGCCTCGCCTGCGTGCCTGTTTTCCTCGATCGACGTGTTCGGGGGTGAAGCATGACCGCGGCCATGGAGAGCTATTTCGACGACCTTGTACGATATATCGGCAGCGAGGTTGCCCAAGGCGAGGACTTCAGCTGTTACTTCTCCGCCGAACAATCGGACTTCGTGCGCTTTAATCACGCCCGGGTGCGCCAGGCAGGCGCTGTCGAGCAGGCCTACGTCGAGATCCAGTTGATCAGGCAAAAACGCCACGCCGCTGCCGAGATCACTTTGTCATTGCACCTTGAGAAGGATCGCGCGCACGTCAAAAAGACGCTGGAGTTCCTTCGAGGTCTGCTTTCAGATCTGCCGGAAGACCCTCTTTTTGCGCCCAAGACAAGCAGCGTATCGAGCCGCTCGGTCAGCGCCAATGCCGGCAATGCCAGCGACGCCATGGTCGATGCCATCCTGCGGCACGCGACCCACACCGACTTCGTCGGATTTCTTGCCAACGGCCCACAGCAACGCGGTTTTGCCGATTCGCTCGGACAGCGCAACTGGCACGAGATCACCAGTTTCAATCTCGAGTGGAGCCTCTACCACCAGACCGACAAGGCGGTGAAATCGGCCTTTGCCGGCCTCGCGTGGGACGAAGCGCAATTTGCCCAGCGCATGCAACGCTCACGACGCGACCTTGAGATCATCCAGCGGCCGTCCAAGCGGCTCACGCCAGGGGGCTACCGCGCCTTCGTTGCGCCCACGGCGTTATCCGAGGTGGTATCGATGCTGGGTTGGGGTGGGTTCTCCGAAAAGGCAAGACGCACGCGCCAGAGCCCCTTGCAAAAGCTGGTCGAAGGCCAGCAGCGTTTAAGCCCCTTGCTCACCATTCGCGAAAACACCACGGAAGGTCTTGCCCCGACCTTCCAAAGCGAAGGCTATCTAAGGCCTGCCACGGTCGAACTGATCTCGGCTGGCGAATACCGCGAAAGCCTGGTATCGCCACCGACGGCGCGCGAATACGGCATCGAGCAAAACGGCGCCGATACGAATCAAGAATCGCCGCAATCGCTTGACATGGCCGGCGGCACGATGGAGCACGAGGATGCCTTGAGAAGGCTTGGCACCGGACTCTACCTGAATAATCTCTGGTACCTGAATTTCTCCGACCGGATGAATTGCCGGCTCACCGGCATGACCCGCTTCGCATCGCTTTGGGTCGAAAACGGTGAGATCGTTGCACCCTGCGAGGTCATGCGCTTTGACGACAGTGTCTATCGCATGCTCGGATCCAATCTCGAAGCATTGACCCGCGAGCGCGAGTTTCTACCGGATTCGGCAACCTACGGTGGCAGGCTCACCGTCAGTCAGCGCCTGCCGGGCGCCTTAATCGACGATCTCAGACTAACGCTGTAAGGCAATCGCTGGCATTGGACGCTTCCCGTCCAATGCGCAGATACACTAGCGGCATGCTGCGTGTCGATCACCTTTCGAAGTCACTGCCGCAGGGACGGCGCCTGTTTGAAAACGTCGATCTCAGGTTAGGGACCGGGGAGTGCGTCGCGATCCTTGGCGAGTCGGGCGCGGGCAAGTCGACGCTGCTGAATCTGATCGCCGGGCTTGACCATGCCGATGCGGGCACGATCGACATCGACGGCGTGCGTCTGACAGGTTTACCTGAGCGCGAGCGCACCCAGCTGCGCCGCTACAAGATCGGCTTCGTGTTTCAGGCGTTCCATCTTCTGCCGCATCTGACGCTCGAGGAAAACGTGGCCTTGACCCTGATCCTCACGCAACACAAAACCCATGACGCGCGCCAAGCTGCGAGAAAGGCGCTTGACGAAGTCGGTCTGGGCGATCGCACGCGCGACTATCCCCGCCAGATTTCCGGTGGCGAGATGCAACGCGTGGCAATCGCGCGGGCGCTCGCGCATCACCCCGTGCTTCTGCTCGCCGACGAGCCGACCGGCAATCTTGACGCCGGCAACGCGGCGCGGGTGTTGCAACTGATGCAATCGCTGATGCACACGCACGGCACGGCAACCGTGCTCGTGACCCATTCAGCAACAACCGCGGCGATCGCCGATCGACGTCTTCGGCTTACCGAAGGCGGCCTTGTCTCCCCGTGAATGCGACGCTGGCCAGATGGCTTGTGACTGGCGAATGGCGCAGTCACCCCGTGCGCGCCCTCGTCTCCATCGCGGCGATCGCAACCGGTGTTGCGCTTGGCTTTGCCGTGCACCTGGTCAACGGCTCGGCCATGCTCGAATTTGGCTCGGCACTGGGTGCGATCTCCGGCAATGCCGATATGGAGATCGTAAGCCGCAGCGGCAGCGGCTTCGCGGAGGACCTGTATCCGGCCATCGCACGATTGCCCGAAGTCGCCGTCGCGGCGCCGATTCTCGAGACACGCGTCGCGCTCGCCAATTCGCCTGTCGTGCTCGATGTGATTGGCACCGATCCGTTGACTGCGGCGCGCTTGAATCCGATCGTCGCCGCGGCCAGTTCAGACACGCAAAGTACGCTTGGGCTTTTTCGCGACTCGAGCATTTTCATAAGCTCCGACGCCTTGGCGCGGCTGCATAAAAAGGTCGGCGACACGCTCGATGTGGTGGTCGCGGGCCGATCGATCGGACTTGAGATCACGGGTACCTTTTCGAGCTCGAACGCCGATCTCGCCTTGATGGATATTGGCAACGCGCAGTGGCGCCTGCAACGCCCGGGCGTGCTCTCGCGCATCGCCATCGCAAGACAACAGAACGCGAGCCTCGCAGAGCTGCAAAAGGCCGTGCTGGCGCTGCTACCGGCTGACACCACGCTGGTCTTGCCAAGCGATCGCGAGCATCGCACGGATCAGCTTTCACGCGCCTACCGATTCAATCTCGACATGCTGGCGCTCATGGCGCTATTTACCGGAGGCTTTCTGGTCTATTCGACGCAATCGCTGTCGGTCATGCGACGGCGCCAGCAAATCGCCTTCTTGCGCATTCTTGGCGCGACCCGTCTTGAGATGCTCGGACAGATACTCGTCGAAGGGGCCATGCTCGGGGCCATCGGCAGCGCCATGGGGCTGGCGCTTGGCGGCCTCTCCGCGAGCGCGGTCTTGCGCGTGTTTGGCCCTGACCTTGGCGGCGGCTATTTTTCGGAACGCCCGACACCGCTGCACTTCACGCCCTGGGCTGCGCTCGTGTTCTTTGCGCTCGGCCTTGTCGCGGCGCTTTTGGGCTCGTGGTTCCCGGCACGCCAACTCGAGAAGATGACACCCGCCGAATCGCTCAAAGCCCAGGATGATAGTGTCGATCCGCGCGTGCGTCCGGGCATTCTGCAGGCGCTCTTCCTCGCGCTTGGCGCTCTCGCCGTGGTGTTTCTGCCCGCCATCGACGGTCTGCCGCTTTTTGGCTCGCTTGCCATCGCGCTCGTGCTTTTCGCGGGCATTGCTGCCATGCCCTGCGTTGTCCGGTCCGTGATCAGCTCGATCTCGCCCTACTGCGTCAACGCCGCGCTGCCGGTCACTCTCGCGCTCAAGCGGCTCTGGGGCGCCCCGAGTCAGGGAACCGTCGCGCTTTGCGGCGTGGTCGCAAGCGTCAGCCTGATGGTCTCGATGGCGGTGATGGTCACCAGCTTTCGCGACTCGGTCGATGCCTGGGTCGTACAAATCCTTCCTGCAGACCTTTATCTCCATGTCAGCGGGCCTGGCGAATCTCTGGGTCTTGACGCGCCAACGCAAAGCCGCCTACGCGCACTTTCCGGTGTCGCGAGCGTCGATTTTCTCAAGGTTGTCCCGCTCGCGCTCGCGCCCGATCGACCCGCCGTGAGTCTTCTCGCACGCGACTATGGCGGCGAGTTTCCGACCGGGCTGCCCATCATCTCGGCCACCGCACCTTTGCTGCCAGGCGCCGATCCGGTCTGGATTTCCGAGGCGCTCGCCGATCTTTACGGCTGGCGCATCGGCGAATTGCGGCAACTGCCCTTGTCAGACGTCAGTGGCAAGTCACGAGAGGTCTCAATCGAGGTGCGTGGCATCTGGCGTGACTATGCACGCCAGACGGGCGCGATCGTCATGAAGGCGAGCGACTACAGTCGCGAGACCGGCGACACCCAGCGCAGTGACGCCGCGATCACGCTGGCAAGCCAGGCTTCTCTGGCAGAGGTCAAGCGCGACGTTCTTGCCACCCTCGCGCCAGACCTGCAAAGCGCTGCGAGCGTGACGACGCCGCGGGATATACGGCAAACATCGCTTGCAATCTTCGATCGCAGCTTCTTCATTACGTACCTTCTTGAAGCCGTGGCAATTGGCATCGGGCTTGCAGGTGTGGCCGCGACATTTTCGGCACAGACAATCGCCCGCAGTCACGAGTTCGGCATGTTGCGCCACCTGGGCGTGACGCACGTTGAAATCCTGTCCATGCTGGCAAGCGAAGGACTCATCCTTGGCATGATCGGCGTGGCTGCTGGCGCGCTCATCGGACTGCTGCAGGGCCAGATCCTGATCAAGGTCGTAAATCCCCAGTCATTTCATTGGGGCATGGAGACGCACATCCCGCTTGCGCTTTTGGGCTTCATCGTCGTAGCCATGCTTCTTGCGTCGGCGGGCGTCGCAGTCGTCGCAGGCAGAAGCGCACTCTCGGTTGCCACCTTGCGTGCGGTGAGGGACGATTGGTGAGATATGCCGTCGTTCTCGTTTTTTCGATCGCAATGCTCCTTGCTGGCGCACTTGCGCATGCGCAAGAGGGCAGTAACGCCGGCAGCTTCGCGTCGCTGCCAGACAAGCTTGAACTGACGTTTCCGACCGACTTCGGTTCGCACGACGCCTATCGCACGGAATGGTGGTATGTCACCGGATGGCTCGATGACCACGGCCACCCGATCGGATTCCAGCTGACCTTCTTCCGTACGCGGCTGCTCGTCGACCCTGGCAACACCAGTACCTTCGCGCCACGCCAGCTGCTTTTTGCCCATGCCGCGCTATCTGATCCGCGCGAGGGAAAGATCCTCTTTGCCGAGCGTTCGGCAAGGGCCGGATTCGATCTCGCCTTTGCACGAAGTGGCGACACGGATGTCGGCATCATGGACTGGAGCTTAAAGCGCGACGCCCAAGACGGCCGCCTTAGCGTGCGCATGCAGGATTCGCGTTTTGCGCTCGATCTGTCCCTTGCAAGCGAGCAGCCTCCGCTATTGGAAGGTGACCATGGCCTGAGCACCAAGGGCCCCTCGAGCCACGATGCAAGTGCCTACTACAGCGTGCCGCAGCTTCTCGTGTCGGGAACGGTCGTCAAGGGCAAGAAGCGCTTTGCGGTGACAGGGCATGCCTGGCTCGACCACGAATGGTCATCGAATTATCTCGATGCCGATGCCAAAGGCTGGGATTGGGTCGGCGCAAACCTGGCTGATGGCGGGGCACTGATGGCGTTTCGCATGCGAAAACTCGACGGCAGCACGCTTTTTAGCGCGGCCACGCGCCGCAGCGCAGATGGGCAGATCGTCCGGTTTGCGCAAGGCCAGATCGATTTCGCAGCCAAACGACTGTGGCGTTCACCGTCCACCGGCATTAGCTACCCGATCGAGCAGGAACTTCGCCTTGGCAACAGTCATTTCATTGTCTCGCCCCTGATGAACGAGCAGGAAATCAACGCCAAAGGCAGCACGGGCACCGTCTATTGGGAAGGCGCGGTCACGCTCTTCGACGCGCAAAACCCGGCAACGCCGCTGGGTCAGGGCTACCTTGAATTGACCGGTTACGGCGAGCGCCTGCGCTTGCAATGACGCAAGACGGCACCAGTTAGGTAGCCTGCGCCTGTTGCGAGACAATAGCGGGTCAGAACCCCCGTACCCATGCCAGCCGATATCCCGACCCCTGCAAGACCGGCGTTTGGCGCGCTCGCGCGCCTTTGGCCCTTTCTTGCGCCATACAAGCGGCACATGGCGCTGGCTTTTGTCTATCTCGTGGTCTCCTCGGCGGCAACCCTTGTCGTGCCGGCCGCCTTCAAGCAGATGATCGATCACGGCTTCACCCAGGGCTCAGGCACGACGGGCGGTGTCAACCTGTACTTTCTGGGCCTCTTTGGCGTGTCGTGCGTGCTTGCCGCAGCCACGGCCGCACGCTTTTACATGGTCAGCTGGCTTGGCGAGCGCGTGGTCACCGATTTGCGCAGTGCCGTCTACAGGCGGATGCTTGGCCAGTCCCGGGAATTCTTCGAGACGACGCGCACGGGCGAGGTTTTATCGCGCCTGACGACCGATACCACCCTGGTGCAAACCGTCGTAGGCTCAAGCCTGTCGCTTGGGCTGCGCAGTCTTTTTACCTTTATCGGCGGCATGGCCATGCTTGCCGTCACAAGCGCCAAGCTGTTTCTCATCACCATCGGTCTGCTGGCACTTGTGGTGCTTCCGATTGTCGTGCTCGGACGGCGCGTGCGCAAACTTTCGCGCGATAGCCAGGACCGCGTTGCCGACGCTTCGGCGCTGGCCGGGGAGATCCTCAATGCCATACCCACGGTACAGGCGTTTACCCAGGAGCGCTACGAAGAAGAGCGCTTCGATGAGCGCGTCGAGTCCGGCTTTCGGAGCGCCATGCGCCGCACGAAAAGCCGCGCGATTCTGACCACGGTGGTCATCACCATGGTCTTTGGCGCCATCGTTTTCGTCCTTTGGCTTGGCGCAACCGCGGTCATCCAAGGCGACATGTCCGCAGGCGCGCTCGCCGCCTTCGTGCTTTATGCCGGACTCACCGCAGGATCGGTTGGCGCCATGACCGAATCGTGGGGCGATGTTCTGCGCGCCGCGGGCGCAACCGAACGCCTGACCGAGCTGCTTGATGCCTCAAGCTTCGTCGCCTCGCCCGCCGATCCAGTACCGTTGACCATCGAGCCACAAGGAGCGACCGTGGCATTTGAGGGCGTGACGTTTAACTATCCCTCGCGACCCGATCACGCTGCGCTGGAAGACATCACCTTGCATATCGCAGGCGGCGAGTCGGTAGCCCTGGTTGGGCCCTCGGGTGCTGGCAAGTCGACGATGTTCCAGCTGCTGCTGCGCTTTTACGATGTCACCCGGGGAGAAATCAGGATCAATGGGCTGGGCATCGAATCGCTGTCCCTGGAAGCGTTGCGCGACATGATCGGCATCGTGCCGCAAGACACGGTGATCTTCTCCGCCGATGCGATGAGCAACATCCGCTACGGCAAACGCGATGCCACTGACGACGAGGTGATTGCCGCCGCTCGTGCAGCGCAGGCGCACGAATTCATCGAACGGCTGCCTGACGGCTACAAGACCTTCTTGGGCGAGCGCGGCGTCAGGCTCTCAGGCGGCCAGCGCCAGCGCATCGCCATTGCGCGCGCGATCCTCAAGAACCCACCGCTTCTGCTTCTCGATGAAGCCACCAGCGCACTTGATGCCGAAAGCGAATTTCTCGTGCAACGCGCGCTTGACACCGCCATGCGTGGACGAACAACGCTGATCATCGCGCACCGGTTCTCGACGGTGCAGCGTGCCGACCGCATTGTCGCGTTCGAGGACGGTCGCATTGTCGAGACCGGAACGCATGCCGAACTGCTCGCAGGAAGCGGCCTGTACGCGCGCTTGGCCAAGCTGCAGTTTGCTGCCTAGCGCGGCAGGTAAAATGCTACAAGCCCCGGGCCCCTGCAAAGAGCGCGCGAAAACGCAAAGACCATGAAACAGTATCTCGACCTGGTACGAACCGTTCTTGAGACCGGCAGCTGGCAGGAAAACCGCACCGGCATTCGCACCATCAGTATTCCCGGCGCGATGATGCGCTTTGACCTCGAGCGCGACGGGTTTCCCGCGGTTACGACCAAGCGTCTGGCCTTCAAGTCGATTGCAGGCGAACTCGTGGCGTTCTTGCGCGCCTCGCGAAGCGCGGCTGATTTCAGGGCACTGGGCTGCAAGGTCTGGGACCAGAACGCCAACGAAAACATCGACTGGCTCAACAATCCCTACCGTTTGGGCCATGACGACCTCGGCCCGGTGTATGGCGTGCAATGGCGCCAGTGGCCCGCCTATAAGCTTCTTGACGCTAGCCGTGAACGCGAAGTCGAGGATGCGCTGTCCAAAGGTTTTCGCGTCGTCTCAACCCTGGAAGACCAAGGCACCCAGAAAGTGCTGCTCTACAAGGCCATCGATCAGCTGCGGGATTGCCTTTCGACCATCGTCAGCAACCCGGGCAGCCGCCGTATCCTCTTTCACGGCTGGAACTGTGCCGATCTTGACGCTGTCGCCCTTCCCGCGTGTCACCTGCTTTATCAATTCATCCCGCGCGTGGAAACCCGCGAACTGTCGCTTTGCCTCTACATTCGCAGCAACGACCTCGGTCTTGGCGCACCCTTTAATGTCGCCGAGGGCGCGCTGCTGTTGCATCTTGCAGCAAGGCTGACAGGCTATCGGCCGCGCTGGTTCACCTACTTCATCGGTGACGCCCACATCTACGAGAACCATCTCGACATGCTCAACGAGCAGCTTAGGCGCGAGCCCATGCCACCGCCCTCATTGCGTATCAGTTCACGTATCCCGGATATGAAAGAGACCGGACGTTTCGAGCCGCACTGGCTCGAGCTGATCGAGCCCGACGATTTTGCGCTTGTCGACTATCAGCACCATCCCGCGCTGACCGCCGCGATGGCGGTCTGACAGCAAGCGATTGCCGCACGTCTCTGGGGTCCGCAAAATGGCCGGCGGTAGCCGGTTGGCCGCGCAGCCCTGTATTTCCGCTCGACTTCGCCGCTGTCGTATGCCATCGAGCTTTCGACCATGCCGGTTGACGCCAGACTATTGGCCGATTACTGACGCAGACAGCAAAAAGCCGGTGCGGATTTTCTCGGCACCGGCTTTTTGCAACACGTCATGCCGACTTTCCCTTACTTTGGTCGAAAGATATCGCCCTCGCCCTTCTGAGCAAACGGCGAACCAATCGTCAATTCACCGCCCGTAAACTGATAGGGGAACATGACCACGACGGAATAGTGGTCACGATGATCCAACGCGACGGCAATAGCATCCGACTTCCGCCCAGTTGATGGCAAGGTCACGCGCACGTCATAGATCAGCGCCGTTGCTCTGTATTTGCCGGCCTTCGCGCCTTGCACGAAACTGTCTTTGAGCAAGCGGATATATCGGCCGAATGTGGCTTCTCTCGTCCATCCGTCGCTCCTACAGCAACGCCCGCGCCGCGTTTGTCCAGTGCGCCGCCATAGGGGAAGAACTCGCCATGCTGACGCAGCATTTTTTGCGCAAATGGAAGCGTGGCAGTCATCAGCTTCTCGCATTTGTCCTTCGGGGTGGGCGTCGGCTCGGCCCCGCCAGCCGTGGTAAAAAACAGTGCCATGATGAGTGTCCAGAATGCTTTCATTTTACGCGCCTGCTTGAATATAAAACGAAGCCCGCACGCGGCGGGCCTGGTTATGGGCTTGGGCAATCGATCAAATCACTTAATCATCTTGGCCCAAATAGCATAGAGATTGCGTAGGCTGCTGCCATCTTTTCTTTTACCGGAAATTCCATATGCTAGCGTTACCAACATTCGCGCAGGATTAAATGGTGCCGCGCCGAATCCTTCAAGAACGGGTTGACCATAGTCCACAAATTTCTTATTTCCGAACGGCTGATCCCATCGCAATGATGCATGGTTCTTCAAGAAGACTTGGCTTAAATACATCCCTGTGTCGACAGCGAAAGAGAAAGTGCGATTCGTCAAATCCTCCCCGGAAACTTCAATGGGAAATGATAAACGGCTCTCAATCTCCTGAATTTCATCTTGGGTGCGTGGTCGTGTCTCGACTTGTGTGGCGAACCAGCGCCCCAACAACTCAAGGGATGCTGGTGTGAAATCTGCCTGCCACGTTTCAAATCCGGGCGTCTTCTGAACGGCGCGACTCAGTTCGTCCAGCCTTTGCGGTAGGACATCCTGGAACCATGCGAAATAATCCTTGAGTTCCTTCTTGGACATTTCCCGAAAGTTGAGCGTGAAAGGCGGCTGTATTATTGCGTAGGTCATGGTCAGTGAATAATGACGTTGATGCCGCTCTGTTGCAGCGTGTTTAGCAACGGTTGAGATGGGCCGCCGACACCGGTAACAGGGCTTTGAAAGACGTGCCAAGTCGCACCCTGAACTTGCTCGGTCTGGATCAGTTCCACATCTTTGGAAATCTGCCGGCTGATATCAGACGTTAAGGACGTATAGCCCACCTTCGATTCATGTGCGAATCCATCCACTAACTGATCAACATATCGCCCACCCTGGCTGGTACGGTAATAAACCTGCGATTCCCCACCCATCAGCTTCAGCGAATCTTCGCCCACCTGTCAGCGGCCAAAGCCAACCTGGCGCGATACCTTCAGTTCTACAACGGCCGACGTCCCCACAGCAGTCTTGACTCTGACAGACGCGATTCAATCGAACTTGCGATCACTCGCCATCTGGCAGCAGCGCCAGGGGGCATCCCGCGCCTGCGCTTCGTCAGGGGAGCGACTTGCGTCGAGCTTCCTTTGGAAGCCGCCCCACGCGCCAAGCCCTTGCCATCTGCTAGCAGCTCCCCGGATCTGGCCCATGGCGCTCTTTCACCACCATTACTGACCTGGCCGCAGGCACAAAAAAAACGACCCTCCGAAGAGGGCCGTTCAAGTACAAACTTTTGGATACTTCGGGCGGCCCGCCAATACTTTGGCGGGCCTTTTGCGACTTAGAACTTCAACGTTGCGCCGATGCTGAAGAAGCGGCCAACCGCACCTGCCTGCTCCAGAGCTGCGTCGTAGAACGCGCCGCCACCGCCGCCGTACGTTTCATAGTCCACCGGTGCCTGCTTGTTGAACACGTTCAAAACCGAACCATGGATGGACCATTGTTTGGTCAGCGCGTAGCTCGCATACAGATCAAGCGTGGTGAAGCTATTGATCGTGCAATACTCGGAAGGCACGGTACCCGGGAATGCTGGGCCGTTAAACGAGTGGTTGATCGCTCCAACGCAAGTCGTAAGCGGCGACTCGGAAGGATCGATAACGCTGAATTGGCTCGTCCAGTTCACCGTGCCGGTGATCTCGAACGGACCGCGATCGTAGGTCAAGACGAACTGAGCGCGATCACGCGGATTACCCGTGTCACCCGAAATACTGGAAGGTCCGTGGGTGCCTGCCAGCTGTACCGCCTGCTGACCGGCGCCGAACGCTTCCTTGTAGTTGAAGGTGTGGGTTTCCGTCAGGTCCGCCGTCAGCTTGCCGTACTGGTCCAGATCGAACTTGAAGCGTGCGTCGACATCGACCCCGTTGGTGGTCGTGAATGCGGCGTTCTCATACGGGAACGGTGCGTACACGATCGTGCCGACCGGCGTCAACTGGTTCACCGTCACGCCTGCGGCATTCACATACGGTGCAACAATCGGGTTGCCGCGAACGATGTAGTTAAACGGATCGTAGGTCGGGTCCGATTCAGCCGAAATGATCTGGTGGGTGATCTTGATGTCGTAGTAGTCAATCGACAGGTTGAACTGCTTGAGCGGCTCAAGAATCACACCCAGGGTATAGGTGCGCGATTGTTCCGGTTGCAAGTCCGTACCTGGCGTCTGCAGTCCGAGCAAGCCGACATTACACTGGGTCGGGTAGTTGCCAGGTGTCGTGGCCTGGTTCTTACCCGGATTCGGGCAGAGGATCGGATCGGGCAGGTTGGTAAAGAAGAACGCCTCACCGGAATTGCCTTGCTCAGCCGGATTCGGCGCGCGGAAGCCCGTCGAATACGTACCGCGGAAGGTCACTTGCGGGATCGGATCGAACTTGAAGCCGACTTTCGGATTGGTTGAGCTGCCCGTACCCTGATAATCGTCGACCCGCGCCGAGGCGTCGATTTCAAGCATCTTCAGGATCGGGAAAGCACCTTCGACGTAAGCTGCAGACACGTTCTGGTTACCGACAGCAAAGGCGTTGTTGGTTGGATATTCAACGCCCGAAGCGGCTCCCGGCGCAGCCTCGGAATCGAGTTCACGATGGAAGAAATCAAGGCCAACGCCAACTGATGCCGGGCCGCCTGGCAACTGGAACACATCCCGAGACGCTTGTGCCGAGACAAATTCCAGGATGTCAGTTGCGCGCTGCGCCGTTGGCGGCGACACGAACGCATTTTGCGCGGCCGTGTTCAAGTACGCCGCCGCTCCGACGCGATACGGCGTGACCGGGTTGTTAAGGGCGGCTTGCAGGTTCTCGATGTTGTAGGTGCCAAGGAACTGCTGGTCGACCACGCTTTCGGTGAATCCTGCCGACAGCGCCAGATCAAGGCCCCAGGCCGATCCGGTCAGGTCACCGACGAGGCGATATTCCTGCGAGTCGGCGCGCGTCGTGACGTTGCCCAGATTGGCAAAGTTATAGACCAGGTTTTGCGTCGTGCCGGTGGTGTTGCCCGGATACGTTGCAGGCACCGTGATGTACGTCGGAGGTGCGATCAGGGTCGGCTTGACCGAGGGGCTAAACGCGATAATCGCAGGGCCACCGGAGAGGTAAGAGGTGCTGGCGTAGCCGTTCACCTGTTCTGCGTGAGTATCAAAAATCGACGCCTTGACCGCGAACTGCCAGTCACCCCACAGACGCTGGGTATAGGACACGAGGGCATCGATGTTTTGCGTCGCAGGCTGGATCTCAGGGCCAGGATGGCCAAGGTCGTATGCGCAATTGCCCGCAGCTTGCGCCGTGGCGTTACATCCAGGGAAGTAGTCGGTAATGGCGCCGGTTTTCGGATCGACCAGATAACCCGTCACGCTTCCAGGAAAGCCCTCATTCAGGCTGTTTGGCACACCCGGCGTCAGGTTTACGCCGCCTTGAGGGGCCAGGTTCAGATTGGTCAGCTGGCCAGGACGGTTGCTGACATAGATCGGGTCTTGGTGGCGATATTCCAACGACAGGTAGACGTTGTGGCCATCGGTATCCAGATCGCCCATACCGGTGATGAACGCGGTATGTTGGGTACGACCGTCGTAGCGCGAGGTCATGCCGTAGTCGACCGTGACTTCGGTGCCGACGTAGCTCTTCTTCAGGATGATGTTGACCACGCCTGCGATTGCGTCAGAACCGTAAATCGAGGATGCACCATCCTTCAAGATTTCGATTCTCTCAATCGCTTCCAGCGGGATCTGGCTGATGTCGGTAAAGCTGCGTTCGCCGTCATCGGAGAGCGCATAAGGCGCCATGCGGTGGCCGTCGATCAGGACCAGCGTCGCGCCAACCGTCAGGCCGCGCAGTGCGATACCGCTTGCACCCGCTGCAAATGCACCACTGAACGCTTGCGACAAGGTCCCCTGGCCGTTTGCAGAGATATTGCGAAGGACGTCAGAGACATCCGTATAGCCGGACTTCTTAATGTCCTCGATGGTCAAAACCTGGACCGGGCTCGGCGTTTCCGTATCGGTACGCTTAAGATTCGATCCTGTAATTTCAACGCGCTCGATGGTTTGCGTAGTCGAATCCGTTGCCGTCTGCGCAAATGCTGACGAACCCGCGAGGGTCAGGAACGCTACACTGCCGCCGAAAGCTAGTCGCAAGCTTTTCGACAAAAGCGCTTCTTTAAACATAAACTATCTCCCAGAAAACTACGAAGCTACGAGGAAAGCAACGAGATGCTTGCTTGGCCTTCGTAGTTTAGGGAACTTTTCTAAAGGACTGCAATTTTTCAGGAAGATTACTGTCAACTTTTCACGTCGCGTTGTAAATCGGCAACGCGACCGAAACGGCCTCGAAGCCGCACGCGCCACCGCGGACGCCAGGCCTCGCGGGGGCGCATGCCACGACGCCTCGGTCCGCCTTTTTTGCTCCCCGAGCCGGTGCTGCTCGCCCACCTCGCGAGGGCCCTTGCGGCCCACCTTGCGCAAGTTGCGACCGGCGCAGGCGAGTTCGCCGCGCGCACGCATGCAGCCCCGCGCCTGCGTAGTCGTCTCCCTTCGCTGCGCACGTCAACATGAGTTCATCTGCGCCGTCCTTCCCCGAGGTGGCGTTGATCGCTGCACTTGCTGCCAATCGGGTCATCGGTGACCGGGGCGCCTTGCCCTGGCGCCTGCCCGACGAGATGAAGTACTTCACAAGGACCACCCAGGGTCACACCGTGATCATGGGGCGCAAGACCTTCGAGTCGATCGGCAAGCCCTTGCCGCGGCGCCGCAACCTCGTTGTATCGCGTGATCCGGCGCGCAGGGCCGAGGGCGTCGAATTCGCGCCGAGCCTCGCGGCCGCGCTTGGCCTGTGCCATGACGACACGCGCGTCTTCGTTATCGGCGGGACCGAGCTCTATCGCGAGGCGATGCCCCTGGCCAGCCGTCTTTATCTGACCGAAATCCAACGATCGTTCGATGGCGACGCGACGTTTCCAGTGATCCCCGCCGCATTCGTTGAGCGCTCAAGGGAAATCAACCACGCCAAGGACGACCCGACGCTTCGCTTCGATTTCGTTGTCTACGAGAAAGTCTAGGCGCGCACGCAGTCGACGAAAAACCGGGTTTCGCCGGCGATTTCCTTTTCGACCAGACCATGGATGTCGCTCTCAAATCCCGGGAACGCGGCGTTGAACTTGCGCGCGAACTTGAGGTACTCGACGATGGTGCGGTTAAATCGCTCGCCGGGGATGAGTAGCGGTATGCCAGGCGGATAGGGCGTGAGCAGAACCGTCGTGATGCGGCCCTCGAGCTCGTCGATTTCGACCCGGTCCATTTCGCGATGCGCCATGCGCGCATAGGCTTCCGAGGGCTTCATCGCCGGTGCCATGTCGGACTGGTACATCTCGATGGTCACCCGTGCGACGTCATGTGAGCGGTACATCTCGTGAATCTGCTGGCACAGATCGCGCAGGCCCACTTTCTCGTAGCGCGGGTGGGCAAGACAGAACTCGGGCAGGATGCGCCACATCGGCTGGTTCTTGTCGAAGTCATCCTTGAACTGCTGCAAGGCCGTCAGGAGCGTGTTCCAGCGACCCTTGGTGATGCCGATCGTGAACATGATGAAAAACGAATAGAGTCCGGTCTTCTCAACGATCACGCCATGCTCGGCCAGATACTTGGTGACGATCGCCGCCGGAATGCCCAGGTCGGAAAACTGTCCGGAGACATCGAGCCCGGGCGTAATCAAGGTGGCCTTGATCGGGTCGAGCATGTTAAAGCCATCGGCAAGCGCGCCAAAGCCATGCCAGGTATCGTCGGCCTTTAACACCCAGTCATCGCGCGAACCGATGCCGTCTTCGGCAAGCGTGTCCGGCCCCCACACCTTGAACCACCAGTCCATGCCGTATTCGTCATCGACCTTGCGCATCGCGCGGCGAAAATCGAGCGCTTCAAGAATGCTCTCCTCGACAAGGGCCGTGCCTCCTGGCGGCTCCATCATGGCAGCTGCGATATCGCACGAGGCAATGATCGCGTACTGCGGACTCGTCGACGTGTGCATCAGGTACGCCTCGTTGAAAACGTTCGTGTCGAGCTTGTGATTTTCCGACTCGGCGACAAGAATTTGCGACGCCTGCGACAGCCCGGCAAGCAGCTTGTGCGTCGATTGCGTTGAATAGATCATCGACTCGCGCGTGCGCGGCCGGTCACGCCCGATCGCATGCATGTCGCGATAGAAGTCGTGGAAGGTCGCGTGCGGCAGCCACGCCTCATCAAAATGCAGCGTGTCGATGCGGCCATCGAGCAGGTGCTTGATGGTCTCGACGTTATACAGAATGCCGTCGTAGGTCGACTGCGTGATGGTCAGGATGCGCGGCCTGGTCGACCCGCCGCGCGCCAAGACCGCGCGTGCAAGCGGGTTGGCATCGATTTTTGCATTGATCGTGTCGAGCAAGAACTCGTCAATCGGAATCGGGCCGATGATGCCAAGGTGGTTGCGCCTTGGCGTCAGGAACACCGGTATCGCCCCGGTCATGGTGATGGCGTGCAAAATCGACTTGTGGCAGTTGCGATCGACGACCACGACATCATCGGGGGCGACGTTGGCGTGCCAGACCATCTTGTTCGAAGTTGACGTGCCGTTGGTCACGAAGTAGCAGTGATCGGCACCAAAAATTCGTGCGGCATTGCGCTCGGACGCAGCCACGGGCCCGGTATGGTCAAGCAGCTGGCCCAATTCGTCGACGGCATTGCAGACGTCGGCACGCAGCATGTTCTCGCCAAAGAACTGGTGGAACATCTGGCCCACCGGACTTTTCAGAAACGCCACGCCCCCGGAGTGGCCAGGACAGTGCCAGGAGTAGGAGCCGTCCTGGGCGTAATGCACGAGCGCCCGGAAAAATGGCGGAGCAAGTCCGTCGAGATAGGACTTGGCCTCGCGAATGATGTGGCGCGCGACGAACTCGGGCGTGTCTTCGAACATGTGGATGAAGCCATGCAACTCGCGCAGGACATCGTTGGGGATATGGCGCGAGGTGCGCGTCTCGCCGTAGATGAAAATCGGGATGTCGGCGTTCTTGAAGCGGATCTCGCCGATGAAGGCACGCAAGGAGCGCAGTGCAACCTCCATCTCTTCCTTGGATCCGCCGCCGAACTCCTCGTCGTCGATGGACAAAATGAAGGCGGACGCGCGCGATTGCTGCTGGGCGAACTGCGACAAGTCACCATAGCTTGTCACGCCCAGCACTTCCATGCCCTCGCTTTGGATCGCATCGGCCAGGGCTCTGATGCCAAGTCCCGAGGTATTTTCGGAGCGGAAGTCCTCGTCGATGATGACGATGGGAAAGCGAAATTTCATGGATTCACCGAAAAGGACAAGGCATGCGGCGGTGTGCCGAAGATACGCACAGCGTGCACGATTTCAGGGGTGCCGTCGCGATTGGGTCAGGGTTTCGGCAACGAAAAGCCAATCTTGCAGCCAGAATCGTGACGAACGCGTGGCGCGGGCGCAGGACGGGGCAAAGGCGGCGTGCTTTCAAGCGCGACACCTTCCTGCCACACAGCACGCAAGGTGCCAGGCCGTCTTGTGCGCGCGCTGAAATCGATGCTCATGGGCAGGAAGGTGCAAGCCGGAAGAGCCGGAATTGTCGGCAAGAAGCCGTCAAAACACAAGCGCTCCCGAGCCCGGCTCCAAGGCGCTTGGGCCAGCGCTGCTAAAATTGCCCTCCGCTCCCCGATTTGCCCCCTTCGTGCCTCTTGCCATGCCCCGCTCCCTGTTTGTCACCACCGCCCTGCCTTACGCCAACGGTCCCTTGCACATCGGGCACATGATGGAATACATCCAGGCCGATATCTGGGTCAGGTTCATGCGGGCAAGCGGTCATGTCGTGCATTTTGTCTGTGCCGACGACGCGCACGGCGCGCCGATCATGCTGCAGGCCGAAAAGGAGGGCATTTCTCCGGAAGAGCTGGTGCGCCATGTCGCCTTGGGTCGCCCCGAATGCCTCGACGGTTTCCTGATTTCGTTTGACTACTGGCACAGCACCGAGAGTCCGGAAAATGTCGCGCTGTCGCAGGAGTTCTATCGCAGCCTGCGCGATGCAGGCCTGATCGCACAGCGGACCATCGAGCAGTTCTTCGATCCGGTCAAAGGCATGTTCCTGCCCGATCGCTACATTCGCGGCGAATGCCCGAATTGTCATTCCAAGGACCAAAACGGCGACAACTGCGAAGTCTGCGGCACGGTCTACGCACCGACGCAGCTGATCGATCCGGTATCGATCCTGACCGGGGCCACGCCGATCCTGCGCGCATCAGAGCACTTCTTCTTCAAACTCTCCGATCCACGCTGCCTCGCCTTTCTGCGCCAGTGGACCGCGGGTCCGCACCTGCAACCCGAAGTCAGGAAAAAGGCGAGTGAATGGCTGGTTGTCGACGACAGCGGCCAAAGCCAGCTCACCGACTGGGACATCTCGCGCGATGCCCCCTACTTCGGCATCCCGATCCCTGATGCCCCTGGCAAGTATTTTTATGTCTGGCTTGATGCACCCGTTGGCTACCTCGCCGCGCTCAAAGCCTACTTCGAAAGCGGCAAGGCGAAGGAAAAGACCGGGACGACCCAGACATTCGAGGAATTCCTAGCCGATGCCACCACCGAGCAGGTGCATTTCATCGGCAAGGACATCATTTATTTTCACACGCTGTTCTGGCCGGCAATGCTGCACTTCACGGGCCACAAGACGCCGGACATGATCGCCGTCCATGGGTTTCTTACCGTCTCTGGCGACAAGATGAGCAAATCCCGCGGCACCGGCATCTCGCCCATCCGCTATCTGCGCGAAGGCATGAATCCGGAATGGCTGCGCTACTACCTCGCCAGCAAGCTCACCAGTCACGTCGAAGATTTCGACCTCAGTCCCGAGGATTTTGTGGCGCGGGTGAACAGTGATCTGATTGGCAAGTATGTCAACATCGCCAGCCGCAGCGCACCCTTTCTGACGCGCCATTTCGAAGGCCGCGTCGCCGACGTCGGGCAAGAGCCCGCCTGGCTCGGACTGAAAGCCAGCGAAGCTGCAACCGAGATCGAGCGCGACTTCATGGCGCGCGATTTCGCCCGCGCGCTGCGCACCGTCATGGCTTTCGCCGATGCGGTGAATCAGCTTTTCGATAGCGCCAAGCCATGGGAGCTTGCCAAAGCGCCAGAGCAGGCCGAGTGGCTGCAAAAGGTCTGTTCAATCTCGATTCTGGCCTTTGCCCACATGACGCTTTGGCTCAAACCTGTCCTGCCTGCGCTTGCGGCGCGCGCCGAGACATTCCTGCGCATCGAGCCGCTGAACTGGACCCAGCGGATTTGCGTCAGCCAAATCGGCACCTACCGGCATCTCATGGCACGCGTTGAGCTCTCGGCGTTCGACCGGCTTTTCGCGCCGATCGAGGAGTCGCAAAAGATCGTGAAGAAGGCCGAAAAGCCCGTGATCGAGCTTGCCGCCACCGTTACCATCGACGACTTTGCCAAGATCGACCTGCGCGTCGCGCGCATCGTCAAGGCCAAAGAGGTGGATGGGTCTGACAAGCTTTTGCATCTCACCCTCGATGCCGGTGAAGGACGGCTAAGGCAAGTGTTCTCGGGGATCAAGTCGGCCTACCGGGCGGATGAGCTGGTTGGGCGCCTCGCGATTCTCGTGGCCAATCTCGCGCCGCGAAAAATGAAGTTCGGCATCTCCGAGGGCATGGTTCTCGCGGCCAGCGGCAAGATCGCCGAGGACGGCGAGGCGCTCTTTCTGCTAGAGGCAAACAGCGAGGCGAAGCCCGGCATGCGCGTGAGCTAGAAAGCGCGACGTCTTGCGGGTGATAACCTCTGGCCAACACATAACAGCGTCGTCTGGTGCGACCAAGAATATGACGAGGAGACGGCAATGAGGGCAGTGCTTTGCAGGCAACACGGGTTGCCCGATTCGCTTGGGGTTGAGGACATCGCCGACCCGATACCGGCAAAGGGGGAAGTCCTGATCGCCGTCAAGGCGGCAGGTGTCAATTTTCCTGACACGCTCATCATCCAGAACAAGTACCAGTTCAAGCCTCCCCTGCCCTTCACACCCGGGGGTGAACTTGCTGGCGTGATCGAAGCGTTGGGCGAAGGCGTGACTGGCTTGTCGCTTGGCCAGCACGTCATCGCCTTTACCGGCTGGGGTGCGTTCGCCGAGAAAATCGCAGCCGATGCCAAGCGCGTGCTGCCGATGCCCGAAGGCATGTCATTTGAGATCGCCGCATCGTTTGTCATGACCTACGGAACCTCCTATCACGCGCTCAAGGATCGCGCCGCGTTAAAAGCCGGCGAGACCGTCCTTGTGCTTGGTGCTGCAGGCGGGGTCGGGCTTGCCGCGGTGGAAATCGCCAAGGCCCTTGGCGCTCGCGTGATCGCCGCGGCGTCGAACGCAGACAAGCTCGCGGTATGCAAGGCGCACGGCGCCGATGACCTGATCGACTACAGCAAGGAGGATTTGCGCGAACGCATCAAGGCGATCACTGCCGGCCAGGGCGTCGATGTCGTCTACGACCCGGTCGGCGGCAAGTTCTCGGAGCCTGCGCTGCGCAGCATGGCATGGCGCGGGCGCTTTCTTGTCGTGGGCTTTGCCAATGGCGAAATCCCGAGCATCGCATTGAACCTGACGCTGCTTAAGGGCTGCTCGATCGTTGGCGTCTTCTGGGGTGATTTCACGCGGCGCGAACCGGGCGCAAGCGCGCAGGATCTCACCGAGTTGATGCGCCTGCTTGCCGCGGCAAAACTGAAACCCCTCGTGTCGGAGACATATCCCCTGGACAAGGTTGCAGACGCCTTGAACGCGGTGATGCAACGCCGCGTCACCGGAAAAATTGTGCTCGTCCCTTAACGGAGAACAAGATTGAATTTCGACTACACCGAAAAAGTAAACACCCTGCGTGGGCGGCTCACCAGCTTCATGGACCAGCACGTCTATCCCAATGAAGCGACGTTTCTGAAAGAGGTCGCAGCCAACCGTGCCAAAGGCGACGCCTGGGTACCCACCCGCATTGTCGAGGAGCTCAAGCCGCTCGCACGCGAAGCCGGCCTTTGGAATCTGTTCCTGCCTTTTTCCAAGCGCGTGCCAGAAGGCCTCACCAACCTCGAATACGCACCGCTTTGCGAGATCATGGGCCGCGTCTTCTGGGCACCGGAAGTCTTCAATTGCGCAGCGCCCGATACCGGCAACATGGAAACACTCGAGCGCTACGCGAGCGAAGACATCAAGCGGCAATGGCTCGATCCCCTGCTCAAGGGCGAAATCCGCTCGGCCTTTCTCATGACCGAGCCCGCCGTGGCATCGTCTGATGCCACCAACATCCAGTGCAGTATTCGCCGCGAGGGCGACGAGTACGTCATCAACGGGCGCAAGTGGTGGTCATCAGGGGCGGGCGATCCGCGCTGCGCCGTGTACATCGTCATGGGCAAGACCAACCCCGATGCCGGACGCCATGAGCAGCAGTCGATGATTGTCGTGCCGGCCAATGCCAAGGGCATCCAGGTCAACCGGCCGCTGACGGTGTTCGGCTACGACGATGCACCGCATGGCCACATGGAGGTCGACCTGCACGACGTGCGCGTGCCGGTCGCCAATATCCTGCTCGGCGAAGGTCGCGGCTTCGAAATCGCCCAGGGCCGGCTCGGTCCGGGCCGCATCCACCACTGCATGCGACTGATCGGCGTTGCCGAGCGGGCGCTCGAGCTGATGTGCAAGCGCTCGCTCGAGCGCGTGGCCTTTGGCAAGCGCATCAGCGAGCAGGGCGTAACACAGGAGCGCATTGCCGAAGCGCGCTGCATGATCGATCAGGCGCGGCTGCTAACGCTCAAGGCCGCGCACATGATGGATACGGTGGGTAACAAGGTGGCGCGCGCAGAAATCGCCATGATCAAGGTGATTGCGCCCAACATGGCCTGCCAGATCATCGACTGGGCCATGCAGGTCCATGGCGGCGGCGGGGTCTCAAACGATTTTCCGCTCGCCTACATGTACGCCCATGCGCGCACCTTGAGGTTAGCCGACGGGCCAGACGAAGTTCACCGCGTGGCCATTGCCAGGCTTGAACTGGCCAAGCACATGTCGATTCCGGGCGCCGCCGAAAAAGTCGAAACGCCGATCACGCGCAGCTGAACCCAAAGCCGTCCGAAAGCAAAGGCTGCAAGCGGCCTTGACATGCGCTGCAATGCGTCTAAAGTGATATCACTTTGAGATCACGGTGCACTCCGCCCCGCGAGCGCTCATCGGTGGGAGGACATCATGGCAAAGTCGCGTTCACAGGAACGTGAAGTTCACACGGCAAGCGGCTATTTCATGCTCGCCGTCGGTCTTTTGGCAATCGCCCTGGGGCTTTGGATCATGTCGGCATCGCTAAAGGCGCCTGCCAGCGTGACGGGCCTTGTGGCCGGCCCGGGCCTCATCGTCGCAGGCGTCTTCCTGCTTTCCGGGCTTTACGTGCTGCAGCCCAACGAGGCCGCGATCCTGATGCTCTTTGGCAGCTATCGCGGCACTGACCGCGCAACCGGGCTGCGCTGGACCAATCCGCTGAACCGGCGCGTGCGCATCAGTCTTCGCGCCTACAACTTCGCAAGCGAGAAGATCAAGGTCAACGATCAGCGCGGCAATCCGATTGAAATTGCCGCAGCCATCGTCTGGCGCGTGCGCGATACCGCCCAGGCCATCTTCGATATCGACGACTACGAGAATTACGTGCACGTCCAGGCTGAGGCTGCGATTCGCCACCTCGCTTCGCGCTTTCCCTACGACGAAGGAACGGATGACCAGACGAAGCCTGCGGCCGTGACCTTGCGCGCAGGTGCCGATCAGGTGACGCAAAGTCTCATGACCGAACTCACCGACAGGCTCGACATCGCCGGCATTCACATTGAGGATGCAAAGCTCACGCACCTTGCCTACGCCTCGGAAATTGCCGGCGTGATGCTCAGGCGGCAACAGGCCGAGGCGATCATCGCCGCCCGCACCAAGATCGTCACGGGCGCCGTGAGCATGGTGGAAATGGCGCTCAAAGCCCTCTCGGAGCGGCAGATCATCGAACTTGACGATGAGCGCAAGGCGGCGATGGTCAGCAATCTGCTCGTGGTGCTTTGCGCCGAGACCGACGTGCAGCCGGTGGTCAACGCCGGCACCCTTTATAACTAGGAGGGGCAGGCGATGTCTGCACGCGAATTGTACCGGCACCGGCAAGTGGGCTGGACCATGATCCTCTCGGCCGCCGTGCCGGTCCTGGTGCTGGCCTTCTTGTTGCCGCACGCAAACCCGAGGGCGGTCGGTTCGGCGACGGCCTTGATCCAGCACGTATGGGTGGTTCCCGCGATCGTCGTTGGCCTCGTGGCGTTGCTGTTTTCGTCACTGCGCGTAACCGTCACCACGGAAACCCTCGAAGTCAGCTTCGGGCCGGGACTCGTTAGAAAGCGCTTCCTGATTGCCGACATCGAGAAAGCGGAGATCACGCGCACAAATGTTGCAACCGGGTGGGGCATTCGCATGCGCCGCGATGCGACGGTCTACAACGTCTCGGGCTTCGATGCCGTGCTGGTGACCTTCAAGGCGCGCCGCTCGATCATCATCGGCAGCGACGACGCGAGCCATCTTAAGCATGTCATTGAAGGCGCATGCGCCAGGCGCTAGGTGGCGAGCCCGTCAAAGAAGTCCTACCCCCTGCGCATCGATCCGGTGCTCTGGGCGGAGATCGAACGCCTCGCCGCCGCCGAACTCAGAAGCGTCAATGCCCAGGTTGAATACCTGCTGCGCGAGGCGCTCGGAAGGCGCAAGATTGCAAAGCCGCCGGCACAAGGCGGGAACTGAGGCCCGGTTCTTTGAAAAACCATGCCGCGATCGGATAAACTTGCGTCTTGCAAAGAGAAGGCCGCCATGTACGTATCCGAATTCACGCAATTCATCAATCAGCTGCACAAGGATCGGCCAGACCTTGATGCCGAGCAGCAAAAGGGCCGTGCGATCTGGTGGGATCAGCCGGTGGTGACGCCCGATGTGCGCCAGAAACTGCATGACGCGACCCTGGTGCAGCCTGCCTACGTCTACCAGATCAAGGGCTAGTGGTGAATGATGAGGCGCTAAGCTTAGCGCCGGTCGCTGGTGATTCGACGCCTGACGTGGTCGATGGCATGGCATTCGCACGCCTTTATGGCGAGCCTTTGTTCGCCCTGCCCCACGACCTGTACATCCCACCCGATGCGCTCGAGGTGTTTCTCGAGACCTTCGAGGGCCCGCTTGACCTCCTGCTCTACCTGATCCGCAAGCAGAACTTCAACGTCCTTGATATTCCCATGGCCGAGGTGACGCGCCAGTACTTGAGCTACATCGAGCAGATCCGCCGCAACAATCTCGAACTGGCAGCGGAATATCTGCTCATGGCGGCACTTCTGATCGAGATCAAGTCACGCATGCTGCTGCCGGTGCGCAAATCGGATACCGGCGAAGAAGCCGAAGATCCCCGCGCCGAACTCGTGCGCCGCCTCCTTGAATACGAACAGATGAAGCTTGCGGCGCAGCGGCTCGATGCGCTGCCGGTCATCGGCCGCGATTTCCTGCGCGCGCAGGTCGCGCAAAACGATACGCTCGAAGCGCGCCTGCCCAACGTCGATGTCATGGATCTGAAGGCCGCGTGGCGCGACGTCCTAAAGCGCGCGCGCCTGGGTGCAAGCCACAAGATTTCGCGCGAGCAGCTGTCGGTGCGCGATCACATGACGCAGATCATTCGCAAGCTGCGCGAGCGACGCTTCATCGAATTCGCCGAGCTGTTCGATCCGGCACGCGGCATCGAGGTCGCCATCGTCCATTTTCTCGCGCTGCTCGAACTCGCACGCGAGTCGATGATCGAGATCACGCAAGCCGAGGCCTACGCGCCGATCTACCTGCGCCTAACGCTTAGCGTCAACTGAGCGAGACGTCGTCACTCGGCGAAATATTCCTTGACCTTGTCGAACCAGCCCTTGCCCTGGGGACTGTGCCTGGCGCCGCCCTCGTGCGTCGACTTCTCGAATTCCTTCAACAGTTTCTTCTGATGCTCGGTCAGGCGCACCGGCGTTTCGACCACGATATGGCAGTAGAGATCGCCCGGATAGCCCGAGCGCACGCCCTTGATGCCCTTGCCGCGCAGCCGGAACGTCTTGCCGCTTTGCGTGCCTTCGGGCACGGTAATCGTGGCCTTGCCAGACAGGGTCGGAAGGTCGAGCTCGCCGCCTAGCGCAGCCGTGCCAAACGAGACCGGCATTTCGCAATGCAGGTCGTCACCCTCGCGCTGGAAAACCGGATGGGGCTTGATGTGGATCTCGACATACAGATCGCCAGGCGGCCCGCCATTGACGCCGGGCTCGCCGTTGCCAGACGAGCGAATGCGCATGCCTTCGTCGATGCCCGCCGGGATCTTCACTTCGAGCGTCTTGCTGCGCTTGATCTTGCCAAGGCCATCGCACGTTGCACACGGCTCGGGAATGATCTTGCCGCTGCCATGGCACTTGGGACAGGTCTGCTGGATCGAAAAAAAGCCCTGCGCCATGCGCACCGCGCCTGCCCCTGCGCAGGTCGGGCAGGTCTGCGGCTTGGTGCCAGGCTTTGCGCCACTGCCGTGACAGGTTTCGCATTCGTCGTAGCCCGGAATGCGGATCTGTGTCTCGTAGCCTGCTGCTGCCTGCTCGAGCGTGATTTCCATGGCATAGCGCAAATCGGCACCGCGATAGACCTGCGCGCCGCCGCCCCTTTGGCGGCCGCCGCCGAAGATGTCGCCAAAGATGTCGCCAAAGGCGTCGGCAAAGCCGCCCATGTTCGCAGCGCCAAACCCTGCGCTCGCCATGTTCGGGTCGACGCCGGCATGGCCGTAGCGATCGTAGGCGGCACGCTTCTCGCCGTCAGAGAGCATCTCGTAGGCTTCCTTGGCCTCCTTGAAACTGTCCTCGGCCTTCTTGTCGCCCGGGTTGCGATCAGGGTGGTACTTCATCGCAAGCTTGCGATACGCCTTCTTGATTTCTTCATCAGAAGCGTTTTTCGCAACGCCGAGTATCTCGTAAAAATCCCTCTTAGCCATGCGACCTGTCCGTGACCATCAATAAAACGCCGGACCGGAGGCACCCCCCGTCCGGCGATAGCTTGCACTTGCGGTCTATATTACCCGCGCTTGACTTCCTTGAACTCGGCATCAACCACATTTTCATCGTCATGCGAGGCGCTTTGCGCATGCGCGGCACCGGGCGCACCTTGTGCGGCTTGTTGCGCCTGCGCATCTTGAGCCATCTTCTCTGACAGCTTTTGCGAAACGCCCATCAGTGCTTCCGTCTTGGCTTCGATCTCGGCCTTGTCAGTCGAGGACTTGAGCGCCTCCTCGGCTTCCTTCAGTGCCGCTTCGATCTTGGCCTTCTCGTCAGCATCAAGCGAGGCACCATGCTCGGCGAGCGACTTCTTTACGGTGTGCACCATGGCATCGGCCTGGTTGCGGGCACTGACGAGTTCAAGCTGTTTCTTGTCCTCTTCGGCATTGATCTCGGCGTCTTTCACCATCTTTTCGATCTCGGCTTCGGACAATCCCGAGTTGGCCTTGATGGTGATCTTGTTTTCCTTGCCGGTTTCCTTGTCCTTGGCAGCGACATGCAAGATGCCATTGGCGTCGATGTCAAAACTGACCTCGATTTGCGGCACGCCGCGCGGCTTGGCCGGAATGCCCTCAAGATTGAATTCGCCAAGCGCCTTGTTTCCGGCTGCGACTTCGCGCTCGCCCTGAAAGACCTTGATGGTGACAGCCGACTGATTGTCGTCTGCCGTCGAGAAGGTCTGGCTGAACTTGGTCGGGATGGTGGTGTTCTTCTTGATCATCTTGGTCATCACGCCGCCCAGCGTCTCGATGCCCAGCGACAGCGGCGTCACGTCAAGCAACAGCACGTCCTTGACATCGCCCTTGAGCACGCCACCCTGGATCGCCGCGCCCACTGCTACGGCCTCGTCAGGGTTGACGTCCTTGCGCGGATCGCGACCGAAGAATTCCTTCACCTTCTCCTGCACCTTGGGCATGCGCGTCATGCCCCCGACGAGGATCACGTCGTGGATGTCACTCATGCTCACGCCCGCATCCTTCACGGCAATGCGGCAAGGCTCGATGGTGCGCTCGATCAGGTCCTCAACGAGGGCCTCGAGCTTGGCACGCGTAAGTTTCAGGTTCAAGTGCTTCGGACCGGTCTGGTCTGCCGTAATGAAGGGCAGATTGATCTCGGTTTGCGTCGCCGACGACAACTCGATCTTGGCTTTTTCGGCGGCTTCCTTCAGACGCTGCAGCGGCAGCACGTCCTTGGACAAATCGACGCCCTGATCCTTCTTGAATTCGGCAATGATGTACTCGATCAAGCGCTGGTCGAAGTCTTCGCCGCCAAGGAAGGTATCACCATTGGTGGAAAGCACTTCGAATTGCTTCTCGCCATCGACATCGGCGATCTCGATGATCGAAATATCGAAGGTGCCGCCGCCCAGGTCGTAGACGGCGATCTTGTGGTCGCCCTTGCCTTGCTTGTCCAGGCCGAAGGCGAGCGCAGCGGCGGTTGGCTCGTTGATGATGCGCTTGACATCGAGTCCGGCAATGCGGCCGGCGTCCTTGGTGGCCTGGCGCTGGCTGTCGTTGAAATAGGCCGGCACCGTGATCACGGCTTCCGTGACCTCTTCGCCAAGGTAGTCCTCGGCGGTCTTTTTCATCTTGCGCAAGACTTCTGCTGACACCTGCGGAGGCGCGAGCTTCTTGTCGCGAACCTGGACCCAGGCATCGCCATTGTCCGCCTTGATGATCTTGTAGGGCATCAGCTCGATGTCCTTTTGCACTTCCTTCTCGGTGAATTTGCGCCCGATCAGCCGCTTCACCGCGTACAGCGTGTTCTGCGGATTGGTCACGGCCTGGCGCTTTGACGATGCGCCAACCAGGACCTCGCCGTCTTCGAGGTAGGCAACGATCGAAGGCGTGGTGCGCGTGCCTTCGCTGTTTTCGATCACCTTGGGCTGGCCACCCTCCATGATGGCGACGCACGAGTTGGTCGTGCCAAGGTCGATTCCGATGATTTTTGCCACTTTTCTTCTCCTTCAGTCGCCGGGCCACCTGGGTCAGGCTTGGTTTTATGCAGTTACCGATGAACTTGGAGGATTCCCCTGCGATTTCAAGGGTTATTGCGGGTTTTTTTTCAGTTCTTGAGCGTTTTGCCGCATCAGGCGGAAATCTCCCGGCCTATTGGGCAACCGTGACCAGTGCCGGCCGCAAGACCCGGTCGGCGATCATCCAGCCCTTTTGCAGCACTGCCGCCACATGATTGGCTTCAACGCCTGTCACCGGCTGGGTCGAGATGGCCTGGTGACGGTGCGGATCAAAGCGCTGCCCGAGCGGATCAATCGCGATCATCTGGTTGCGCTCGAAGGCGCTTTGCAACTGCCTTAAGGTCAGCTCGACGCCTTCGCGCAGCTTGGCGACATCGCCTTCGGGGGTGTTCAAGGCAGCCTCGAGACTGTCCATCACCGGCACGAGGCTTTCAGCGAAACTTTCGGTGCCGAACTTGCGTGCCTTGGCAACTTCCTCCTGGGCGCGACGGCGGGCATTTTCTGTTTCGGCCTTGGCTCTAAGGAACGACTCGTAGTGGGCGTTGCCTTCCGCGCGCACGCGCTCGAGCTCGGCTTGAAGATCGGGCGCACTGGCGGCCTGGCTGGTCGCCGCGTCGTCAGCGGCGGCACCTTGCGCATGTGCGTTCGCGCCGTCGGCTGTGCCTTGCTGTGACTCGCTCTCGTAGGTAGGGGGCAGATCTGTCGATGACATAAGAACTCCGGAACAATTCAGGGGGCCTTGCTTGCACTCTTGTTCAGGTGCGGGCAAAAGCGTGAATTTTCAAGCGGGAAAAACCAACAATTCGGTAATAAGTCATTGGCGGGAATGGAAGCTGCTCGCACAATCGGCAGGAACACGCGTGAATTGGTTACACCTCTTACGCGAATTGAAATTGGATTGCGACGCGGCTCGACTATCTTTTGAGTATCCCGACAAGCACGCTGATCCCGATCGCCATGCACAGCCACTTTAGCCCCTGGAAAACTGCGATCGCTGTTGTTGTGTATGTCGTGCTGTGCATGGTGATCCTGTGCTTTTCGCCGCCGGATTATGCAGCACGGCGTGCACCCGATCAAAACCCGCAAGGCCAGGCCCGACGCGTTGCCGCCTTGATTGGCGCCCTAGCGCCACACCTCTCGTAGTGCTCTCGTCGTAACCTAATTGGTCGCCCCGTGCGCAAGCGCACGTTCCCGCGATTGCGCCAAATGCTCGGGCGGCGCTTTGGGCAGCCAGCCATCAAGTTGTTCAAGAACGATCTGCGCAAGCCCGGCAATCCAGACTGGATCGTCGTTAAGCGCCGGCACGTAGTGAAAATCCTCGCCCCCCGCCCTTAGGAACTGGGCCTTGCCCTCGATCGCGATTTCCTCGAGTGTCTCAAGACAATCGGCCGGAAATCCCGGGCAAAACACATCGACCGCCTTGACACCACTTTTGGCCATCTCGATTAACGTCGCTTCAGTGTACGGCTTGAGCCATTCCTGGGCGCCAAAGCGTGACTGAAAGGTGATGCGATAGTCCTCCTCGGCAAGGCCTAGGGCCTGCGCCAGCAGGCGGCCGGTTTTCAGGCATTCGCAATGGTAGGGATCGCCAAGCGTCAGGGAGCGCCTCGGCAGGCCATGGAAACTGAAGACCGCCTTGCGCTTCTCGAACGCCTGCGCCGGGTCATTGCGCCGCTGTGCCCCGATGAATTCCCGAAACCGCGCCGCAAGCGCAAAAACGTAGGCGGTGTGGTCGTGGTAGTGCTTGATGAAGCGCATTTCGGGCAGATTGCGCCTTTGGCTTAACCATTGGGCGATCGCATCAAAACTGCTTGCCGTGGTCGATGAGGAGTACTGCGGGTAAAGCGGCAAGACGACGACATGGGTGACGCCGGCGTTAACCAGGGCCTCCAGCGCCGAGGCGATCGACGGCTCACCGTAGCGCATGCCAACTTCGACGACGATGTCCGGAAAACGCTCCCCCAAGCGACCGCGCAAGAGCTTGGCCTGACGTGCCGAATAGACCGAAAGCGGTGAGCCTTCCTTCATCCAGACCTTGCGATACTTGGCCGCGGATTTTGTCGCGCGCCGGGGCAAAATCACTGTTTCAAGAAGGATGCGCCAGGGCAGGCTCGGAATTTCGATGACGCGTGGGTCGGTCAGGAATTGGCGAAGATAGCGCTTGACTGCTGCACTTTCCGGCGCCATGGGCGTGCCCAGATTGACAAGGAGAACGCCCGCGCGAGGCGCGCTTCCATGCTGATAGGGTGGCTCGGTAAGTAAGGGCATCGGCAGCATTGTGCCGCATCAGCGCGATGGCGGCCCGAATCAGTGCTGCGACAAAGCGCTTGAGAGCAGCCTCGCCGTGATGTCGACAAGCGGAATGACGCGTTCGTAGGCCATCCGCGTCGGGCCAATGACCCCAAGCGTGCCTACGATCTGGCCATCGACACTGTAGGGCGAGGTGATCACGGTCATGTCGTCCATCGGTACCAGTTGCGACTCGCCGCCAATGTAGATCTGCACGCCATCGGCCCGGCACGAGGCGTCAAGCAACTTCACGAGGCTGGTCTTTTGCTCGAACATCGCAAAAAGCGCGCGCAAATTGCCGAGATTTGACGACAGGTCGGCGTTGTCAAGGAGGTTGCGCTCGCCTGAGATCACGACATCGTCGCCGTGCTGTACCAGCGCGTCCGAGCTGGCTTCGACCGCCTGTTGCATCAGGCGCGTGATGTCGGACTGCAGCGCTTCCAGTTCGGCGTGCACGCGTGCCTGGATCGCCTCGAACGACAAGCCGGCGTAATTCTGGTTGAGAAAGTTCGCAGCCTCGACGAGTTGCGTTTGCGTGTAGGGCTGATCGGAAAAGAGCACGCGATTCTGCACGTCGCCATCAGGCGCAACAATGATGAGAAGAATCCGGGATTCGGACAGGCGCACGAATTCCAGGTGGCGAAACACCGACGCCCGCCTTGGCGTCATGACCACGCCAGCAAACTGCGACAGGCTCGAGAGCACCTGCGCTGCCATCGAAATCACGCGCTGCGGCTGGTCTGGCCGGATGCGGTGGGCAATATCCTCGGTATCGCTGCCCTCAAGGGGACGAACCGTCAACAGCGTGTCGACAAAAAAGCGATAGCCGCGCGGCGTGGGTACCCGCCCGGCAGAGGTATGCGGGCTCGAGATGAAACCGGCCTGTTCCAGATCCGACATGACATTGCGGATCGTGGCGGGGCTGAGTTCGAGCCCCGGCTGGCGTGACAACGACCGTGAGCCGACCGGCTGGCCTTCGGCGATGTAGCGCTCGATGAGGGTCTTAAGGAGGGTCTGGGCGCGTTGGTCCAACATGAGCTTATTCTAAGGCAACCGCGGCGCAAGGGGCGTTCGGCTGCGTAGATTGCCTCATCGCAGCAAGGTATCTCCGGCATAATTCCGGCCATGCAAAAGCTGAGCGTCGCGCTGATCGGCAAGTACATGGCAGAGGGCATTGCCGCACCCTTGCTCAAAATCGCCGCTCTGGTCGAGCATGCCGGCCACAGCGTACTGATCGAGCGCGACACCGCCTTTGAGCTTGGCGAGCGTCTGAGCGACGCGTTGAGCATCGCCGAGATCGGCGAGCGCGCCGATCTTGCCCTGGTCCTGGGTGGCGATGGCACCATGCTTGGCATTGCGCGCCAGCTGGCTCCCTACGACGTTCCCCTGGTGGGCATCAACCTCGGCCGGCTCGGTTTCATGACCGACGTCGCCTTTGACGACGCCGCCAGTGTCATCACCAAAATTCTTGCCGGCGAGTACGAAATCGAGGAGCGCACGCTCCTTTGCGCCTCGATCGTGCGCGACGAGGCCATCATGCTCGAGGCCCTGGCGCTCAACGACGTGGTGGTCGCGCGCGGTGCCGTCTCCGGCATGGTCGAATTAAGCGTCAAGGTCGACGGCCGCTTCATGTACAACCAGCGCTCCGATGGCCTGATCGTTTCAACCCCGACCGGCTCGACCGCCTACGCCATGTCGGCCAACGGGCCGATCCTGCATCCGCGCCTTGCCGGCGTGATTCTCGTGCCGATCGCGCCGCACTCGCTGTCGAACCGGCCCATTGCACTGCCCGACGACGTCGACATCGAGATCACCATCACGGGCGGGCGCGAAGTCAGCGCCAATTTCGACATGCAGGCCTACACCGCGCTACAGCACGGCGACCGCGTCAAGGTGAAGCGCGCGCCGCGTCCAATCCGGTTTTTTCATCCGGTTGGCTATAGCTACTTCGCAACACTCAGGCAAAAGCTGCACTGGAACGAACAGCCCACCGGCATTGACAGCGGCCATTTGCAAGCCTGAGATGCTGCGCGCTTTGTCCATCAAGGATTTCGTCATCGTCGATGCGCTCGAGCTGGAATTTCACGCCGGCTTCACCGTGCTGTCGGGTGAAACGGGAGCAGGCAAATCGATTCTGGTCGATGCCCTGACCATGGTCCTTGGCGAGCGTGCCGACAGTATCGTCGTGCGTTCAGGCGCCATGCGCGCAGAAATTGCCGCCGAATTCGACCCGACTGCAGCCAGCAGCGCCTGGCTTTCGGAGCAGTCGATCGATGCCGCCGAGACGCTCCTTTTGCGACGCATCGTCGACGCCTCGGGTCGCTCGAAGGCCTGGATCAATGGCTCGGCCGTAACACTTGCGCAACTGCGCGAACTGGCCGAAACCCTCGTTGACATTCATGGCCAGCACGCGCATCAGGCGCTGCTCAAAGGCGGCGCGCAACGGGCCCTTGTCGATGACTTCGCCGGCATCACCGCTGAGGTGCGCGAACTGTCACAGCGCCTGCAACTGTGGCGCCAGGCGAGCGACAAACGCCTGCGCGCGAGCGAGGACGAAACGACGCTCAGACTCGAGCGCGAGAGGCTCGCATGGCAGCTCGATGAGCTCGACAAGCTCGATCCGAGGCCAGGCGAATGGCAGGAGATCCAGGCCGAGCACCAGCGCCTGGCACACGCGCAAGCGTTAATTGAGGCCGCAGGCACTGCCATTGCCGGTCTTTCCGAGGCCGATGACGCGCTCTTGTCACGCCTGGCGCCGATCGTGCAGCGGCTTGAACAACTGCGCTCGCACGATGCCAGGCTGCAGCCTGTGCTTGACGTGCTCGAGCCTGCGCGCATCCAGCTGCAAGAAGCGGTGTATGCCCTGCAGCATTACCTCGATCACCTCGAACTTGATCCTGCGCGGCTCGCGGAAGTCGAGGCGCGCCTTGAGGCATTGCACGCGACTGCACGCAAACTGCGTTTCCTGCCCGACGCCCTGCCCGAGGAGCGGGCGCGCCTTGTCGCACAAATGGCAACGCTGTCGAGCCAAGCCGATGCCGACCTCCTGCTTGAGAGCGAGCAGGCCGCTGAAAGCCGATATCGCCAGCTGGCAAGCCAAGTGCGCAGCGCCCGCGAAAAAGCGGCGGCGCGCCTTTCTGCGGCGGTGACCAAGGCGCTGCAGGGCCTAAGCATGGAAGGCGGCCGCTTCATCGCCACGATCGAGCCGATCGCGCCCAGCGCTGCGGGCACCGAACAGGTCGAATTCCTGATCGCTGCCCATCCTGGCGTCGAGCCTCGCGCGCTTGCCAAGATCGCCTCAGGCGGCGAATTGGCGCGCATCAGCCTTGCCATCTCCGTTATCGCCAGCAGTGCCGGCACGACGCCCACGCTCATCTTCGACGAGGTCGACGCGGGCATTGGCGGCTCGGTTGCCGAAGTGGTAGGACGCCTTTTGCGCGAACTCGGCCAAAAGCGCCAGGTCCTGTCGGTGACGCACCTGCCCCAGGTTGCAGCGCAGGCGCAGACGCACTATCTGGTCAGCAAGGCGAGCAGTCGGGCAAGCACCGTCTCGCAGGTGACGCTTCTGGATGCGCGAGCGCGGGTGGAAGAGGTCGCGCGCATGCTCGGCGGCATCGAGATCACGGCGACGACGCGCAAGCACGCACGCGAGCTCCTGGCCTTGTCGGCCAGCTAGCTGCGCAGGTTGTCGGAGGCTGCCTCGCTTGCCGCGCGCACCCGCCCCTCGCAGTTGGGCTTGGTGCAAACACCGTAGAGGCTCAGGGCGTGTTCTGACAGGTTAAAGCCACGCGCCTTGGCGATGCTTTGCTGGCGCTTTTCGATTTCCGGGTCGTAGAATTCCTCGACCCGGCCACAGATCAGGCACACCAGATGATCATGATGGGTGCCTTCGTTGAGTTCGAATACGGCCTTGCCGTTGTCGAAGTGGCGCCTGGCAAGCAGCCCGGCCTGTTCAAACTGGGTCAGCACGCGGTAGACCGTGGCAAGGCCGATGTCCATGTGCTCGGTCAAAAGCAGCCGATAGACGTCCTCGGCGCTCAGGTGCCGGGTCTCGGTCTTCTGGAAGATCTCCAGAATCTTGAGCCGCGGCAGGGTCGCCTTAAGGCCGATGGTCTTGAGATCGCTAGGAGCGGACATGCGTGCGCTTTTGAGCCGTTCGACGTTACAGCTATCATATAGCGTTTTCGCCCACCGGCTTTCAGATGAACCCGCCCTTCCCCCATTTTGCCCGACGCGCCGCGTTGGCCTTAAAGCCGGTGTGCTTTGCGCTGCCGCTGCTTGTTGCCGGCTGCTCGTGGATCCCGTTCACGCAACGCATCGTCTATCGCGTCGACATCCAGCAAGGCACGGTCATCACGCAGGAAATGGCAGCCCAGCTGCATGCGGGCATGACCCGTGAACAGGTGCGCTTTGTTCTTGGCACGCCCGCGTTGATCGATCCCTTCCACGCCAACCGCTGGGAGTACACCTATCGCATGCAGCCTGGCCGGTCGGATCCGATCGAGCGTCGCTTCACGGTTTTCTTCGATGCCGACAAGATGAGCCGCTTCGAAGGCGACCCGCTGCCAACCGAGCAGGAGTTCATCGCTGATCGGGTGCGCTTTAACTACGAACAGATGAAGGATCTGGGCCTTTCCGCCTTGCCGCCATCCTCGCCGGAACCTGCCGCGGCGCCAACGGCAGTGCCGACTTCAGCCGTGCCTGGCTCGGGTCCCGATGCGGGACCGGCGCCTGCAAGCCCGGCGTCGAATTCGGATGCGACCGGCTCGCCTGCGAGTGTGTCACCCGCAGCGTTGCCGCCGAAAGGCGAGCCTGACACGGGTCCAGGCACCGCGGCCGAACCGTCGCAGCCTGCCTCGCCATCGATCATCGATCGCCTGCGCAACCTGTTCAATTCGTCGCCTGATACAAGTTCGAAGTCGACGGCGCCGACCTCGCCACAAGGTCCTGGCAGCTGACATGCCGGCTCGCGTCGCCGTCGCGGGCGCGACTGGCCGCATGGGCCGGATGCTGATTTCCGCGCTGCTCTCGGCGTCCGACATGACACTTTCCGGGGCGCTGGCGCAAAGCGGCTCCAAACACCTGGGCGAAGACGCGGGCGCCCCACTGGGTCAAATCAGCGGTGTTGCAATTGGCGCCAATCGCGACCATGTGCTCGCGGCAAGCGACCTTCTGATCGATTTCACGACGCCAGAGGCCACGCTCGCAAATCTTGCCTTCTGTGTCGCGAAGAAAATCCCGATGGTGATTGGCACGACCGGATTTGACTCCGCCGGCAAGGCTGCAATCGATGCCGCCGGGCGCACGATCGGCATCGTCTTCGCGCCCAACATGAGCATCGGCGTCAACGTCGCCCTGGCCCTGATCGATCTCGCCGCGCGCTCCCTGCCCGAGAGCTACGATGCAGAAATCGTCGAGATGCATCATCGCGACAAGCGCGACGCTCCTTCCGGTAGCGCGCTGCAGATGGGCGAAGTCATCGCCCATGCGCGCAATGCAAGGCTCGAAGACGTCGCGGAAATGCCGCGCCATGGCCTTGGCAAGCGCAGTCCCCGCTCGATTGGCATTGCAAGCCTGCGCGGCGGCGATGTCATTGGCGATCACAGCGTCATCTTCGCAGGTCCTGGCGAGCGCCTCGAGATCACGCACCGATCCTCGAGTCGGGCAACCTATGCCGAAGGCAGTCTCGTTGCCGCGCGCTTTCTCCTGGCAAATCGCGAACGTTCGGGCGTTTTCGACATGCGCGCCGTTCTCGGCATCGCCCGCCCTTGAGCACAAGGCAGGTGGAGGGACCGGTGTTGGCCCTGGTTTTTGCCCTGGTTCTGGCCCTTTTTGCAACCGTGCCGCTGTCTGCCACTGCCGGCGCGCCGATTAAGGCAAAGGACGACAGCGGCCGGCTGCTGACGCTTGGCAAGCCGGCCACGCGCCTCATCAGCCTTGCCCCAAACACCACCGAGTTGCTCTTCGCAATCGGTGCCGGAGCCGATATCGTCGCGGTCACCGACCTGAGCGACTATCCCGCCGCGGCAATCGGGCTGCCTTCGGTCGGCGGCTTGGCCGGGCTCGATCTCGAACGCATCATCAGCTTGCATCCCGATCTGGTCGTGGCCTGGACGAGCGGCAATAGCCGCAAGGAGCTCAACCTCATCGAGAACGCCGGAATCCCCGTGTTCGAAAGTGACCCCAATAGCGTTGCCGGCATCGCGCAAACCATGCAGCGCCTGGGTCGCCTCACCGGCCACGAGGCGGCAGCAGACCAAAAAGCACAGTCGCTCTTGGCCGCTTACCGCGCACAAACCGACGTTTTCGCCGTAAAACCCACCGTCAGCGTTTTCTACGAGGTGTGGGATGAGCCGCTGATCACGCTTGGCGGCACCCATCTGATGACGAGCCTCATCAATCACTGCGGCGGCAAGAACATCTTCGCCGAAGTGACAGCGCTTGCGCCAAGCGTGAGCGCCGAAGCCGTGATCGCGCGCCACCCCGATGTCATCGTCACCGACCCGGGCGAAGTCAGCCACCTCGCCAAACTCTGGCAGCAAAGAGCCCAGGGCGATCCCGCCTGGCACGCACACATCGTTGGCATCGATCCAGACCTTCTAACGCGTGCGGGGCCGCGCATCGTGGACGGTGCCAAGGCGCTATGCAACGCCCTTGACGCGGCTCGCGCGTCAAGCCTGTCAGCGCCCGCTACCGACTAATCCCAGACGAGCAGAACTAGTGCTCGGCAGCGGCCGCCGCAGGTGCAGGCGCCTTGGTGAAGAGCCACTCGACAAGCGGCTGCCATTGCTCCCGATCCTTCTCGACGCGCGCCGGCGCGACGTCCCAAAGCGTGAGGCCGTGCGCTGCAAGCTGAACGTAATTCTGGGTATCGCGCAGATAGCCCAGGACCGGAACGTCAAGGGTCGAGACGAAGCGCTGCAGCTGGTCGGCAGCGCGCGTGCGCGCGTCAACACGCATGCCGATGATGCCCACCTGGGCATGACCCTGGCGCACCGCCTTGCGCCCGGTCAACTCTGCGAGAAAGTCGCGCGTCGCGAGAATGTCGAAAATCGACGGTTGCAGCGGCACGATGACCTTGTCGGCGATGCGCACCAGTTCCTTCAAGCGCTCGCCCGTGACGCCAGCAGGCGTATCGAGCACAACATGGCTGACGCCGCGAGGGGTCTTGGCAAGACCCTCGGCACCGATTTCCCAGCTCCTGATGAGCGGCAGGCTGGCTGGCCTTAAGGCCAGCCAGTGCTTTGACGACTGTTGACGATCGATGTCACCCAGCATCACCGAAAAGCCCTGCGCCGCGAGATATCCGGCGAGATTGGTGGCGATCGTGGATTTGCCAACGCCCCCCTTAGGGTTTGCGACGAGCAGCACCGGCATCAAGGCTCCCCTGTATTGACCGCGCGCGGAGCCCGCTGGCGGCACCTTGTCTTGTAATAGGCAAATGGTACCTGCATGTCGATGGGTCGCCAACAAGCAAAAATGCCCCGCGAGCGAACCCGAGGGGCACTAAACACGGGCCATTGCCCATGCAACCTTGGCGCGACAAGCCGCGCCTAAGGGATGTTGCTTACAGCGGCTTGATGTTCGACGCTTGCAGACCCTTGGGGCCCTTGGTCACGTCGAAAGAAACCTTTTGATTTTCCTGCAGCGACTTGAAGCCGTTGCCCTGAATCGCAGAAAAATGCGCGAAGAGGTCGTCTCCACCTTCATCGGGAGAGATGAAGCCAAAGCCTTTTGCGTCGTTGAACCACTTGACGGTACCGGTTGCCATACTGATTTCCTTAAAGATTTAAAAAGTGGGCAAGCGAATATGCCCTAATTGCAGGAAGATCAAGGGAAGATGGCGAACGAAGTACCGACAGCTGAACCGAGGACCGACGACCAACAAATTCTCTGCTTGAAAATCTTGCTTCGCCGTTATACGTGAAACTTCGCACAAGTTCAAGCCCTAGTTTTTCGGGCCTTGTCAACCGGACGGTCCCGGCACGAACCACCTGCGACCGTTTAGGACCAGTTCCTCCACCGGGTGGCTGAACAGTTCGGCCAGGTTGCGCGTCGACAAAACCTCGTCAAGCGTGCCGGCGCGAACGTTTTTTGCGCCGAGCAAGATCGCGTGAGTTGCGTATCGTTGCGCGAGATTCGGGTCGTGCACGCTTGCAACCACGGTTTTTCCCGACCGAACTTCGCTCGCCAGCATGGCAAACACGCGCTGCTCGATATCAAGGTCGAGGTGGGCGCTGGGCTCGTCGAGAAATAGAAGGGCCGTATCCTGGGCAAACACGGTTGCAAGCGAGACGCGCCGCCGCTCGCCCCCGGACAGGGTCAGGACATCCCTTTGGGCAAGGGGGCCAAGATCGAACTGCTCGAGGGCCCGCTCAACCGCGTCCCGGTCGGTTTGGCTTTCAAGTCCGAACCCGGAGGCAAGATGCATATGGTACGGATAGCGTGCCGTCATGACCGTATCCCGAACCGTCGCCGGAAAGTGATCGACCACCTGCTGCGCAAGGTAGGCGCGGCGCTTGGCCAGGGCGATCAGCGGCCACTTTGCAAGGCGCCGGCCGTCAAGGCGGATGTCACCGCGATCGGCTTCGCGCAAGCCCGCAAGCGTCTTGATCAGGGTGGTCTTGCCCGCGCCGTTGCGACCCAGAATGCACCAGAATTCACCCGCCTTGACCGAGGCTGACAGGTCGCTCAACAGGGTAGCGCCGCGCGCGATGAGGCTTAGCCGATCTAGTTCGAGGACCATCCCGCGACCCGTCTTAGGAGGAAGAGAAAAAGCGGCGCACCGAGCAGGGCCGTCACCGCGCCCACCGGCAACTGCTGTGGCGCGATTACAATTCGTGCAAGCGTGTCGCAAAGCACCACAAAGGCGCCGCCAAACAGCGCTGAGGCCGGAAGCAGCACGCGCTGATCGTTGCCCAACGCCAAACGTGCGAGGTGGGGTGCCAAAAGTCCGACGAAGCCGACCGTGCCGGCAACCGACACCGCAGCGCCGCTGGCAAGCGCGGCGAAGATCACGGCGCGCAGCTTTAGGGCACCGACTGACACGCCGAGTGCAAACGCATGCTCTTCGCCGCGTGCAAGCAGATTCAAGGCACGCGCGTCGCGCAAGGCGAGGGCCAGGACCGCGACGAGGATCAGGCCTGCCACGCCGATGTTCGAGGCACCGCCAAGATCGCCCATCAGCCAGAAAATCAAGGGCTGCAGGCGCGCGCCTGGCACGAGGCTCAATCCAAGCGCGATCAATGCGCCCCAAAGCGCTGCGAGCATCACGCCTGCAAGCAGCAGCCGTTCGCTCGCCCCCTGGGGTGCGCGGCCGCTGAATTCCCGATGCGTGAGCAACAGCAAAAGGCAAAGCGAGGCGCCCGCGCCCATGGCACAGGCCACGGTCACGAAAAGTGCATTGGCCAGAAACGACAACGCCAGCATCGCGGCGAACGCGGCGCCACCGGAGACGCCAAGCACATAGGGCTCGGCCAGGGGATTTCTCAACAACACCTGCAACAGGCATCCGGCAACGGCTAAGAGCGCGCCGACCGCGAAGCCCGCTGCAATGCGCGGCATGCGCAGGTGCAGCACGACGCCGTGTGCGGGATGATCGCCGTCAAACAGCGCACGCAGGGCGTCGCTCGGGGACGAGGTGGCGCTGCCAAGCGCTGCCGAGAACAGCACGCAGATCAGGGCCAGCAGCGCAAACGCGCATAACATCGCGAGCGTGCGCTGCCTTGGCATCAGTTGCTCGTCCCCGAAAATGTCACGAGCAGGACGCGACCCGGGGTGTTGTAGCCGTCGACCAGCTGATAGCGGCGATTAAGAAAATTGTCTGCGGCAATGCCGATAGTCACCTGCCGCGAGACGCGATAGCGAACGCCGGTGCTAGCCACGCTATAGCCGGCGTCCGTGACGCGGGCACCGGTATTGATGTCTGAATCGAAACGCACACCGCTTGCGACCACTTGCACGTAGGGCTGCCAGGCGTCGAGGTCGTAGGCCAGAGACAGGCTGCCACTCTTGCTCGCACGCCGCAAAAGCGGCTTGTCGGTGCTGACGTCGATGGGATGATCAAAGGTCAGATCGGTCGAGAACAGCCACTTGCGCCAGTGCGCGTGGGCCGAGAATTCGATGCCGGCAAGTCGCGCCTCGTCGATATTCTCCGGCACGAACGTGGCCGAATCGTAGACGATCAGGTCATGCACATTGCTGCGATAAAGCGACAGCCGGGCGTCGCCTTGAGCCTCGTGATATTGCAGTCCGAACTCGACGCTGCGCGACTTTTCCGGTGCGAGATGCGGATTGCTAAAGCCCGGATAGTAAAGATCGTCAAAGGTCGGGGCGTCAAACGCGCTCGAGGCCTGCGCGATCAGCTTGACGTGCTCGGTGAGCGCATAGCCGTAGGCGAGGAGTCCGCTTGTGGCCTCGCCGAAATCCGAGTAGTGGTCGCCGCGCAGGTTGAACTGCAGCTGGCTTGCGCCGTAGCTTGCGAGCAAGCCGGCGAATGCACTATCGACGTGCCGCTCGAATTCACCGTCGTAGGCAGTTGACACGCCGGTCTGATCGATATGCTCGATGCCAAGATTGATCTTCAGTTGCTCAGTCACCGCATAGCGCGTGTTGAAGGTGTAATCGTTGGTGCGGCTCTCGGTGCTGCCGATGTCAAAGGAAGACGGGAACGACGAATTGTTATCGCTGCGGTCGCGCTCGAAGGCCGCACTCAGATCGCTGTCCAAGCGAGCGCTCACTTGCCAGTGCGCCGAAAAAGACAAGGTCGAGAGGTGGGAATTCTCGACATTGGTTTGGTTGTGCCCGGTATAGGTCGGATCGAGATACGTGTAATCGGTCGGGTCGTCGTAATCCAGTCGCGCTTCGCTGTCGAAGATTTTCGCACTGAGCGCGACGTCACCAAGCTGTTGGCCGAATTGGGCTGATACGGAGCGATTGCGATAGCCGTTATCTGACGGATTGGCAAAAGGCGCCTGGCTGCCGTCAATGGCAGAAAAGCCACGCTGCTGGCTTTGCGAGACTGCAATCGACGCCGTTGTCCTTGCATCTGGTGCGCCGGTGCCGCCCGAGGCAAAGACCGATGCACTGGCCAGCGCCTCCTGTCCTGCCGTGGCGTTCACGGCAATCAGGTTTGCGTCCTGACCGCCACGCGTAAAAATCTGTATCACGCCCCCCACCGCCTGCGAACCGTACACCGCAGAGACGTTGCCGCGGACAATTTCGACATGGTCAACCTGGTCGAGCATGATGTGCTGGATGAATGCGCCACCGCTTTCGACGGTGTTGATCTTGACGCCGTCGACCATGAACAGTGTCTGATTCGAATTCGATCCGCGCATGAAGACCGACGCCTGGCCACCCATGCCGCCATCTTGCGCGATTTCGATGCCTGCAACTGTGCGCAACAGCGAAACCAGATCGACTTGCTGGCTGGCTTCAATGTCCGCGCGCGTGATCACGGTCGTGCTTGGCAGCGTATCTGAGACCAGCAATGGACTTCGCGTGGCGGTCACTTCGACGACATCGAGTGACGTCGCCGCTGGCGTTTGCGCAAGCGCGGCGGCACTCGTGAAGGTCAAGGTACTTGCGATGAGGGCGCGCGCGGCGGCGCGCCAGTTGATGGTGATGGGCATGAATGTGTCCTCCCCGCAACCCCGCGGGTTGATTGACTGGAAACGAGGGAAGATTTGAGAAGGGCAGCATGCATCGGGGAGCCGCAGGGGGCTCCAAAGCGATGCGGAGCCACCGACCCGTAGCGTCCCTCACTGGCGTTTGGCCGGTATCCGGGCTGGCAGGCACACGACGCCGCCTTCCCATGCCTTGCGACACAGTGGCAATGACGCCGCTGCGCGATCGTGTCGATCGCGCCCTGCTGACCGTTGCGGGGGCAGCGCAGGCTGGGCCGAAATCCGGCCTCCTGCTTCCCGTTGAACTGCGCAACTCATCGCTGCGCGAGCACCAAACTGCACGGAGTCTAAGGTTTCGTGCGTGCAATGGTCAATTGCCGAAGCGCCGATTCGATTCGCCATGACTTGAAGTTCGTGTTGCAAACGTTTGTTTCTGCTCAAGAAGTATTCTTGACGGAGATTGCCGCCCCCCCTACCATGTCGGACATGCTCGCCGAACTCGAACACCTCGAAGAACGAATCGGGGCCCTCGCCCGCCTGACCCAGGATTTGAGGGAAGAGAATCACGCCTTGCGGCAGCAAATCCATGCTGCCGAAGGCGACGTGCGCTCGCTGCGGTCAAGGCTTGACGCCGCCCGCCAGCGCATCGAAGCGCTGATCGAAAAACTACCGGTGGCCGAATGATGGCGGCGATGGAGCAGCTGTCGGTAAAGATCCTGGGACGTGAGTATCGCCTTTCGTGCGCGGCCGAAGAAAAGGAAGCGCTGCTTGCTGCCGTTGCCTACGTCGATGAAAAAATGACGGCAATCCGTGATCACGGAAAGATCACGGGCAATGACCGCATCGCCGTGTTTGCGGCCCTGAACATTGCCAACGAACTTCTGACCGCGCACGCGCCCGAAGGGCCGCTATCTGACCTTGCCATCGGCGATTTTCGGCGTAGAATCAGTTCAATGAATGCTGTGCTTGATGCAGCACTCTCGCCGCAGGAAAAGCTGTTTTGAATCGGCGGCGCGGCACTAAAGCCCTGGCATGCGCTTTGCGGATGGTATGGCTGTAGTGCTTTCCCTGCCGTGTTTGCTTTAGGTCATACATTCCTTGAACCAATATGTGTTGCCCGGTTGTGGAATGATTCCGGTGCTGTTGCGATCATCCCTCGCTGGATGAACCTGATGTGCCGGTGACTGCGACCCCCTGGACCTGCCGGTTCAGGATGATGGCCTGGCGGCATCGGCGGGGTCCTATACGTAACCGGGGCGACTGACGCCCCGGTTTTTTTTGTTCATTCGCCACTATGCGCAGATTCTGGCTGATGAAATCCGAACCCGACGAGGTATCGATTGACGATGCCCTCGCCGCGCCTTCTCGCACGATCTCCTGGTTTGGCGTGCGCAACTACCAGGCACGCAACTTCATGCGTGATCAGATGCAAGAAGGCGATGGTGTTCTGTTCTACCATTCGAGTTGCGCCGTGCCGGGTATCGCGGGACTTGCACAGGTCGCAAGCAAACCCTACGCAGACAAAACCCAGTTCGATCGCAAGAGTCCCTACTACGATCCCAAGTCGACGCCGGATGCGCCACGCTGGATTGCAATTGACGTCAGGGCCGAAAAGGCGTTTCCCGTGATCACCCTTGCCGAACTCAAGGCCGAGCCCGGCCTTAGCGACATGCGCGTGCTTGCCCGTGGCAATCGGCTTTCGATCACGCCTGTCACGGCGGCTGAATTTCGCCTCATCACGTCGCGCCTCGTGAAAGGACGAAAATAGATGAATCAGGCAGCACTGCGAGCGCGGCAACTGATGAGCGCGCCACCGCCATCGGCCGCAAGGCGCATCACGGAGATTGTGGAAAGTCCGCTTAACCGCTTCTTTGGTGCAGGCTCGTTTGACGTCGGTGCGCAAGCCCTGGTTGAAGAGGGCGGCGTGCTCTACTGTCCGGCGCTTGAATTCGAGATCAGCGAGAACGAGGCGCGCCTGTTTGATCCGCGCTTAAGCGATGGCAAGCGCAAGAGCATCTACCTGCGGGGCAAGAGCCGGGAGATTTTCGGATCAAGCGCAAGCGACGCCGACAACGACATCTTGCGCGCGATGCTCGAGCGCTACCGTGATTCGGCGATGGAACTCGTGCTCCAGCTGTTTCCGACCTACCGCGGCGCGATGCTCGCGGCCTCGACCAGCTTTCGGCCGCGACCGACCGGCGTTGGCGAAGCGAGCCTGTCGTGGCGCAAAGACGATACGCGCATGCACGTCGATGCATTTCCCTCGAACCCGACGCATGGTGTGCGCATCCTGCGCGTCTTCACCAACGTTGGCGCCAAGGCGCGCGTCTGGCGCGTGGGCGAACGGTTCGAGTCGATGGCCGACCACTTCTTGCCGCGCGTACCGGAGTATTCGCTTTGGCGCGCGCAATGGCTCAAGCGCCTGGGCGTGACCAAGCGGCTGCGCAGCCATTACGACCACATCATGCTGCATCTGCATGATGCGGCCAAGGCCGATCTCAAATACCAGCGCGAATCGCCGCAAACGACCATCGAATTTGCGCCTGGCAGCAGCTGGATCTGCTTTTCGGATCAGGTCATGCACGCCGCGATGGCGGGGCAATTCATGCTCGAGCAGACGGTCCATGTCGCGCTGCACGCGATGGCCCATCCCGAGCATTCGCCGCTCGCCGTGCTTGAGCGCGCGATGCTCACGCCGCTGCTACCCCATCGCGGCTGAGAACTTTTCGCGCAGGACGTTTTTCTGCACCTTGCCCATGGTGTTGCGCGGCAGTTCTGCAACCACGTGGATGCGCTTGGGAACCTTGAAGTTGGCGATCTTCGCCTTGAGCGCGGCAAGCAGGATGGGTTCTTTGACCTCCACACCCGGTCGCGCCACGACCACCGCGGTTACGGCCTCGCCGAAATCCGGGTGCGCGATGCCAATCACGGCCGATTCAAGCACGCCCGGAAGCTCATCGATGATCGCCTCGATCTCTTTCGGATAGACGTTGTAGCCGCCGGTGATGATGAGATCCTTGGAGCGGCCAACGATCGACAGGTAAGGTTGCGGCAAGTGATCAAAGACGATCCATCGCCCCATGTCGCCGGTCTTGAAAAAGCCGTCGTGGGTGAATTCCTCGGCGGTCTTCTCCGGCATGCGCCAGTAACCTGGAAAGACATTCGGGCCCTTGACCTCGATGTGGCCGATGTCGCCGGGTCGGCACTCTTTATGGTCCTCATCGACGACGCGCACAAGCGTGCCAGGAAGCGGCTGTCCAACCGTGCCTGCGATGCGCTCGCCGGCGTAGGGATTGCTCGTGAGCATGACGGTCTCGGACATGCCGTAGCGCTCGAGGATGGTGTGTCCGGTGCGTTGCCGAAAGGCCTCGAAAGTCTCGGCCAGAAGCGGCGCGGATCCACACAGGAACAGGCGCATGTTGGCGCAGCACGCAGCGTCAAACCCGGCATGGGACAAAAGACGCACGTAATAGGTCGGCACGCCCATGAAGACCGTCGCACGCGGCAATAGTGCAATGACCTCGCCCGCGTCAAAGCGGCTGCGAAAGATCATCTTCGCACCGGCCAGGAGCGCCCCGTGCGCAGCGACGAACAGGCCGTGCACGTGAAACAGCGGCAGCGTATGCAGCAAGACGTCGTCGCTTTGCCAGTGCCAGAACTCCTTCAGGACCCTGGCGTTGGAGAGCAGATTGCCGTGCGTGAGCATCGCCCCTTTGCTGCGCCCGGTCGTGCCCGACGTATAAAGGATGGCTGCGAGGTCGTCTTCACCTGAGGCAACCGTCTTGAATGCGTCACTCTTTGCAGCTGCACGCTCGATCAGGCTGCCACGACCATCCGCATCAAGCGTATACACGTGAGCTGCGCCGTGACGAAATGCGATCTTCGAGAGCCAGGAGAAGTTCTGAGGACTCGCCACCACGACATCAGGCTTGGCATTGCCAAGGAAGTAGTCGAGCTCGCCCTCGCGATACGCGCTATTGAGGGGCAGATAGACGAGTCCGGCACGCACGCAGGCGAGATACAGAACCAGGGCTTCGGCGGATTTTTCAACCTGGACTGCAACGCGGCTACCCGGACGCGCTGCCGACGCGCAAAGCAGGTTGGCGAATTTGGCACTGGCGCGCTCGATGTCGTCAAAGGACCAGTAGCGGGAGCCCTCGACTTCGATCGCGCATGCGCCCAGGTCCTTGGGAAACGCCTGCCGAAATGCACGATAGAGATTGCAGTCCATGTCACTCATGACCCGCTAAAGGTGGGTGAGCGCCGGGCGAGAAACGCGGCGACCCCTTCGCGGTGATCGGCGCTCTCGGCATAGTCGAATCCGGCGGCACGCGCGGCAGCGGTCAGGTTATGGTGCGTGATGGCGTGAAGCAGGCGCTTGTTGATGCGCGCTGCAAGCGGCGCACCGGCGTTGATGCGCGCGACTGCGGCGGTGACCGCGGCGTCGAGTTCGCCTGCCGCGACGACACTCGTGACAAGGCCCTTGAGATAGGCTTCAGATGCGTCAAGAATGCGGCCTTCGAGCAGCAGTTCGCGGGCAAGCGCAGGACTTGCCACCGACAGCAGCGCTTGCATTTCGTCGGGCGCCATGGAAAATCCGAGTCTTGCGATCGGCACGCCAAACTGCGCCGATTCCGAGGCATAGCGCAAGTCGCACGAAGCTGCGATCTCAAGGCCGCCACCGATGCAAAAGCCCTCGATTTTGGCAATCACGGGATGCGGGCAGCCGGCAATGGCAAAAAGTGCCGGCGCGATGACGTTTTCGTGGTAGTGGCGCACGCTGGCAAGATCATGTCGTTGTGTGTTGAATTCGGCGATGTCGGCACCGGCTGCGAAATTGCCATCGGCACCGCCAATGACAATGCAGCGGATGCGATCGTCGCTGGCAAAGCGATGAAATTCTTCGGCCAGGGCATGCCAGGTGGCGACATTGATGGCGTTATGGTGCGGCCCGCGCAATTCAACCTCGACAAGCGGGCCGAAGCGACTGACAGACAGACTCATTTGAGGATAAGACGGGCGACCGACCTGCCAAGCCTTGGCTGTTTCGTACGCAAGCGCGCGAGATTGTCGTTGAGCTCGTCGAGCTGGTACTGGTAGTTGACCATCAGCCCAAGCGACTCGGCGATGCCCTTCGCACTGTCGTCCGCACGCCAGTTCAGCCGTTCGATGCGCGCGCCGTTACCGAGGTGAAACCGGGCGACCGGATCAAGCGCCTGCCCATGCGAAGTGAAACCGCGTGCGAGATAGAAGGCACCGAGGCGTTCGGCGAGCTCGCACTTGGAATGATCCGGATGGACAGGGTCGACTTCATTTTTCAGCCAGGCGATCAGGTCGTCCCCGGCAAGCGACATCGGCCCCCCCTCTTGCGCGCGCAGTGCGCGCGTTTGTCGCGGGCCAAGAATGTCAGCCACGTCAGAATCGCGCTGGGCGCTGAGCCAGCGGGTAAATCCTGGCATCGGCGAGAGCGTTGCGAAGCGCTCGAGCTGGGGAATTTCCTGCCTTAACGCATCAATCACGCGCTTCAGAAGAAAATTGCCGAAGCTGACACCGCGCAGGCCAGGCTGGGTGTTCGAGATCGAATAAAAGACGGCCCAGCGCACCCGGCTCAGATCTTCAAGCGGCGCTTCTTCATTGAGCAGCGCCTGTACGTCGCCTGCGAGTTCCTTGAGAAACGCGATCTCGACGAAGATCAGCGGTTCCTTGGGCAGGCGCGGATGGAAAAACGCATAGCAGCGACGATCCGAATCGAGACGGTTGCGAAGATCGGTCCAGGAGGCAATCTGGTGCACGGCCTCGTAGTGCATGAGTTTTTCGAGAAGCGATGCGGGCGAATCCCAGGTGATTCGTTCGAGATCGAGAAAGCCAACGTCAAACCATGCGCTAAGCAGGCTGCCAAGATCCAGTTCAAGCGGCGCGACGCCGTCGAGCGCGCTGCGCTGCGCCAGCATGTCGGCGCGCAGCTGCACAAGAAATGCGAGCCCCTCGGGAAAGGCGTTGAAGCGCTTGAAAAAGCGGATCCGTGCACTTTCGAGCATGCTCGAAAGATCCAGTCCCTTGGTGTCGTGGCGCGCAGCTTCAAGCGCCATGGCGCGCAACATCACAAGCCGCGCATCCACCCCTGACTGCAGGTAACGCTGCATCAGCTGCGCCGCGATGGCATTGCTTTCCGCGTCGGTCAATGGCGCCTCAAAACAATGCCGCAAATGGCGATGCAGCCGGCGCACCTCGAGCGGGGTCAAGTCCTGGATGCGCACGGTTTGCGCGCGGGCTGCGCTGCCAAGCCAGCGGCCAACGCGTGACACCAGCGAGGCGCTGGCTGCGAGCGCGGGCGCAACGTGCGGCGCCGACGCGCTCGTCTCGGGTGGGGACAACGCTTCCTTGCTGGATTGCATCAAAAACGTCATGGGCACAGGTAAACCCGGAGTATACGGCGATGGCCACGGTGTATACAATAATTTCGAAATTGTGCACTCGACAATGAAGCCACGCCGCTCAGAACAACTTCGCGAGGCGATTGAAGAACACATCGCCATAGGCGAATTCGCGCCTGGCATGCGCCTTGACGAAACCCAGCTTGCGCTTCGCTTCGGCGCCTCGCGCACGCCCTTGCGCGAGGCCTTGATCCAGCTGGCAGCGCTTGGCCTCGTTGAGATCCGGCCGCGGCGCGGCGCGACCGTGTGCGCCGTCGAGCCGCGCACACTCTTTGAGATGTTCCAGGTCATGGCCGAGCTTGAGGCAATGTGTGCCCGGCTAGCCGCGCGCCGTATCTCGCACGATCAATTGCGTGAGGCGCGCGCCGCTCACGAGCTCTGCCAAACACTCGCAGGCGCAAACGATCTCGATGGCTATTACCGGGCCAACCAGCGCTTTCACTTTGCCATTTACGCCGCAAGCCAGAATCAATTCCTTTGCGACGAAGCCAAGGCACTGCATCGCAAGCTTGGTGTCTATCGCAGGCTGCAACTGCGAGTGCGTGACCGCGTCAAGACGTCGTTTGACGAACACGAATGCGTGCTCAAGGCGCTTGAAGCCGGCAATAGCGATGAAGCGGCAAGCTCCCTGCGCGCGCACGTCGAAGTCCAGGGGGAACGCTTCGCCGACTTGATTGCCTCCTTGCAACTGATGAAGGCGGCCTAGGCTTTTACGCTGTCGCTTCCGCCTCTGCGGTAGGCGTTAATCATCAACCCGATGCCAAGGAGGATCATCGGCAATGACAGCCACTGTCCCATTGACAATCCGAAGGCGAGCAAGCCGAGAAAGCTGTCCGGCTCACGCGTGAATTCGACGGCAAAGCGGGCGCAGCCATAGCCGATGAGAAACAGGCCGGCAGTCGCGCCGCGCGGTCTTGGCCGCATGGAAAATGTCCACACCAGGATGAAAAGCACAATGCCTTCGAGTGCGAGCTCATAGAGCTGTGAGGGATGACGCGGCAAGGGCACACCCGGAAAAAGCATGCCCCACGGCAAATCCGTCGGCCTGCCCCATAATTCGCCATTGATGAAGTTGCCGAAACGGCCGGCAGCCAGACCGAGGGGCACGAGCGGCGCGACGAAGTCTGCAACAGCGAAAAACGCCAGCTTGCGCGAACGCGCAAAAAGCGCCATGGCGATGATGACGCCGATCAGTCCGCCATGAAACGACATGCCGCCGTTCCAGACTTCAAACACCATCATCGGGTGCGCCACGTAATAATTCAGCTGATAAAACAGAATGTAGCCAAGGCGGCCGCCAAGAATGGTGCCAAGGATGCCAAAAAACAGCAGGTCATCCAGATCGCGCAAGGACAGCGGCCCTGGCTGGTGCTTGATCCTGTAGCGCCCGAGCACCAGCACGAAGGTAAAGGCGAGCAGGTACATGAGGCCATACCAGCGGATCGAAAGAGGACCGAGATGAATCGCTACGGGATCGAAGTGCGGATAGGTCAGCATGCGAAAATAGAGATGAAAAATGCCACCGGATGCTAGCACACCGGTCCTACCCAACCGCTGAACAAAACCACCCAGTCACATGCCTGATAATCGTCGCTCAAGAAACATCACGCAGGGCGTGAACCGTTCGCCAAATCGCTCGATGTACTACGCGATGGGCTACAAGAAGGAAGACTTCGACAAGCCGATGATTGGCATCGCCAACGGCCATTCGACCATCACGCCTTGCAATTCCGGCCTGCAAAAGCTCGCCGACGCGGCCATCGAGGCCATCCGCGCCTGTGATGCCAACCCGCAAGTCTTTGGCACGCCGACCATTTCAGATGGCATGTCGATGGGAACCGAAGGCATGAAGTACTCGCTGATCTCGCGCGAGGTCATCGCCGACTGCATCGAGACTGCGATCATGGGCCAGTGGATGGACGGCTGCGTCGTCATCGGTGGCTGCGACAAGAACATGCCCGGCGGCATGATCGGGCTCGCCCGCGTCAACGTTCCGGGGATCTACGTCTATGGCGGCACGATCCTGCCTGGCGAATACAAGGGCCGCGCGCTGACCATCGTGTCCTCGTTCGAGGCGGTCGGCGAATTTACCGCCGGGCGCATGAGCGAGGAAGACTTCGAAGAAATCGAAAAGCGCGCGTGTCCGAGTTCAGGGTCGTGCGGCGGCATGTATACCGCCAATACCATGAGTTCGTCGTTCGAGGCACTGGGCATGAGCCTGCTTGGGTCCTCGACCATGGCCAATCCCGATGAGGAAAAGACGCAGTCGGCGGCGGCGTCCGCGCGTGTCCTGGTTGCTGCCGTGCGCGCCAACCTTAGGCCGCGCGACATCATTACGCGTCAATCGATCACCAATGCCGTGGCTCTCATCATGGCGCTTGGCGGCTCGACCAACGCGGTCTTGCACTACCTTGCAATCGCCCACGCCGCCGAGGTGCCGTTTGCCATTGACGACTTCGAGGCAATCCGAAAACGCGTTCCCGTGATCTGCGATCTGAAGCCCTCGGGGCGCTTCGTTGCCACCGATTTGCACCGGGCGGGTGGCGTAATCGAAGTCCTCAGGATTCTGCTGGAGGGAAAGCTCATCGATGGCAGCTGCCTGACCATCACGGGCAAGACGCTTGCAGAGGAGATCGCCCTTGCGGCGCCACGAAAAGCGCCCCTTGCGGATGTCATCCGCACCCTGGAGGCACCGCTTTACCCCCAGGGCCACCTTGCGATCCTCAAGGGCAATCTCGCAACCGAGGGGTGCGTGGCCAAAATTACCGGCCTGAAAAATCCCGTGATCATCGGACCTGCGCGCGTCTTTGACTCCGAGTACGCTGCCATGGACGCGATCGTCGCGCGCGCAATCAAGCCAGGCGATGTGGTCGTGATCCGCTATGTCGGGCCGAAAGGCGGCCCGGGCATGCCCGAGATGCTAGCGCCCACCTCGGCGCTCGTCGGTCAGGGACTTGGCGAATCGGTCGGGCTCATCACCGATGGCCGCTTTTCGGGAGGTACCTGGGGCATGGTGGTGGGCCACGTCGCTCCCGAGGCGTATGTCGGCGGCTTGATCGCATTGATCGAAGAAAACGATCTGATCACGATCGATGCCCACAGGCTTTTGCTTCAGCTTGAGGTCGACGATGAAACGATCGCTTTGCGGCGCTCGCGCTGGGTCGCACCGAAACCCCGCTATAGCCGCGGCGTGTTGGCCAAATTCGCGCGCTTGACGAGCAGCGCCAGCGTCGGCGCCGTGACCGATCTCGATCTGTTTGACTAGCGCCTGGGCGTGCGCTCGAGCTGCTTTCTGATGCGTTCCTGCTTGACCTTTTCGACTTCGTCGTGGACCTTGCGCTTGTCGAGACCGAAAAACGGCTCGATCACCTCAAACCACAGGAGCGCCAGGAAAAACGGCGTCAGAACGAGCCACCACGACCAATCGGCCACCGGCCCGAACGCGAACCATTTCATCAACAGCAGCAAAAGGCCAATTAGGATGAACCACATGAAACGATATCTTTAAGGGATTGAAACAAATCACAATATACCCCGTCTCGGGGCGCCTGCGTAGGACAACCGATCACGCTCTTTTAGCCACGCCACACGCGGTTCACGCCGGTGTCGGTGTGAATCCAGCCCCCCGTGGCCCCGCCTGGACGGAAATAAAAACCGACACCGCCGCGCTCGAAGCTCTTGACCAGACCCCCTAGCACCTCGGGATCGAGATCGACGATGCGCACGTCTGCCGCCTGGCCATCCAGATGCAGCGACTTGCGCGCAGCAGGCAGCCCCTGCTCGATCAACTTGCGATTGGTCGCGGGCGTGCGATAGCCGGAGAGCACGGTGAGCGGATGGTGGATGCCGTAGCGCGCGCAGAAGGCCTGGCATGCCCAGAGGGTTTCGATCAGCTTGGGGTCCATGCGGATGGTCTTGCCCGCCTGGACATCGCGCAAGATCGTGCAAACCTTGTCGTAGGCGCCGTCGACCATGGCGCCATCCTTCCAGTAAAGAAGAGAGATCTGTTCGCGCGTGGCCAGGCGGTAAAGATTGAGGGTTCGCGGCTTTTGCCAGAAATCGCCGTCGATCAGGGACGCATCGAAGATATCGGGCGGCGGATTGGGCATTCCTTCGGCAAGTGTTGGCGCCGGTTTTTGCGCGCCAGGCGCCGTGCTTGCAGGGGCTACGGGGGCGACCGCAGGAGTCGCTGCCCGCTCCGGCGGGCGGGTCACACACCCGGCGACATAGCCGCTATACAAGCCCGCGCCGCCCAAGCGCAGCACGCGAGTCAGAAACTCCCTGCGTTTTGCCATCCTGCCGATCCCCCAGGCCCTGACTCTGGCCTGTGCCAATTAACGCGCGATGCAAGCAGCCGCCAGACAGCCTTCTTCGCGAGCGCTTGCCAGATGCTCAATGCTGCGCATCTGCTACCCCAGACAAGCAAAAGGCCGCGCAAGCGGCCTTTTGCGACTACGCCTTCATCAAACAATCAGCGCACGACGCCGATCGTGGTGATTTCACCACCCTTATACGTGTGCAGGGTCAAGCTGCCATTCTTGATGTCACCCTTGGCATCAAACGAGATGTCGCCGGTTACACCCTTGTAGTTTTCCTTCTGCAGGAAAGGCAGGTACTTGGCAGGCTCTGACGATCCGGCCTTCTCCATCGCGTCGGCCAGAACCATCACGGCGTCATACGAATACGGCGCGTAGATCTGCACTTCGGTTCCATACTTGGCTTTGTAGCGGGCCTTGAAGTCGTCAAGCGGCTTCTGTTGCGATGGCTCGACACCACCGGCTTCAGCGCACACCACTTCGCCGTCCTTCATGCTGTCGCCCGCCAGCTTGGCAAGCTCGGCGGTACAGATGCCATCGCCGCCCATCAACTTGGCGTTGATGCCAAGCTGTTGCATCTGGCGCAGCATCGGACCGGCCTGGGCGTCCATGCCACCGTAGAAGATCACGTCCGGGCTCTTGCCCTTGATGGTCGTCAGGATCGACTGGAAGTCAACGGCATTGTTGCTTGTGAACTCGCGATCAACGATGGTCGCGCCCGCGGCCTTGGCTGCTTTGGAGAACTCGTCGGCGACGCCGTCACCGTAGGCGGTCTTGTCCGAGACGACGGCGATGTTCTTGCCGTGCAGGGTATCGACTGCGTACTTGCCAAGCGTTCCACCCAGCTGGCCGTCATTGGCCACCACGCGAAATACCGACTTGTAACCGTTGGCGGTGTACGCCACGGCCGTCGCAGATGGCGAAATTTCGGGGATGCCGGCGGCGGCATAAATGCGCGAGGCCGGAATCGAAGTGCCTGAATTCAAGTGACCGACAACGCCGTTGACCTTCTCGTCGACCAGCTTGGTCGCAGCGGCTGTGCCTTGCTTCGGATCGGCAGCGTCGTCTTCTGCCACGAGCTCGAACTTGGCGTGCTTGCCACCGATCATGACGTTCTTGGCATTCAGGTCATCAACGGCCATGCGCGCGCCATTCTCGTTGTCCTTGCCGAGGTGGGCAATGTTTCCGGTGATAGGACCAACGTGTCCGATCTTCACGATCACGTCCTCGGCCATCGCCGGTGCCGCAGCTGCAAAGCCTGCCACGAGTGCCAGGCATAACAATTTTTTCTGGTGTTTCATCGGTTTCCTCTCCATTTATCGATGAGTATTCATAACTGATCGACCAGTAAAACGAACGAGCCAGGCGATGCCCAAAGCACCGTCCACGCGCCCCAAGCTGGCGAACCTTTCTAAGTTACACGAAACCAATTCTTTAAGCCAGCAGCTAAAACCAGTCGGAAGCGACTTGCCAGGTCTTCTTCGCGCGCGAAACACGCGCTACCCGCGCTACCCGCGCTACCCGCGCTACCATTACGGCCGCCATTCGCCCTAGCGCCTTTTTTGCCTTCTGGCCCTTTCTTCATGACTTTCGACTTCTCCTGCCCGCCACCGTCACCCGAACGCGAGGTCATCGACGCACTGATGCGGCCATCCGAGTCCGCGGCCGTGCTCGCGCTTTGCGAGGAAGCCCGGCTTTCGCCTGAATCCGAGGCGAAAGTTCGCGCATTCGCCTTGAACCTGGTCGAAAAAGTCCGCGCCAAGCGCACGCGCGCAAGTGGCGTGGACGCCCTCATGCGCGAGTTTTCACTTTCCAGCGATGAAGGCATCGCGCTCATGTGCCTTGCCGAGGCCCTCTTGCGCATCCCCGATGCGGCGACTCGTGACGCACTTATCCGCGACAAGATCGGCAAGGCAGACTGGCAGGCCCATCTCGGTCAAAGCCCGTCGCTTTTCGTCAATGCCGCGTCGTGGGGATTGCTTTTGACCGGCAAACTCGTCGCCACCCATAGCCAGGACTCGCTTGGCGCCGCCCTCACCCGCCTGCTGGGCAAGGGCGGCGAGCCGGTCATCCGCAAAGCCGTCGATCTGGCCATGCGCATGCTTGGGCGCCAGTTCGTGACCGGTGAAACGATCGAGGACGCCATCGAGAACGGCGAGCCCAACCTGGAACGCGGCTATCGCTACTCCTACGACATGCTCGGTGAGGCCGCCTTAACCGCCGCCGACGCCAAGCGCTATCTTGCTGCCTATCGCCACGCCATCCTCGCCATCGGCAAAAGCGCCAGCGGCAAGCGGCACGGCGTCAAGCTCGGGCCTGGCATCTCGATCAAGCTTTCGGCCCTGCACCCGCGCTACCAGCGCAGCCAGCGCATGCGCGTCATGCGCGAGTTGCTGCCGGTGTTGAAGTCGCTCGCGCTGAGCGCGCGCGAGTACGATATCGGCCTTAACATCGATGCCGAGGAATCCGAGCGGCTCGATCTGTCGCTCGATCTGCTCGAAGCGCTGGCTGGCGATGCGCAACTGGCCGGATGGGACGGTCTCGGTTTTGTCGTGCAGGCCTATTCGAAGCGTGCACCGGCGGTCATCGACTGGATCATTGCGCTTGCGCGCAGCCATCGCCGCCGTGTCATGGTGCGCCTCGTCAAAGGGGCCTACTGGGATTCGGAAATCAAGCGTGCCCAGATCGAGGGCCAGAGCGACTATCCCGTCTACACGCGCAAGGTGCACACGGATGTCGCCTATCAGGCGTGCGCAAGGCGCATGCTGGCTGCAACCGATGCGCTCTATCCGCAATTTGCCACGCACAATGCCTATAGCCTCGCATGGGTCAGGCAGGCGGCAATCGACGCCAGGGTCGCCGACACTGATTTCGAATTCCAGTGCCTGCATGGCATGGGAGAGACGCTCTACGATCAAGTGATCGACAGCCACGGCATTGCCTGCCGCATCTATGCGCCGGTGGGCAGCCATGAAACACTCCTCGCCTACCTCGTGCGCCGGCTTCTTGAAAACGGCGCGAACTCCTCGTTTGTCAATCGCATCGTCGATGCGAACGTGCCACTTTCCGAACTTGCCAGCGATCCCGTCGCGAGGACCCTCGAAGGCCATGCGGCCTCGCATCCGAGGATTGCGCTGCCACGCGATCTGTATGCCCCGCTGCGCATCAATTCAGGCGGACTGGATCTCGCCTGCGAAACCCGTCTTCGCGAGATCGAGCAACAACTCAACGCCTTTGCTTCGCACCGTTGGCTCGCAGCGCCCACGCACGGCGTCGCCGCGCGCGCGCCAACGACGCTCGCCAATCCGGCAGATCACACCGACATCGTGGGCAGCGTCATCGCAGCCCACGCGGACGATGTCGACAGTGCCGTTGCCCGCGCCTTGGGCGCGCAAGCCGGGTTCGCCGCGACGAGCGGGGCCCAGCGCGCAGCCGTGCTTGATCGCGCTGCCGCATACATCGAAGAGGCGCGCATCGAACTTTGCGCGCTGCTCATGCGCGAGGCCGGCAAATCGTTTGCCAATGCCTTGGGCGAGGTGCGCGAGGCCGCTGACTTTTGCCGCTACTACGCGGCCCAGGTGCGAGACACGCATGGCGTGGAGCAAGGTGCGCCCTTGGTTTGCATTTCGCCTTGGAATTTCCCGCTTGCGATCTTTACCGGCCAGGTGGTCGCAGCGCTTGCCGCGGGCCGCTGCGTTCTGGCAAAACCGGCCGAGCAAACTCCGCTTGTTGCAGCACTTGCCACGTCGCTCCTGCATCGCGCCGGCATCGCCACCGATGTGTTGCAACTGCTGCCAGGGGATGGCGAGTCAGTCGGGGCGCCGCTGGTTGCGCACGCGCACATCGGTGGCGTCTTGTTTACCGGTTCGAGCGCTGTCGCCAAAGGCATCGCGCGCACGCTGTCCAAACGCCTTGACGATCCGGTCCTGGTTGCCGAGACAGGAGGCGTCAACGCCATGCTGGTTGACTCGAGCGCGCTGGCAGAGCAGGTCACGCAGGACGTGCTGGCCTCGGCATTCGACTCTGCCGGCCAGCGATGCTCGGCGCTCAGATTGCTGTGCATCCAGGACGACGCCGCACAAAGTGTGCTTGACATGCTCTATGGCGCCTTTGCCGAACTGTCGGTCGGGGCGACCACGTGCTACGCCAACGATATTGGGCCGGTGATCGATCGCGAGGCTTACGATCGGCTCGAAGCGCACATCGCCAGCATGCGCGCGCGCGGCTTTCGCGTGACGCGGCTTGCGCTTGGCGAGCGCCATGCACAAGGCACCTTCGTAGCACCCACGATCATCGAGATTCCGAGTGTTGCGAGTCTTCCAGGCGAAGTCTTCGGGCCAGTCTTGCACGTCGTGCGCTATCGGGCAGAAGACTGGGAAGGCTTGCTCGAGGACATCAACCGCACCGGGTTTGGCCTGACCATGGGCGTTCACAGCCGCATTGACGAACATATCGAACGCGTACGTTTGCGTGCCAACGTGGGCAACTTATACGTCAATCGCAACATGATCGGCGCTGTCGTCGGGGTGCAGCCGTTTGGCGGTGAAGGCCTGTCAGGTACCGGGCCCAAGGCAGGAGGTCCACTTTACCTCGCGCGCCTTGGCGTTGCCCTCGCGCTTTCCGCGCCAACGCAGCTGGCGCATGCGCAGCGCAATGTCTCGCTGCTGTTGCGGCGCTGCCTGCAAGGCGCGACACCAGAAGAGCAAGGCGAGATGCAGTTGTTCGCCAAGCGACTCGCGCAGTTCGGGCTTAACGAGCTGCGCCTTGAGCTTAAGGGGCCAACCGGCGAAGAGAACCTGTTGCGCTTTCACCCGCGCGCGGTCATCGCCTGTCTGGGCGCATCACCAAAGGAAACGCTCAAGCTCGCCATCATGGCAACCAGCGTCGGGGCAACGCCGCTTGCCTTGCGCGAGCACATCGATGGCGCATTGCACGACATGATCGGACCGCTGCTTGACGACTCGGCCATTGACGCCCTTTTGGTCAACCCGCACACGAGCGAGCGCGAACGCTGGCAGACGCGGCTTGCCGATCGACCCGGCGCGATCATTCCGGTCATTGTCGTGCCGGCGAGCGCCAGTGACATCGGGCCCGGTCATGTCGCACGGCTCTATCACGAACGTAGCATCAGCATCAACACGGCTGCCGCAGGCGGCAATGCTGCCTTGATGGTGCTCGAAGACGTATAGACGACCGGGCACCGCACAAACCCGCATTGGAGGGGTGACGGGGTTCGGTTATCATCCGCTCGTCCCGCGAGAGACGAATTCTGGCTTGGAACTTGCAACGACGACGGCGCCGCGCAGGCATACATGCGCCATGTGTTTGGGAGCGTTATGCAGACTTTCCTTCAGCAGATCATCAACGGACTGGTGCTCGGAAGCATCTACGCACTGGTGGCGCTTGGCTACACCATGGTGTATGGCATCTTGAGCCTGATCAACTTTGCCCACGGCGATGTGTTGATGGTCGGTGCCCTCACCGCCTATGCCACCATCACCGGCGTGCAGCAACTCGTACCGGGCCTGCCTGGGCCGGTGCTGCTTGTCATCGGTCTTCTGGTTGCCGTTCCGGTCTGCATGGCGGTCAACGTCGCGATCGAGCGCATCGCCTACAGGCCGCTTCGCAACGCCCCGCGTCTTGCACCCCTGATTACGGCAATTGGCGTCTCGCTGATCCTGCAAACCGTGGCGATGATCATCTTCGGGCGCAACTACAAGGTATTTCCGACGCTGCTTCCCTCCGCGCCGCTGCCGGTTCTTGGCGCGAGCATCACGCCGACACAAATTCTGATTCTGGTGCTTGCGGCAGTGATGATGATCGGCCTGGTCCTTCTTGTTGAGCGCACCAAACTGGGTCGCGCGATGCGCGCGACTGCCGAGAATCCGCGCTTTGCGAGCCTGATGGGGGTCGACGCCAACTCGGTCATCGTCGCCACTTTTGCCATCGGCGCGGCGCTTGCCGCCGTGGCTGGGGTGCTGGTTGCTGCGAACTACTCGATCGCCCATTTCTATATGGGGTTCATCCCCGGACTCAAGGCTTTCACCGCAGCCGTGCTTGGCGGCATTGGCAACCTTTATGGTGCAATGGTGGGCGGCCTGATCCTTGGCCTCATCGAAAGCCTAGGCGCTGGCTACATCGGCCAGCTCACCGACGGCTTCATCGGCAGCAACTACCAGGACATCTTCGCCTTCGTCGTCCTTATCGGCGTTTTGACCCTGCGCCCGGCCGGAATCATGGGTGAGCGCGTTGCAGACCGTGCCTGATGTCAAACGGCAGCCCCTGAACAAGGACACGCAATGACCGATTCGATCACATCGCTGACCGGAACACCCAACAAGCACAAGGCCTACGTTGGCGTTGCCTTGGTCGCGCTCGCATTGATTGTCCTGCCCTCGCTTGCCAACCTTGGCGGCCATTCCTGGATCCGCATCCTCGACTTTGCGCTGCTCTACGTCATGCTGGCGCTGGGCCTAAATATCGTCGTGGGCTTTGCCGGTCTTCTCGATCTTGGCTATATCGCCTTCTACGCGGTTGGCGCGTACATGACAGCCTTGCTCGCCTCGCCACAAATGTCAGTCGTGCTGGCGTCGTTTGTCGACCAATACCCGACCCTGGGCAACTTCCTGGTGTCCCTTTTTGGCGCCGACGTCGCCAAGAACGGCATCCATTTGTCGGTATGGCTGATCGTGCCGCTAGGCGCTGCGCTGGCCGCCACCTTCGGCGTCATTCTCGGCACGCCGACACTGAAGTTGCGCGGCGACTACCTTGCAATTGTCACCCTGGGCTTTGGTGAAATCATCCGCATCTTCATCAACAACCTCAATGCACCGGTCGATCTCACCAACGGGCCGCAGGGCATCGACAACATCGACCCGGTGACGATTGGACCGATCAATCTGAGCACGGACACTTACGAAGTGTTCGGCTTGCCGCTGCCCTCGGTACAGCTCTATTACTACCTGTTCCTGGTGCTGGTCATCGTCATCATCTTCGTCACCATCCGCCTGCAGGATTCCCGCATCGGGCGCGCATGGGTTGCGATTCGCGAAGACGAGATCGCTGCCAAGGCGATGGGCATCAATACGCGCAACATCAAGCTTCTTGCGTTTGCCATGGGGGCGAGCTTTGGCGGAGTTTCCGGCGCGATGTTCGCGGCGTTTCAGGGTTTCGTCAGCCCCGAGTCGTTCGGGTTGACCGAGTCGATCGTGATTCTCGCCATGGTCGTGCTTGGCGGCATGGGACATATCCCGGGCGTGATTCTTGGCGCGGTCTTGCTCTCAGCGTTGCCCGAAGTCCTGCGCCATGCCGTACCGGCCCTGCGACTGCCCGTGCTCGATGCGATCACCGCCGCCGGGCATGCCCTGCCGGCCTCGGTAAGCCAGGCGCTCGTGACCTTCACAGGCAACGTCCTTGAGCCTGAAGTCCTGCGAAGTCTGATCTTCGGCCTTGCCATGGTTGGCATCATGCTGACCCGACCCGCAGGCCTTTGGCCAGCCCCCGCCCACGGCAAGGGCCTCGGTGGCATCAAGGCCAAGGTCTCGGCAGCGGAGGGGGCCTGATGTCAGCAATCATGCAAGACGCCGCTGGCGTGGCGCCCTCGGCCGTGCCGGTGCTGCTTGCCGTGCAAGGCGTGAACAAGCGCTTTGGCGGCCTGCAGGCACTATCCGATGTTGGCATTAGCATCCGACGCGGCCAGATTTACGGTCTGATCGGCCCTAACGGTGCCGGCAAGACGACCTTCTTCAATGTCATCACCGGGCTGTACCAGGCCGATAGCGGCACTTTCGAGCTCGACGGCAAGCCCTATTCGCCTTCGGCACCGCACGAGGTGGCACGCGCAGGCATCGCCCGCACCTTCCAGAACATTCGCCTGTTTGGCGAGATGACGGCCCTGGAAAACGTCATGGTCGGCCGTCATGTGCGCACGCATGCCGGCGTCATCGGCGCAGTCCTAAGAACACCGGCAGCACGCAACGAAGAGGCTGGCATCCGCCAGCGCGCGATGGAACTGCTCGACTATGTTGGCGTTAGCCGCTATGCGGATTTTCGGGCAAGAACGCTTTCCTACGGTGACCAGCGCCGCCTTGAAATCGCTCGTGCCCTTGCCACCGATCCGGTCCTGCTGGCCCTTGACGAGCCCGCAGCAGGCATGAATGCGACCGAGAAGGTCAGCCTGCGCGGCTTGCTTGAGAACATCAGCCGCGACGGCCGCACGATTCTTCTCATCGAACATGACGTCAAGCTGGTCATGGGACTTTGCAATGAGGTCACCGTGCTTGATTATGGCAAGTCAATAGCCCAGGGCGTGCCCGCCGACGTGCAAAAGAATCCGGCGGTGATCGACGCCTATCTCGGCGGAGGTCACTGATGGCCGATCTCATGCTAAGCGTGAACAAGCTCGAAGTCTCCTATGGCGGCATTCATGCGGTGAAGGGCATCGATTTTTTCATCAACAAGGGTGAACTCGTCACCCTGATCGGTGCCAATGGCGCGGGCAAGACCACCACGCTCAAGGCGATTACCGGCCTTTTGCCCCTGAAAGCCGGGGACATCAGCTACCGCGGCGAAGACACGCGCGGTCGGCCGACCTATCGGCTATTGCGCGATGGCCTGGCCATGGTGCCGGAAGGCCGTGGCGTGTTCGCGCGCATGACGATTACCGAGAACCTGCAGATGGGCGCCTATGTCCGCACCGACGAGCCCACGATCAAGCAGGACATCGAGCGCATGTTCGGCATCTTCCCGCGCTTGAAGGAGCGCGCCAACCAGCTTGCCGGCACGATGTCCGGTGGCGAGCAGCAAATGCTCGCGATGGCGCGGGCCCTGATGTCGCAACCGCAACTGCTCTTGCTTGACGAGCCTTCGATGGGGCTCTCGCCGATCATGGTCGACAAGATTTTCGAGGTCGTGCGAGATATCTCGGCGCAGGGCGTGACGATCCTTCTGGTCGAACAGAACGCGCGCCTTGCACTGCAGGCGGCCGATCGTGGCTATGTCATGGAATCGGGCCTGATTACCATGACAGGCGTCGCATCGGATCTTCTTACCGATTCGAAAGTGCGCGCCGCTTACCTCGGCGAATGAGCAGATCTCAAGGCGCGGGCCATAGTCCGAGCTTTTCCATCCAGTAACCGAGTTCGCGCCGGTTCTCGTCGCCGGCTGCGTATTCCTTGGCAAGCCCGGCGCGGTCATCGGCCAAGCGATGCTGGTTCAATTTGAACTTGCCTTCGAGATGGGCGACGCGCATGCGCAAGCCGACAATGCCGCCAAGGAGCGGTTTTTGCAGCGTGTCTTCGAAGACCGCCCAGCGGCTTGCGAACTCGGGTTCATGGTGCGCGATCAGGCTTTGCAGGATCGCCAGCTTCTCATCGGCATCATGCGTGACTTCGATCGGTCCTTGGGCGTGCACGGCAATGTAGTTCCAGGTCGGCACGCGTCGGTCAGAGCGGTACTGGGTGGGCGAGACGTAGGTATGCGGTCCTTGAAATACCAAGAGGGCCTCTGGCGCGGCTGCGAGCGCCTGCCAGTGCGGATTGGCTTTGGCGACGTGGGCATCGATGATCCAGGCCTCGCCCTCGCGTCGCGCGAGCACCGGCAAGTGGGTCGCAAACGGCGCGTTGTCACGCTGGCTATAGAGCGTAGCGAAGTTATGGCGCGACATGACCTCGGCAAGATGTGCGGGATCGTCATGGTCGAACTGGGGTGGCAGGTAAAGGCTGGTCACGGCTTCAGGCAACCGGGTCGCGGGCGAGATCGGCCTCGGTGGTGAAGGCATCGGCATAGAACTCGTCAGGTGAGAGGCCGGCCTCGCTGACAAAATCGCGCCGGGCCGAATCGATCACGACAGGAGCGCCGCAGGCGTAGACCTGATGGCCGGAAAGATCGGCAAAATCCTCGAGCACGGCGCGATGGACAAATCCGGTGCGGCCACGCCAGTGGTCTTCAGCCAGCGCATCGGAGACAACCGGCACATACCTGAAATCGGCAAGCCGGGTCGAAAACTCACGCACGAGCTGATCCATATACAGATCGTGCGGTCGCCTTCCGCCCCAATACAGCACCATCGGTCGCCGTGTCTTTTTCAGGATGCAGTCTTCAATTATCGCCTTGATCGGCGCAAAACCGGTGCCGCTCGCGAGCAGGATGATCGGCTTGTCGCTGTCATCACGCAGGAAAAAAGTACCCAGCGGGCCCTCAAAGCGCAGGATGTCGCGCGGCCTCATCTGGGTCGGTGTTTCTGCAAAAATCTGGTCGGTGAATGCGCCGCCCGGGACATGGCGGACATGCAGTTCAACCTGGTCGGCAAGGTGCGGCGCGCGCGCCATCGAATAGCTCCGCCTCTTGCCATCCTTGAGGATCAGTTCGATGTACTGCCCAGCGAGGTACTGAAAGCGCTCGGCCGCGGGCAGTTGCAGGAGCACGACAACGACATCGGGTGCCACCTTGTCGACTTGCGCAACGCGGCTTGGCAGTTTGCGGATCGGGATGTCGCCCGCGCCTTTCACCACCCGGGCCGAAATCACCAGGTCATCGAGCGGGCGGGCGCAGCAAAAAAGCGCGAAGCCTTGCGCCTTTTCTTCGGCAGACAATGCAGAGGCCTGGTGCACGGCATGCTCGACGTGACCCGACACGAGCTTCCCCTTGCACGACCCGCACGCGCCATTGCGGCAGCCATAGGGCAGGCCAATGCCGGCGCGCAAGGCGGCGGCCAGGACGGTGTCGTCCGCTTCGGCGCTAAACTGTTGGCCGCTTGACTGTATCGTGACCGAAAATGTCATTGCTCGTATGTGGGGGGTTCAATGCCAGAAGGCACGGGGGTGAGGTCAATTCAAAGCGCAAGGCGCCTCGCCAGGCCACGTATTCTAATCGTTGGCTGCGGCGATGTGGGCCAGCGGCTGGCAAGGCAGCTTGTGGACCGGTTCGATGTCATCGGCACGGCGCGAAGCAGAACAGGGTGCGAGGCGATCGTCCAGTCTGGCGCACGTGCGCTTGAACTCGATCTTGACCGGCAGATGCCGCACCCCGGCGCGATCGTTGCGCCCTGGGTGTTCCATCTTGCGCCACCCTCAAGCGAGGGCAGCATGGATTTCAGGACGCGGCGCCTTGTTGAAATTTTGCAGGGCGTACGCAGGCTGGTCTACGTCAGCACGACCGGCGTGTATGGCGATTGCCATGGCGAGCACATCGACGAAACGCGGGCACCCGATCCGCAAAACGCGCGTGCCAGGCGCAGGCTGGACGCCGAGACGGTACTGCGCAAGATCGCCCGCAAGCGAGGCATTCGCCTTGCCATCGTGCGCGTGCCTGGCATCTATGCCAAAGACCGCCTGCCGATAGCAAGGCTGCGCGCCAGGCTTCCCGCTCTAAATGCCAGCGAAGACGTCTACACCAACCATATTCACGCCGACGACCTGGTCCTGGCCCTGAAGGCGGCGTTGTTTGCGGGTCGGCCGATGCGCATCTACAATGCCAGCGACGACAGCGAACTCCTGATGGGCGAGTACTTTGATCGCATCGCCGACACGCTTGACCTGCCCCGTCCACCGCGTGCCGATCGCGCCGAGATCGAAAGCCGGCTAACACCCATACAGCTGTCATTCATGCGCGAATCGCGGCGGCTTTCGAATTCCAGGATGAAACTCGAACTTGGCGTTCGCCTTGAATTTCCGAGCGTGGACGCCGCGCTGCCATCGTTTCGGCGCGAGCGCAGCACCATCGTCTAGCGAGCCGGCACGTTCGCCTTCGCGCTCTTGTCGCGAAAGAACTTCCACGCCACTTCTGCACTTTCGATGTCGCGGTTCTGCGCGCCGGCAAGGCCGATGTAGATCGCACCATAGGGATAGTCGATGGTCGGCTCCGCATGTCCGCCGCCTTCAACGCGCAGCAGCTCGACCTGCAAGCCGTGCGCATCATTGCCGTAGAGTTCTTCGGTGATCGATGTCGAGTCGACGGTATCAGTGCGGTGCGGAATTGCAAAGACGCGAGGCGTTTCGTGCGCGAGCCCGTCAAGGGCGGTAAAGACTGCGATGGTGTCATCGACCGAGCGGATGTCACCCCGCTCGGCGCCAATCGAGCGCACCTCACCTCCCTTGATCGGCACGATCATGTCGGCAGTACCATGGATCATCAACAGCGACATCGGCCGCGTGGGTGCCTTGCAGATGCTTGAACTCGCCTCGGCCATGCTGCCCGATACCGAAGCAAGCGCGGCAATCGGAATGTCGAGCTCGACGGCCAGACGAAACGCCATCATCGCGCCATTGGACATGCCCATCACAAAAATGCGCTGGGGATCGACCACATGGCTTGCAATCAGGGGCGCAACCACGGCCTTGACATAGCCGACATCATCGGCGGTCGGCTTGTAGCGATCGGCTGCACGACAGTCGTTCCAGCCGTAAAGTGCGCCTGCGCCCTTGGTTCCTTGCAAGGCGATCACGGCGATGTGCTCACGCTCGGCAATGGGCAACCACGCGGCAAGCGGGGAACGACTGAGCACGCGCCGGTCGTCAAGAATCGATGCGGCAGTGCCGCCCCGGCCATGCAGCAGGAGCACGAGCGGCGCCGGCGCGGATCCTGGCGGTGGCAACGCTGCAAGTGCGCTGCGCTCGCCATCGGCGGTGGTGACAGACAGCGTGGTCACCGGCGCCGCCCAAAGCGGCGCGAGAAACAGCATCATCAGCACGGCCACGACGAAGCGCATTCGCCCCCCCGCCTTGAACTGCGTCAGTTTACGCGCGCCTGGCAATTGCGTTAAGCGACCTCGGATTCGGTCAGGCTCGGATAGTCCGTATACCCTTTGGCGCCACCGGCGTAAAGCGTTGTCATATCGGCCTTGTTCAATTCCGCGCCGAGGCGAAAGCGCTCTGGCAAATCGGGATTGGCAATGAATTTCATGCCGAACGCGCAGGCGTCGGCGCGCTGGCTCTTGATGGCTTCGGTGGCGCTCTCGAAATTGAGCTTTTCGTTGATGATGTAGACGCCACCGAACGCTTCCTTCAGCCTGGGGCCGAGGCTGTCCTCGCCGATATATTCACGCGCGAGAATGAATGCCAGCTTGCGCCGTCCCAGTTCGCGTGCAAGATAGGTAAAGGTCGACAGGCGATCCGAGTCGCCCATGTCATGCGCATCGGCGCGTGGCGCGAGGTGCATGCCGACACGATCTGCGCCCCATACGCCAACCACCGCGTCGGTCACATCAAGATGCAGGCGCGCGCGATTTTCGATCGAGCCGCCGTACTGATCGTGCCGATGGTTCGAGCCATCCTGAAGGAACTGGTCAAGAAGATAGCCGTTGGCGCCGTGAATCTCGACACCATCAAAACCTGCCTCGAGCGCGTTTTGCGCGCCATGGCGGAACTGTTCGACAATGCCGGCGACTTCTTCCGCAGACAACGCCCGCGGCACCGGAAATGGCCGTTCCGGGCGCAAAAGGCTGACGTTGCCCACGGCAGCAATGGCACTGGGTGCAAGCGGCAGCTGTCCGCTAAGAAAGCTCGGATCGGAAATGCGACCGACGTGCCAAAGCTGCAAGAAGATGCGGCCATCGGCGCGATGCACCGCCTCCGTGATGCGGCGCCAGCCCGCGACCTGCTCGGGCGACCAGATTCCCGGCGTTGCAGCATAGCCCACGCCCATCGGGTCCACCGATGTCGCCTCCGTAATGATCAGGCCGGCAGAGGCGCGCTGGACATAATATGCGAGCGCCAGATCGCCTGGGACGCGGGTATCAAGGCTCGCACGCGAGCGCGTCAGCGGAGCCATCAGAATGCGGTTCGGAAGCAACAGCGCCCCGACACGGAGCGGATCGAAAAGATCGGGCATGATTAATTTATTGTGGAGGAGAAAGGCAAATTAGATCAGGGATTGCCGATGCGCGCTGGCGACGGCTCAAAGCGCAACCCGCAGGCGAGCGAAAAGCCTTCGCTACATCGGCCGAAACAGATGGGCGAAGGCGCGGCTGACGGCGATGCGCCGTGGCACGCCGGTGACTTCGAGGGTGACGTGCCCGAGGTCGTCGCGCTGCGCGGAAACGATTGCAAGGCGATTGACGACCACGCTGCGGTGAACCTGCAAGAACATGTTCTCTGGCACGCGCGCGAGCAATTCGCGCATGCTGATGCGAATCAGACCTTCGCCCTGGCGCGAGACGACGTTGACGTACTTGTCCGTGGCCTCGAACATCAATACGTCTTTGACCTGAACCATCTTGACGGTGTCGCCCAGGCCCAGATGCAACACATCAAGGCGCTCCTGGCGTGGCACGCTCGTCGCAGACAAGGCCTGCACGCGTTGCAACAGCAGCGCCAGTTCATCGGCCTTGGCCCCTGGCGCAGCTCGTTCGAGCAAGCGCGCCTTGAGCCGCTCGACGGTCGTTGCAAGGCGCTGTGGCACCACCGGCTTTAGGACAAAATCGACGGCTTCGCGCTCAAATGCGGCAATGGCGAATTCGTCATAGGCGGTGACAAACACGATGAGCGGAGACTTCCTGCCCTCAGGCCAGTCGTCGACCACGATCGACGCCACCTCAAGGCCGCTCTTGCCGGGCATGCGAATGTCCAGGAAAAGGATATCAGGCGCTCGCGACAGGGCGAGCTGCACCGCCTCCTCGCCGTTGGTCGCCGGCCCGACAATCTCAAGTTCGGGCCAGGCCTTTTGCATCATCGAGATCATCGATGCGGCAAGCAGCGGCTCATCCTCGGCGATCAGCGCACAGGGTTTCATCGGGGTTGTTCCTTAAGCGGGATGCCAATTTGCACGCGAAAGCCGTGCGGTGCAACGGCAGTGACCGCAAGCGTCGCCCGCGGCCCGTAGAGCACAGCGAGGCGCTCGCGCACGTGCGCGAGTCCGTAGCCGTCATGAACATCCGATGCGGCGCCAAGGCCCGAGTCTTCGACGACGAGAACCAGTTGCGCCTTCTCGATGGTTGCGCTCACGCGAATTTCGCCACCGTCAATGGCAGGCTCCAAGCCATGCTTGATGGCATTTTCCACCAGCGGCTGCAAGAGCATCGGCGGCACCTGCTGGCCGCGGGCTGCGACACTGGCGTCAAGATGATAGGCAAGGCGCTCGCCCATGCGCACGCGCATCAATTCGAGGTAGGCGGTAAGCTGCTCGAATTCGGCATCAAGCGTAACGGTATCGACGCGCGAAGCGGCAAGCGTGGCGCGCAGGTAGGCAATCAGTTGATCAATCATGGTCTGCGCGCGTGCCGGATCGGCCTCAACCAGAATGCGCAGATTCGCCAGCGTATTGAACAGCATGTGCGGCTCAAGCTGGCTGTGCAGGAGGCGCAATTGCGCCTCTGCCGCAAGCTGGCTTGCGCGCGCACGTGCGTTCGCCTCTTCGATCAGGCGCTGCCTCGTCCACAGGAAGTAAACCATCACCGCGCTTGCGATGATGGTCGTGATGATTTCAAAGCGCGGGGCCCTGAGCATCATGAATGGCGAGGCAGGATCGCCAACCAGCGTCGCCGCGACAAATGACCCGAAGCCAAGGCCAAGCGGGGTCGCGATGACGATGCGCTCGGTCTCGCGCACACCGGGTGACCCGGGCAAGGGCAACAGGCTCGCCCCGAGATGCAAGGCGAAAATCGAAGTGCCGATGCATTCCGAATAGATCAGGATCGACACGAATGTTCCGATCGAGGGCAAAACCAGCCAGAGGATGACGGCGATGACGAAATTGAACGCCGCAACGAGGAGGAGGTAACGCAGTTGCGAGACCAGCACCTGTTGTGGCGTGGGCGCATCGCATTTCGGAGCAGAAGTCAAGGAAGGCACGTCATCGATCCACCGGAAAGGCACTAGCCTAGCCGCAAAGTCGCGCCGCATCCATGAACGAGGCGGCGTGAGATCACGTTCTCTGGAAGTTGCCATGAAAGCCCAGCGGCAATGCATAGGGCAAGGTCGCGACGGCAACCGGCCCGCTGGCAAGATCTGCTGCCGAGAAACACGAAAGAACGGTCAGGCCGGACGTCACGTCAAGCGACGTACCGATGAGCCAGCCCGGACCACTGCCATCGGCGACGAACACGTGTTCCTCGACGAGGCGGCTTCTGCCGTACTCGTAGCGCTCGTTCGCGCCGGTCTCGATGTTGGTCTTGGCCACTGCGGCAAATCCCGGCCGGCCATCAAGCGCCAGCGTAATGTGGAAGACGTCGCGATAGCGCTTGCCGTTAAAACGGTAGTCGATGCGCGGAAACTCGGCCTCGATGGGCAGGATTTCCTGCGTCGCGCGCCCGGATTTCAGATCGAGCGTGGCCACCGCCAACTTCGTCGCCGGGGTCGACTGATAGCGCCCGCGCATGACCAGGCGCGCATCGCCAAAGATAAAATCAGGCTGATCGGCGCGCACATAGTTGACACGAATCTGGCCCGCGTCGTCTTCCCACGCATTGCCCAGGTGAAAAAGAAAACCCGCGGGCAATTCGAATTCGCTGCGGCGGCCAAAGTCGTCCTTGTCAATCACAAGAACCCGCATACCCAGCTCGGGGCGCCAGCGATGGGCATCGAGAAAACTCGACGTCATCAAGCGCTCAGCCTCGATGACAAGCGGCGGCATCAGGAAAACGAGGTGGCGCTCGGTCATGGCGAAGTCGTGGATCATTGGCACATCCTTGACGGGCACGAGTTCGGCGCGCTGCAAATCGCCCTTGGCACCGATCTTGTAGACGATCAATACGTCCTTGGTCGAGCCGACGCCAAAATTCCAGACAACGCCGTCACGATCAACCCTTGGGTGCGCCGAGAACGGCATTGCCTTCAAATCGGGGCGCCAGGTCTTGACGCCACGGGTCGCAAGCGTGACCGGATCGAGCGCGACAGCCGAGCCACCCTCCCAGAGGGCGAGCAGCTCGTCGTTCAGCAGCAACACGCTGGTGTTGGCCGTATTCAGCGTATCGGGCGAGGTCACGGCAATCCGGTCAGGCAATTTGGTACCAAAGGCCTCGACCAGGCGCCGTCCTTGACCGACTTCTGCGATGCGCTTGTCGGTCTGAACGAACCGTCCTGTATGGAGCACGGCGTCCTGCGAGATTTCAAAGCGCTGGATCATGCCGTCGCCATCGAACCAGTGGTGATAGCGCAGTCCGCCAAGGTCGTGCCCCGCCGGGCCATTGCGATAGAGAACGCCGGTCACGGCCGCTGGAAACTTGCCTTCGACCTTGGCCACACCCTTCAGATCACCTGCGGGCGTGCGCCAGCCAAGGCTCCAGTCGTGCCGCAACAGCGCGGCGTCAAAATCGGTCATCCACGGGTCACTTGCGCCCGCGCCTTCTGGCGTTGCGGTTTCGGCGAGGGCAAGCGCCGGCACGGCCTGGGCGAGGGCGGTGGCGCCAAGCGAGCCCAGGAGGGCAAGGAAGTCGCGGCGATGAAATCGGCTCGGATGCATAGTTTCTCCTTAGTGCAAATGGATGACGATTGCGACGTCGTCGGCAACGTCGAAGGCTGCTGCGTCAAAACTCGGCGGCCCGAACGCGCCCTGGGCGTCTTGTGAAAAACCAACGCGCTCGATCGGCACGCCAAGAAGATTGGTATCGAGCTTGCCGTTGCCGTTCTCGTCGCAAAAGACGGCGATTGCATAACGGCCAGGCTTGACATCAAGAAAGGTCGCGGCCGCCTCGCCACCGTCTGCGCGGAGAAACTGGCCGGCGATGCCCTGCCTGGAGGCGGCAAAATCGCCGGCGTTGTCATACAGGGCGAGATAGACCGTAGCGCCTGGCTTGGTGACGTTGTCGATGCGCACGCGAAGCTCTGCCGCCATCACAGTCGATGCGGCAAACGCGAGCAACAAGGCAGCCAGAAGCGGCGCCTTGCGCGTGGCCCGGTACACAGGTGGGGAAAGTTTCAAGTGCGCTCCTCGAGTTGGCATGCGAGGAGCATGGCAAAGCCGCGCCTTTGCAGCACGACGATGCGATCAAGGGTCGCCAGCGCGGCGCGAACTGTCGCGCGCCGGCACCGAGCCGCTGCCGGCCCGCTCCGTCCTATCTACGCCGGCCGGATCTTGCCCGGCTTGAGCAGCGAATCGCAGCTGGCGTGCTGCGGATCACTCGCAGCCAGGCCGCTGCAGAGCGACGTTACGGAGGTTTGTATCCGGGCCATGGCAGTCTTGTGCTGGTTCTTCGCGTCCCAGTCGATGAGCACATCATGCAAGCGCGTCAGCGCTGACAAGTTGCGTTCATAAAACGCGTTTTGCATGCCGCCGACTTCCTTTAGGATCGACTCGGACGTGGCCACGATCTCGGTCTCGTTGCCAGGATCAAGCTCAACCAGAGCCCGAACATAGACGACGCCCCACTGAAGGCGCGTTGCAGGCCCTTCGGAGGCCATGTAGGCCTGGCGATACCAGCTCAGGGCGGCCTCTTTGTCACCCCGCTTCTTGGCGTTCGCGGCCAGATCCAGCATGAAGTAGTAAGGCGAATGGGAACGCTTGAGTTCAGCCTTCAGAAGCGCATCCGAATCATCAAGCAGGCCGGCGTCGACAAGATTGCCCGCCGCTGCGTTGATCACCGACTGGCGCTCGTAACTGTTGCTCGTGGCCTTGTCCATCTGGTCGGCCTGCTCGCGCACCTGGCTCACAAGCGCTGCAGGCAACGGGCCCTTGCCCGCGGTCATGCGGGCAAGCGAAATCTTGGTATCGATGGCAAGCAGCCGATCGGTGTTGGACAGGCTCGTGTCGGCGGCCAGGCGGTCGAGCTCCTCGCTCCAGATCTGCGCAAGATGGCTGCGCTCATCGGAATTCGGCGCCGTCAACAGGCCAAGGACGGCTCCGGCGTCCCCGGTCAACAGATCGAAGTTGTCGCGGGCAACGGCGGGATTGGCAAGCAGGCTGTTCAAGGCCTGCAGCGCGCGCTTGCGCTCGGCG
>CAJCIC010000099.1 GCA_903970185.1 Gammaproteobacteria bacterium
CGCGCCAAGCAGCGCGATTGCAAGACCGCCCGCGATGCCAAGCACCCAGGGCAAAAGGCGAAAGACGTAGCCAAAGCCGAAGACCTCGGTCGCAAGCACATCGCCCACGATCACCGCCGCAAGCGCTGCAAGCACGCCGGCGAGCGCGCCGGCAAAGGCAAACTCGGAAAACTGCGAGCGCGCAAGCTGCTGCCGTGATGCGCCAAGCGCGCGCAATAGCGCTGCCTCGCGCACGCGCTCATCGCGCGAGGACAAGAGCGCGGCATAGAGCACGAGAATGCCCGTGGCGAGCGTGAAACTGAACAGGAATTCGACGGCGGTAATGACCTGATCGAGAATGTCCTGGACCTGCTTGAGCACCGCTTGCATGTCGATGACGGTGACGTTGGGATAGTGGCTGACGATGCGACCGGTCAGCGCATCGCCGCCTGCACCGGTATGGAACGCCGAAATCCAGGTCTGCGGCAAAGGCTGAAGCGAGCGCGGCGGAAAGATCACGAAAAAATTGACGTGCATCGAATCCCACTCGAGCTTGCGCACGCTGGAAATGCGGCCTTCGACCTCTTCGCCTGCGACATCGAAGCGCAGGCGGTCGCCAAGCTTGACCTTGAGCGCGTTGGCGATGCCTTCCTCGATCGAGAGTTCGTCGATCGCGTCGGGCTTGAACCACTGCCCGGCAACAATCCGGTTGTAATCGGGCTTGTCCTTGCCATAGCTGAGGTTGAATTCACGCTCGACAAGGCGTTTGGTTTGCATGTCCTTGTAGCTCGTGGCCGTGATCGCTTCGCCATTGATGGCAACAAGGCGTCCACGGATCATCGGCGCCAGATCGATCGGCCCGGCGACACCGGTTTTGACAAGCGCGGCAAACCCGTCTTTTTGATCGGGTTCGATATTGATGGCAAAACGATTCGGCGCATCGGCGGGCGCTGCCCTGCGCCAGCCGGAAATCAGGTCCTCGCGCGTCACCGACAACAGCAAGAGCGCCATCAGGCCTATGGCCAGCGCCACCGTCTGCACGATGGTCGCAGCCGGCCGGCGCTGCATCGAGGCCAGCGCAAAACGCAGCGTGCCCGAGCCGCCGATATGCGAGCGAAGACGCTTGAGCAGCCACAGCACGGCGATCGTCGCGAGCGCAAAGAAGCCGAACGAGCCTGCAAAGCCTGCCGCCGTGATCAGCCCGATCTTGATACTGTGGGCGGTCCAGAGCAGAAGTCCGAGAAAAAGCAGGGCGCCAAACAGATAGGCACCAGAAGCACTCAGGCTCGGCTGGCCGGTATCGCGCCTTAACACCCTGATCGGCGCGACGTGGCGCAACTGCAGGATCGGCGGCAAGGCGAAACCGACCAGGAGCGTCATGCCCACCAAAAGCCCCTGCAGCGCCACGCTCAAGTGCGGCTCGGGCAGGTCGTGCTTGAGAATCGAGCCCAGCACGGCCAGAAATATGAAGTGGGTCACGAACCCGAGCACGGCCCCCACCACCGAGGCCAGAAGGCCGATGGCGCCGAACTCGACCGAGAGAATTCGCAGCAGCTCTGCCTGCGTGCTGCCAAGGCAGCGCATGACGGCGCAGGCATCGAGGTGGCGCTCGGTGAAACGTCTTGCCGCAAGTGCAATGGCAAGCGCTGCCAGCATCGCCGTGAGCAGCGCCACCAGGGACAGAAACTGTTCCGCGCGATCAAGCGTTGCCCTCACCTCGGGCCTGCCGTCTTCGAGCGAATCGATGTGCTCGCCGCGCTTGAGCTTTGGTGCCAGCCATGCCTTGAAGGCCTCGACATTAGGTGCATCGCCAGCGACAAGCAAATGGTAGGTGGCACGGCTGGTGGGCTGGATCAGGTGCGTCGCGTCGAGATCTTCGATGCGCATCAGAACGCGCGGCGCAATGGTCACAAGCGAGAGTCCTCGGTCAGGCTCGGCGGTGATGACGCGCTCGATTGTGAAGTCGGCATCGCCCAGGCGGATTTTTGCGCCGACGGCGACGCCGAGATCGACAAGAAGCGCTGGATCGACCCAAAGCCCGAACGCTTTGGGGCGCCCGGCTGCCACCTGATCCGGCCCGTTGGCAACGAGCGCCGTGCGCAGTGCACCGCGCAGCGGATAACCTTCCGAGACGGCTTTCACCGATGACAGGCGCGCAGCCGGTGCCGCCTGGGTCATGCTCGGAAAAAGCACCGTCGTTGCGCGCACCAGATGCAGCCGTTGCGCCTGGGCCTCGAATTCGCCATCGATGGGCGTATCGCTTGAGACAATCAGGTCAGCGCCAAGCAGTTGTGCCGCGTCGCGCTCAAGCCCCGAGCGCAGTCGGTCGGCAAAAAATCCCACCGACGTCATGGCGGCGACGGCGATCGCAAGCGAGGCCGCAAGGAGGCGGATTTCGCCCGAGCGCCAGTCGCGCCAGAGCAGCGCAAGGCCAAGTCGGATTGAAGCGATCAAAGCGGCGGCGGTGGCCGACGCAGCGCATCGGCGCGATCGCGACGGCGCGCATCGGGAATCTGTGGCAGGCGCGAGACCAGGAGCAAGAGTCCCCAGACGATGATGCCAAGCGGCCAGACGACCCGCTCGGAGATGCGCTCGTGCAGGTACAAGAGCCAGGCAGCACCACAGTAAATCAGCATCGGGCCGGCCACGACGCTGCTGCGATTGATGCCTTCGGTTACGGGAATCGCAGCGCCAATGATAATCAGCGCAACGGCGATCAGCGACACCCAGTCGCTGAACCATCCCGCTTCGTGCGCAAGCCAGGCTGCGCCAAAAACCACCAGCATCAACGGAAAAGTCGTGTTTCTCATGTCAATTCACGCGTTTTGATCGGCCATGCCCAGGCGCGCGCCGATTGCGCCTTGCAAAGAGTATGCCCCAACCCGGGATTCAATAGCCAAGCGCCAAGCCGGAATGCCCACGGGGATCGATCGCGCCGTAAAGCCGGTTGCCGGCAACGGGTGCGGCGTCAAGCGCAGGTGCCCCAAGAAGGATGGCCGCCACCTGGTTGCCGCCCACGGTCGGCCCAAAGGTATGGCCCATCGATGTCAGGATGGCCAGCGTGTCGGCACTGAACGCGTACGGTTCAGCACCCGTCTGCTCGGGCTGCCACTGCTGGTGAAAGCGCGGCGCGTCGATCGCCTCCTGCACGTCCATCCGATAGTCAAGGACGTTGATCAGCGTCTCGACGACGACCGTGGGGATGTGACTGCCGCCGGGGGTGCCGAGCACCATCACGAGCTTGTCGTCACGGGTCACGATCGTCGGGCTCATCGAACTCAATGGCCGTTTGCCAGGTGCGATCGTGTTGGCGTCAAATTGCACCAGCCCGTCCATGTTGGCTGCTCCCGCCTTGACGGCGAAGTCGTCCATCTCGTCATTGAGCAGGATGCCCGTCCCAGGCACCGTGATGCGCGCGCCAAAGAAGCGGTTCAGCGTATAGGTCACGGCGACCGCGTTGCCGTCCTTGTCGACGATCGAATAGTGGGTGGTGTTGGCTCCTTCATTGGCGACGATGCCTGCTCGCACATCGGCCGAACGGCGAGCATGCGCGGCATCGATGCCGCTACGGATCTTCGCCGCGTAGTTCTTGTCGAGCAACTGCGAAAGCGGATTGGTAACGAAGGCAGGATCACCAAGATAGGTATTGCGATCAGCGAACGCCTGGCGCATGGCCTCGATTTCGACATGGGTTGCAGCAGCCGAGTGAAAGCCCATCGCCTTTAAGGGATAGCCCTCGAGGATATTCAGGATCTCGCAGATCACGGCACCCCCGGAACTGGGCGGCGGTGCGGAGATGATGTGGTAGCCGCGATAGTCACATTCCAGAGGAGCGAATTCGCGCGCGGTGTACTGCTCGAAGTCTGCCATGTTAAGGATGCCGCGATTGTCGCGGCTGGCAGCGACAATCGCCTGTGCCGTCGCGCCCTCGTAAAAGCCCTTGGCGCCTTCCACGCTGATGCGCTCAAGGGTCTCGGCAAGATCCTTTTGCACGAGCCGATCGCCAACGGCAAACGGCTGGCCTTCCTTCAGAAAAATCGCCGCCGAGGCCGGATCGCGGCGGAAATCGGCACTCGCATAACGCAGCAGATCGACGTCGCCAGAATCGAGAATGAAGCCGTCCTCGGCCAGTGCGATGGCAGGCGCCATGAGCGTTGCACGGTGCTGCGAGCCGTATTTGGCCAGTGCGTATTCGAATCCGGCGACGCTGCCTGGCACCGCCACCGACCGATAGCCATACAGGCTTGCGCCAGGGACCGGATTGCCATCGGCGTCGAGGTACATCGTGGGTGTCGCGGCGAGCGGCGCCTTCTCCCGGAAATCGAGGAACGTCCTGCGGCCATCGGCGAAGCGGATGGTCATGAAGCCGCCCCCGCCAATGTTGCCGGCACCCGGATAGACCACGGCAAGCGCGTAACCCACGGCGACTGCGGCATCGACGGCGTTGCCGCCCTTTTTGAGAACGTCGACGCCCACTTCGCTCGCCAGGTGCTGGGCGCTTACGACCATGCCATGCTCGGCTGCGACAGGCGCGATCGACGCCGCGTTTGAGACCGGGCCCGCGCCAAGCAATAAGAGCAAGAACGCGACGAAGGCCGCACGGTGTCGACGGGACAAGGCGAGAGTTCCTGCGATGTGCAAAAAGAGAAAGAAGGCCCAGGCGGTGGCCCCCGCCCGGTATCTCGCAAGTATGGCTGAAACGCGCACCAAGCGCTAAGCGCCGGGCTCAAAGAGGCCATGCGCCATGGCCTTGCAGCGCCTCGCTGGATTCAGTTGCCCGGGATCATCCAGGTCAGGACATGCTGCTGCAAATAGACCAGCACGCCAAGCAGGAAGGTCAAGAACACGCTGTGCTTGAAGGTCCGGGCAAAGACGATGCCTTCGCGGCCCTTAAGTTCGGTAACGGAAACACCGGTTGCGATATTTTGCGGCGAGATCATCTTGCCCATGACCCCGCCCGACGAGTTGGCCGCAGCCATCAGGACTGGATTCAGATTGAGCTGCTTGGCTGCTGCCACCTGCAGGCTGCCAAAAAGCGCGTTGCCCGAGGTGTCACTACCAGAGAGAAACACGGCAACCCAGCCGAGGAAGGTCGACACCAGGGGAAAGATCGCACCGACTGATGCGACGCCAACACCAAGCGTATAGCTCATGCCCGAATAGTTCAGCACATAGGCCAGGCCAACGATCATGCACACCGTGGCAATGGCGATGCGCAATTGCACCCAGGTCTGGACGATCGTGCCGAGAAACACCGACACGGGCAGGCGCACCCAGATCGCCGTGATGATCGCAGACAGAAAGACGGCGGTGCCTGTACCCAGGGGCTGGAAGTCGTAAATCGCCGCATAGGGTTTGTTGTAGAGCGTGATGTAGACCTGGTTGTGAAGTCCTGGCCACGCGATCTTGACATCCCCGAAGAGAAACACCTTGGCATAGACCCAGACGATGACGACCACCGAGATGATCACCCAGGGCAGCCATCCGCCAAGGCCCACGCGCGCAGTACCGGGCACAAGCTTGCTGCGATCAAGCGCGAATTCGGCATCCGGCGCGGGCGACCAGACCTTGAAAAAGGCGATCGTCACGATCAGCGAGAAGAGCGAGGATAAGACGTCGGTGAGCTGGTAGTTGATGTAGTTCGAGGTCACGAACTGGGCCAGCGAAAAGCTTCCGCCTGCGACCAGAAGTCCGGGCCAGAGTTTTCCGATCGAGCGCCAGCCGCCATAGATGCCAATCACGTAGAACGGAAGCAAAAGTGCAAAGAACGGCAGCTGGCGGCCGACCATCTGTCCGAGCACATCAGGCGGCAAGCTGGTGACGGCACCGAGCACGGTGATGGGAGCGCCAAGCGCGCCGAAGGCGACTGGCGCGGTATTGAAAATCAGCGTGAAGGTCAGGGCCTCGAGCACCGGAAAGCCAAGGCCGATGAGCAGCGCGCTCGTGATCGCCACGGGCGTGCCAAAGCCTGCGATGCCTTCGAGCAGACAGCCAAACGAGAAACCGACGACCAGCAAGACCAGGCGGCGGTCGTTGGGTAGGTTCTCGAGCATCCACTGCCGAAACGCGTCAAAGCGACCCGATTTGACGGCAACGTTATAGAGCACCAGCGCCGAGAACACGATCCACATGACCGGCCAGAGCGCGAAGATGGCGCCAAGCACGACCGAACTCAAGGCGATGCTGGCAGGCAGTTGCCACACGCCAATCGCGATGCCCACGCCCACGACCAGGCCGGCAAGCGATGCCTGCCAGGCCGGACGGCGAAAGACACCAAGCAGGACCAGCACGACGAGGATGGGAATTGCTGCGACGAGAAATGACGGAAACTGGGCATCGCCGACTGGCGTTAGCAGTTGATGAAACATTACCCCTCCTGTTGTCGGGCGCTCATCTGGTGGCGCTCTTGGTATCGGTGCAGCAAAGCGCACCCCCGGTTCGCACGCAAGTGTAACGCCGCCGTTGTTGGGCCGCGGCGGGGGATTACCCTTGTGTGCAGCATCAGCGCTAAAGATCAGTCACATCCCCGTTGCGGCGTGAACGATCATCCGGATGTGTTCAAATCGGCTGTAAAGCGCGCCCGGTGGCTGCGCTCGGCACGATGCGCGCTGCCGATGCCGGCTTGGGGCGCGATGTGGCGCGCCTGGCTCCAAGTCGCCCAAGCACCGCGCCGCTGCGAGAAGCGTCTTGTCAGTTCGCGCGTGTCCTGGCCGCAAAGTGCGAAAAGTTCATGGCGCGATGCCATCGAGCTCGTCCAAGTCCTGTTCGGACAAGGCAATCTCCGCGGCGCCAAGGTTCTCGCGCAAATGCGCAACCGACGATGTCCCCGGAATCAGGAGAATGTTCGGTGAGCGGTGCAGCAACCACGCGAGCGCAACTGCCATCGGCGTCGCCTCAAGGCGCCTGGCGACGCCGTCTAGCACATCGGACTGCAGCGGCGTGAAGCCGCCGATCGGAAAAAATGGCACGTAGGCGATGCCGTCCTTGGCCAGCGCGTCGATCAAGGCGTCGTCGTTGCGGCTGGCGAGGTTGTAGAAGTTCTGCACGCAAACGATCGGGCAGATCGTCAGGCCGTCGGCAATCTGCTTGGCCGTGACATTGCTAAGGCCAATATGACGGATGAGCCCTTCCTGCTGCAGCCTGGCGAGTGTCGCAAGCGGCGCTTCAAGCGAGCCTTCCTTGGGCTCGTGCGTATCGAACATGCTGCGCAGATTGACCACGTCGAGCACGTCCAAATGCAGGTGCCGCAAGTTGTCGTGGATGGCGGAGGTCAATTCGGCTGGCGCGAAAGCCGGAATCCATGCGCCGTCCGTGCCCCTGCGCGCGCCAACCTTGGTGACAATGACCAGATCCTCTGGGTAAGGCGAGAGCGCTTCGCAGATGATCTGGTTGGTGATGTGCGGGCCGTAGAAGTCCGAGGTATCGATGTGGTTGACCCCGCTTGCAACCGCCTCGCGAAGCACCGCGATCGCCCCGGCACGATCCTTGGGTGCGCCAAAGACACCCGGGCCTGCCAGCTGCATTGCGCCATAGCCCATCCGCTTCACCTCAAAATTGCCCAAAGTGAAGGTTCCTGCTCGTTCGATATTCGTCATGAAGTGCACCTTTCGAGAAGACTGAGGTCATCCTAGTCCACCGACCCTGGAAAGAGGCGCTTAACCGCTCAGCGACGCTCCAACAAAGCTCTCTACAAGGGTCGGCGAGCGCGGTTTGCGACGTTCGATCCAAATATTCGCCTCATGTGCGCAGTTTCAGACTCGAGGACTTTGGATAGTGCTCGACCCGGCACCCCTCTCCGTGCCGCACCTCGAGATCGGGTGCTCGGCAAACAATTACCTGTGTACCCTCTTTTAAGTTTGCTTACGTCTCATCAAACCCGCTGGGATCGGACGACCCCGATGGACTGCAGGGCGTGCTGCCATTACCGCCCCCTGCCTTAGCGCCGCCAATTCCCGGGCCGGGTAGCGGTCAAGCAGGAATCCCAGGGCCCGGATCAGCAGACGACGACGGAAGTGATGCGAATAGCCGAACCAGAACATTCGGTCGAGGACGGTACGAGTGCACAGTAAAGTGCGCCGGCGTCGAAATAGCTGGGCCGGGACAGGGTAAAGGGAATTCCGGATGTTGCCCAGATTGGATATACGGAACGGGACTTGGGAGTAGCCCCGATGAAGCTTGGAACAACGCGTGGGATTCCGCGGACTGGAGTTCGCCGAGGGGCTGTCAGAAGAGGCACTGTCGTGGTATTTCTGGATCCTGTAAGAATCGCACCGGTGGGAAGGCATGACAAACAGTCGAGAAATTTCCGACTTAATTGCGCTGGCCGAGGGAGGAGACACCTCGGCTCAAAATGCCCTAGCGGCATTGCACGCAACCGGCGATGGCATCCCTCAAGACCTTCCCGCGGCATTAGACTGGTATACCCGTGCGGTTTCCCATGGTTCACCGAATGCCATGTATAACTTGGGGCTGATGAGACTTCTAGGTGAAGGATGCCCGGTAGACATAACAGTTGGTCTGGAGCTAATGAATCGTGCTGCTAGCCATGGCTTTGGGGATGCACACCTAATGCTTGCTGAAACAATAATTCAAGGGCGCTATGGTGTAAAACTTGATATCCAACGTGCCCTGCATCATCTCGTGGCTGCCGTGCATGCCGGCTCGCTGAAAGGCATTCATCGAATCGGCGAACTCCTTACCGACTCTCCAGACCTCGTTCAAATGGTCTCATCGGTGATGCGCGACTTTGAAGGTTAGAGTTAAGAACTGCAAAGTCGCACTGGCGGGCGCAAGGCGCAAGGGTATTGTCGCGGATTCACTTTCGCTCCAACTCGCGCGGCATCTAGACTTAAATACGGTTCCTGAAAAAAATTTGCATTAAAGCAGGGCTGACCCTCGAGAGCTGGATGACATGCTTTGCGGTCCGGGGTCAGACTCGGTCCCTATTGGACCCAATGCATGGTCTTGCCGACCAAACAACAATCCTCCCACCCCGATCTGTGCAACGGCGGAGTGTGCTGCGGGCATGGCGCCAACACCGCCGGCCGTTTCGAACGAGGCAGAGTGCGAATTTGGGTGCAATTGGAAATATCAAATTATTTGTACAGGAACGGCTATCGGAACGTGGTATCGACAACTGCAAGCAGAAATTCCCTGACAATACAAACCCGCTAAGTCCTGATTTCGCGAAATTTGCTCTGTGTCAGCAGGCTGCATTGAGCGTGTGTTCTCTTGGTTTTTTTGCAGTAGACCCAGCCGGAG
>CAJCIC010000100.1 GCA_903970185.1 Gammaproteobacteria bacterium
CGACAAGAAGAAGGTCCTGGTGGTCTCGTGCGACGTCTACCGCCCGGCCGCCATCGAACAGCTCAAGACGCTCGCGCAACAGGTCGGCGTCGATTTTTTCTCCTCGGACTTAAACGAGAAACCGGTGGCGATCGCGCTTGCCGCGCTCGATTGGGCGAAAAAGCATTACCACGACGTGCTCATTGTCGATACCGCCGGCCGCCTTGCCATCGACGAAGCCATGATGGCGGAAATCGCTGCATTGCATGGCGCTCTAAAGCCGGCCGAGACCCTCTTCGTCGTTGACGCCATGACCGGCCAGGATGCGGTCAATACCGCACGCGCCTTCGCCGACGCCCTGCCGCTCACGGGTGTCGTTCTGACCAAGCTCGATGGCGATGCCCGTGGCGGCGCGGCCTTGTCAGTCAGGCACATCAGCGGCAAGCCGATCAAGTACGTCGGCGTCTCGGAGAAGCTCGATGGCCTCGATGTGTTTCATCCCGATCGCATGGCCCAGCGCATCCTTGGCATGGGTGATATTTTGGCGCTGGTCGAGGAAGCGCAGCGCAATGTCGACATGGGCGAGGCGCAAAAGCTCGCGCAAAAACTCAAGTCAGGCAACCGCTTTTCGCTTGAGGATTTCAAGAGCCAGTTGCAACAGATGAACAAGATGGGAGGCTTTTCGGGGCTCATCGACAAACTGCCTGCCCAGATGCAGGCCAAGGCGAGCGGCGCCGATCTGGGTCGCGCAGAACGCGAGACGCGCCGGATGGAAGGCATCATCAATTCGATGACGATGCAAGAGCGCGAAAAGCCGGAATTGATCAAGGCTTCGCGCAAGCGTCGCATCGCTACCGGGGCGGGCGTGCCCGTACAGGAAGTCAACCGCCTGCTCAAGCAGTTCGAACAGATGCAAACGATGATGAAGCAGATGCAAAAAGGCGGCCTGGCCAAGATGATGCGCGGGCTGCGCAACCTTCCCGGCATGCGCTAGGCATTGCCGCTTCAGGTCGCGGTCCGCGCTGCCGCAGGTGCGCCAGGCTTTGGCTGGTACTCCCACTTCTTCCATGCCGCGAGCACCATGTTTGGGTACTGCTCCTGGCCCAGCGAGCCGTTGTAGCGGCCAAGCGCGCGAAAAAGATTGCCCCCTTCGATGTCCAGGTAATGTCGCAGGATGACGCAGCCAAAGCGGATGTTCACGCGCATGTCGAAAAGTTTTCTCGCGTCGCCATCGCCGATCAGGTCGGCCCAGAAGGGCATCACCTGGGTCAGGCCGCGCGCGCCTGCAGCACTCACCGCGTATTTCCTGAAATTCGATTCGACCTGGATCAGTCCAAGCATCAGCGCCGGGTCAAGCCCGGCGCGCTTGGCCTCGTAGTACACCGTCTCCAGAATGTCTTTCCTGACCAGAAAATTCGGCTGGCGGCTTTTCAGTCGTTCCGACATTTCGCCTAACCACTCGAGATAGGCGAGCCTGTCGGCGTAATCGCCGAAGGTGACGCGCGGTGGCTCGCTGCTGGCAATCGCCGAGGACAGCACGGTGCGCACCTCGACGGACAGGGGCTCGTACTGCTGCGCCCCGGCCTGCGCAGACGCGGTAAATCCCGCAAAAAGCAGAAGCGCCAGGACACGCGCCGCGCTATGTGTTGGCAAGCCCACTGAGTTTTGTCTCGACAAGGTTCGCGAGCTCATCAAGTGCGACTTGCTCGGTGACGCCAACGCGCCGCACGGTGACCTCGACTTCTTTGTTGGCGAGGCCGCGCTCGCCCACCGTCACGCGCAAGGGCACGCCAATTAACTCCCATTCGGCGAACATGACCCCTGGACGCTCATCCCTGTCGTCAATGATGACATCGATGCCGTGCGCCTTCATCTGCTGGTAGAGCTCGCTCGCTGTGCGCCGCACAATATCGCTCTTGCCCCAGCCGATGGGACAAATGACGACCTCAAACGGCGCGATGGCACGCGGCCAGATGATGCCGCGTTCGTCATTATTCTGCTCGATTGCAGCGCCAACCGTGCGCGTAACGCCAATGCCATAGCAGCCCATCTCGAAAAGCTGGCTGCGGCCGTTTTCGTCAAGAAAGGTCGCCTGCATGGCGCTCGAGTAGGTCGTGCGCAACTGGAAGATATGGCCGACCTCGATGCCGCGACAGATCTTCAGCGTGCCCTTGCCGTCGGGAGAAGGATCGCCTTCGACGACATTGCGCAGATCGGCGACGCGCGGCTCGGGCAGATCGCGCCCCCAGTTAACACCCGTGAGGTGGAAATCAGGCTGGTTTGCTCCGGTCACGAAGTCGCTCATCTGCGCGACGCTGCGATCGGCCAGCAACGCCACCGGCTTGACCGTATCCAAAGGACCGAGATAGCCCGGGCGCGTGCCAAAGTAGTCGATGATCTCGGCCTCGGTGGCAAAGCGGAATTTGGCCAGGCCGTCGATCTTTCTGACCTTGAGTTCGTTCATTTCGTGATCGCCGCGCAAAAGCAACAGCCACAGCTTGGGCCCATCTTCACCCTCTGTGGTCAGCACGATTGATTTCACCGTGCGCACAAGCGGCAGTCCAAGCAGCGCTGCAACGTCCTCGCACTTGGACTTGCCAGGCGTAGCCACCCGAACCAGCGGCTCGGCTGGCGCTGCCCGCACACCCGCGGGCGCGACCGCCTCGGCGAGTTCCACGTTCGCTGCAAATTCCGAATCGTCGCAATAGGCAATTGCATCTTCGCCGGAATCCGCAAGCACATGAAATTCGTGCGAGCCCGTCCCGCCAATGCTGCCGTTATCTGCGGCGACGGCGCGAAACTTGAGCCCGACGCGAGAGAAAATCGCGCCGTAGGCGTCGTACATCTTGCGATAGCTGACCTGCAGCCCGGCGAAGTCGCGGTCAAACGAATAGGCATCCTTCATGGTGAATTCGCGGCCCCGCATGACGCCAAAGCGCGGCCGGATTTCATCGCGGAACTTGGTCTGGATGTGAAAGAAGTTGATCGGCAGCTGCTTGTAGCTTTTCAGCTCGCGGCGGCCAATATCGGTGATCACCTCCTCAGACGTCGGCTGCACCACAAAGTCGCGATCGTGCCTGTCCTTGATGCGCAAAAGCTCCGGGCCATAGTCGTTCCAGCGCGCCGATTCCTGCCACAATTCAGCCGGCTGGACCATCGGCATCAGGAGCTCTATGGCACCGGCGCGCTGCATCTCTTCGCGAACGATGGCTTCGAACTTCTGGATGACGCGCAAGCCCATCGGCATGTAGATATAAATGCCACCTGCCAGGCGCCGGATCAATCCGGCCCTGAGCATCAGTTGATGGCTTACTACTTCGGCGTCTGAGGGGGCTTCCTTGAGGGTAGAGATGAAAAAGCGTGACGCACGCATCTAGGTGATTTTATTGCTTGAAGTGACAAGCAAGAGTCTGGTTATAATCAATTAATTCTAACGGATTGCAGGCTGACCGACATGTTGGATAGAGAGGGTTTTCGCCCCAACGTCGGCATAATTCTGGCGAATGCCAGAAACGAAGTGTTTTGGGGCAAGCGGATCCGCGAGCATTCCTGGCAGTTTCCGCAGGGCGGTATCAAGCACGGCGAGACGCCTGAACAGGCCATGTATCGCGAGTTGCGCGAGGAGATCGGGCTTGCGCCTGATCATGTGCGCATCGTCGGTCGCACGCGTGACTGGCTGCGCTACGAGGTCCCTGATCAGTGGATTCGCCGCGAATGGCGCGGCAGCTACCGGGGTCAAAAGCAGATCTGGTTTCTGTTGCGGCTGGTTGGCCGCGACTCGGACATCAGCCTGCGTGCGACCGACCACCCCGAATTCGACGCCTGGCGCTGGCACGATTACTGGGTGCCGCTAGACGCGGTGATCGAATTCAAGCGCGAGGTATACAGTCAGGCTCTCAATGAACTTTCCAGGCTTCTCTTTCGCAAGTCGGACCAAACGCGCTTTCTTCGCCAGCACACGCGGCAAGGCGCAAAAAGCAGCGCGAATTCGGAGCTCCAGGCCGATTTGCAGCCCAGCGCCCCGGGTCCGGCAAGCTAGGCGACATTTCGCGTTCTTGGGCCTGTTGCTGTTGGGCGCGATGCCGCTTGCGCAGGCCAGCGTCTTTGACGATGTCTTTGGCAATGAGGACAAGAACTGGGTCGAGGTCCCGCCGGCTATTCCCGCGCCGCCCGAAGATGGCGATCTGATCCCGTTCTTCGTCAGTTCGGCGAGCAGCTTTCGCTTCGCCATCGACCAGAAATCGCTGTCCATCGGTACCGATGGCGTGGTCCACTACACCCTGGTTGCGACGAGCAAGGAGGGCGCGCGCAACGTCAGTTTCGAAGGCATCCGCTGCCATACGCGCGAGTACAAGGTCTACGCCTATGGCGAGGGCAATGGCAGTTTTACCGAGCGCATCGATCCGACCTGGAAGCACATCGACGAAGCGGTCGCCAACCGCGATCGGGCCGCGCTGCTCAAGGATTACCTGTGCCCAAACGGCGTTCCACTGCGCGTGGCAGAGATCGTCGAAAGACTCAAGCAGCGACCCTACAAGTCGATCCCGCAGTAGCTATAGCAGAACAAAATTGTCGCGGTGGATAAGTTCGGGCTCCTCGATGAAGCCGAGGATGCGCTCGATATCCCCCGAGGCGTGTCCCGCGATGCGCCGCACCTCACCGCTGCCGTAGTTGACGATTCCCCGTCCGATTGCACGCCCGTCCTGCGTGCGGCAGTCGATCACGTCTCCTCGCGTGAACTCCCCGACAATGCCTTTCACGCCGACAGCAAGCAGGCTGCGGCCACCGGATTGGAGCGCGTTTGCTGCGCCCTCGTCGAGGATCACAGCGCCTGCGACCTGCAAGTGATCCGCCATCCATTGCTTTCTCGCCGACACGCGCGTGAGGCTCGCGCTTAGCCGGGTTCCGACCGGCTCGTCGCGCGCGAGCCGCATCAGCACATTGCTCTCGCGGCCAGAAGCGATGACGGTGCTTGCGCCGCCCATGGCGGCGCGCTTGGCGGCAAGAACCTTGGTCAGCATGCCGCCGCGACCGACAACGGTCCCGGCGCCTCCGGCCATGGCTTCAAGTTCCACATCTCCGGCACGGCCGCGCGCAATCAGGACCGCGCCTGGCACGCGCCTTGGGTCGGCGTCAAAGAGCCCCGCCTGATCGGTCAGGATCACTAGCAGATCGGCTTCGAGCAGGTTCGCAACCAGTGCGCCCAGGGTGTCGTTGTCGCCGACCTTGATCTCATCGGTGATCACCGTGTCGTTCTCGTTGATGATCGGCACGACGCCGAGTTGCAACAGCGTCAGGAGCGTCGAGCGTGCATTGAGGTAGCGCACCCGGTCAGCGAGGTCGGCGTGGGTCAAAAGGATCTGCGCGCAGTTAAGGCCGTGCGGCGCGAATGCACTCTGGTAAGCCTCAACCAGACCCATTTGTCCAACTGCTGCTGCCGCCTGGAGTTCGTGGATTTGTGCCGGTCTCGCAGTCCACCCGAGGCGCTTGATGCCTTCTGCAATGGCGCCACTACTGACCAGTACACATTCGATGCCGATTTCGCGCAAGAGCACGATCTGGTTGACCCAGGCCGCAATCGCCTTGCGATCGAGTCCGCGGCCATCGTCGGTGACAAGGCTGCTGCCAACCTTGACCACCCAGCGCAGTCGAGGAGTGCCCGGTTTACTCACACCTAGACGTCGATCGGCTTGAAACGCGGATCGTCCGGATCGAGCGCAGAAGACGTTTCTTCATGGTCGGGCTCGAGCGCACGGCTGGCCCTGTCCCGGGCGCGGATTTCTTGATATATGGCGCGAACCAGCGGCTCGCAGCCAGCGCGCGTCAGTGCCGATATCGCGAACACCGGTCCGCTCCACGCGAAGCGTTGGACGAAATCGGCGACGCGCGCCGCGCATTGCTCGGCATCGATCATGTCGATCTTGTTGAGCACCAGCCAGCGCGGTTTTTGCGCCAGTTCCGGGTCGAACTTTTCCAGCTCGAGGACGATATCCCTGGCGTCCTTGACGGGATCGGTGTCCTCGTCAAACGGCGCGAGATCGACGATATGCAAGAGCAGCCCGGTGCGTTTCAGATGGCGCAGGAACTGATGGCCAAGTCCTGCGCCCTCGGCCGCACCCGCAATCAGCCCGGGAATATCGGCGATGACGAAACTCTGCTCATCGCCAACCCGCACGACGCCAAGATTCGGATGCAAGGTCGTAAACGGGTAGTCTGCGATTTTCGGACGCGCGTTGGAGACCGCAGCGATAAATGTCGACTTGCCTGCGTTGGGCATGCCAAGCAGGCCCACGTCGGCGAGTACGCGCAATTCGAGTTGTAGTTCGCGCGTTTGCCCCTCCTCGCCGTCGGTCTGCTGGCGCGGTGCGCGGTTGGTGCTGGACTTGAAATGGATGTTGCCGCGACCGCCTTGTCCGCCTCGCGCCAGCAACGCTTTTTGTCCATGCTCCATGAGATCGGCGATGACCTCCCCGGAATTGCGGTCGGTGATCAGCGTTCCCACCGGCATGCGCAAGACGATGTCGTCAGCGCCCTTGCCGTAACAGTCCGAGCCGCGGCCGTGCTCGCCATGCTTGGCGCGATGGAGTCGGGCGTAGCGGTAATCGATGAGCGTATTGATGTTGCGATCGGCAAGCGCGAAGATACTGCCGCCGCGGCCGCCATCGCCGCCATCAGGACCTCCGAAAGGAATGTATTTCTCGCGCCGGAACGACGCGATGCCATTGCCGCCGTTGCCGGCAATGACTTCGATGCGCGTTTCGTCGATGAATTTCATTGTTCTACTTTAGCGAAGACGACAGCTTGAGTGGGCCATAAACGACAAAGCCCCGCAGGACGGGGCTTTGTGCGATTGCGCCCGACCGACTACGCGGCGTTGGCTTCCTCGGGAAGCGCAACCACGTCAACCGTGTGCCGCTTGCTCGCCCCGCGGGTGGCAAACTTGACGTGGCCATCAACCAATGCAAACAGCGTGTGGTCCTTGCCAAGCCCGACGTTCACGCCGGGATGCACGCGCGTGCCGCGCTGCCGCATGATGATGCCGCCGGCGTTGATCGCCTGGCCGCCATAGACCTTGACGCCAAGTCGCTTCGATTCGGAGTCGCGGCCGTTACGGGAACTGCCGCCTGCTTTTTTATGTGCCATGAATAATCTCCGTTAGGCTCAAGCGTTGATCGCGTCAATGCGCACTTCGGTGAAGTTCTGGCGATGGCCCTGCCGCTTTTGATAGTGCTTGCGACGGCGCATCTTGAAGATCTTGACCTTGTCGTGCCGACCTTGCGACAACACAGTTACCGTGACGGAAGCTCCGGAAACCAGGGGCGCGCCGAACTGAATCTGTTCGCCCTCGCCGACCGCCAGCACCTGGTCGAGCGTAATTTCCTGGCCCACGTCCGCAGTAATCTGTTCTATTTTCAATTTTTCGCCGGCTGCGACTTTATACTGCTTGCCGCCGGTTTTTATGACTGCGTACATGAATGACCTCTACGATGGGAAATGACGATGCGCTGTTTCCGCACCGGTCCTGCGACGCCCGCATCACGAACGCCTCCGCGATTGCGGAAAACCTGAAACAATACAGGACCTTAAGCTAATTGTCAAAGGGCCTTGGAAGCGCGCCTGGCACTGGAGCGCGCTCGCGCCGGCCTGGGTTGGGAGCGGGTGAGCACGTCTTGGCAAATGTTCGCCACACCCCCCTCGCATATAATTGAAGCCATGCGCTGGGCAAAGACGTCTGGCGGGCGCACCTGCACCTTTTCACGCACTTCGGGCTCCTTGAACGCACGTACAGACTCCCAGTTGGTGTTGGCACCGATCGCAGCCGAGATGCTGGCGATGGATACGGTTATCCGTGCCCGGCTCGGCTCGGAGGTGGTGCTGATCAACCAGATCGCCGAATACATCATCAGCGCCGGTGGCAAGCGCCTTCGCCCGGCCCTGCTATTGCTGCTTGCTGGTGCCGGCGGCTATCGCGGCCAGGATCATCTGACGCTTGCGGCCGTTGTCGAATTCATCCACACGGCAACGCTGCTGCATGACGACGTCGTCGACGAGTCGACGCTGCGACGCGGCCGATCGACCGCCAATGCGCTGTTTGGCAATGCGGCAAGCGTGCTGGTTGGCGACTTTCTCTATTCACGCGCGTTTCAGATGATGGTCGAAGTCGACTCGATGCGCGTGATGAAAGTCCTGGCTGATGCGACCAATGTGATTGCCGAAGGCGAAGTCCTGCAGCTGCTTAACGTCCATGACGCTGAAGTCGACGAGGAGCGTTATCTGCAGGTCATCCGCTACAAGACCGCGCAGCTCTTCGAAGCGTCATCACGGCTTGCTGCCATCCTCTGCGCACAGCCTTTAGCCATCGAGGAGGACTGGGCAGAATTCGGGCGGCGCCTGGGCACTGCATTCCAGCTGATTGACGATGTCCTTGACTACTCCGGGGTGACAGGCGAGATCGGCAAGAACGTCGGCGACGATCTGCGTGAAGGCAAGCCGACCCTGCCGCTGATCTACCTTCTGAAACGCGGCACGCCCGAGCAACAGACGCTGATTCGCTGCGCCATCACGGATTCCAGCAATGCCGATCTGGCCTCGATACAAACGGAAATTTCGGAAAGTGGAGCGCTCGAGTACACGCGCGACATGGCACAAAGCGAAGCGCATGCAGCGCGCGCCATCGCCGAGCGGCTCCCCGACTCGCCGCACAAGGATTCTCTGCTAGAATTGTGCGCCTTTGCGATCGTGCGGGACCACTAGTTCTACACGCTAGGGCAGACGTGCCGCGGGTGCTCAGCACCAAACGCGCAAAAGCAAAAATCCGATGGAAGGCAGACGACGTGTGCGGCAAAGGCCAACTCGGACAGCGATTTTTCGGGGTGTAGCTCAGCCTGGTAGAGTACTGCGTTCGGGACGCAGGAGTCGGAGGTTCGAATCCTCTCACCCCGACCAATTCAAGAAGATGCATACCGGACACATGGTTTACATCTTCGGTCCAAAGGCACGCGCAGGAAACCGCCAGATACGATCGATGTAACCGGCCTGCCTTTAACGGACCGCACTGCCATCAGCGAAACGCGCCCGTTCTGCAAGGCGTCCCCCTTTAGGCAGACCTCTCAGGGTGCCGCGGCCAGAAGCCGGTGCGCCAGTTGCGCATCAAGTCACGCGATTGACCCGATGCTAGCTCGGTTTGGCGCTCACAGCAGAAGGATAGCTGGATTGCTCGCCGAAGTAACACTCGATGGCCTCGAGCTTGCCGTCTTTAAGCCGCACATATTCAACGTTGCGGAAAACCTTGCCGTTCCTGGTGAGGCAGGCGTAGAGCACAAGCGCCTCGTTGCCGCTGCCAAATACCCCCAGCAGGTCGAAACGATCGATAAAACCAATCTGTGTCTCCCAGCATTGCGCTTTGAACGCGGTCTTGCTGATGTGGTCGTCACCGGCAGCGCTCGTGAATGTGAAGTCGTCTGCTAGCAGCGCGTCCAGGGGGCGCCAGTCTTTTTTCTCCCATGCCGCATACCAGTTGCGAATCGTCTGCTCGGTGTGTTGGCTAAGACCCGCCTTACCGGACGCGCCTGCCCCTTGTGCCGTGCCAGCAGCCGCAGGCAGGTCGTGAGCGTGCGCGCCAGGATTCGTTTGATGCGACATTTTTGCGGTATTCATTTCTCTCTCCCTTTGCCCTTTTGGTCCTGGCGCGGTGATCTTGGTCCAGCCCGATGCCAGCGCTTAAGCGCCCCTTTGCGCGAGGAAGGGCGGTCGTTTCAGATCGGGAAACAGAACGGGAAACAGAACCATACCAACTAGTCGGTATGTCGTCAACGGATCAGAGCGCGCAAGCGCGATCCAGCCAAAAAGGGAGGTGTGGCGAGAAGGCGCGCTCGGGCGTGGCGCCAAAAAATCCGATTTGCGCGCTGCGCGTCGATTGGCCTGCTGTCAAACCGCCCCCGCTCGGGCAAAATGGTTCTCATCGAGCTCGACCGGACAGGCGTTTCGTTCGACTTCAATTCTGATCAAGGCTGTCATTGGACATTCCCGTTTGGATGGAGGCCGCAGGGCTTGCCCTTCTGATCGCGCTCTCGGCCTTTTTTTCGATCGCAGAGACCAGCATGATGGCTTTCAATCGCTACCGGTTGAAAGCGCTGGTGCGTGCCAAGAACCGCAGCGCGATCGCCGTGGCAAAGCTGCTCGATCACACCGACCGACTGCTTGGCATGGTGCTGATCGGTAACAACCTGCTGAACGCAGCCATCTCGGCCTTGGTCACGGCGATTGCCATCAGCCACTTCGGCAACACCCGCGGCACGCTGCTTGTTGCCACCACCACGGTCGCGTTTTGCATCGTGGTCTTCGCGGAAATTACGCCCAAGGTCATCGGCGCGAGCTTTCCGGAACGCATTGCGCTTGCCATCGCCTTCATTCTGAAACCCTTGTCGGTCGTGTTTCAGCCGATTGTCTGGTTCATCAACCTCTTTACCGGAGGAATTCTCAGGCTGTTGCGCTTAGATAGCGGCCGGACCGACGAAGGCAGCCGCATCTCACCTGAGGAGTTGCGCGCGCTGGTGCTCGAGAGCGGCCATTTCATCCCGAAAAAACACACCAGCATTCTCTTGAACCTGCTCGATCTGGAATCGGTGACCGTCTCTGACGTGATGACGCCCAGGGCGCTTCTCGAATCGATCGATCTCGAGGATTCAATCGAACTTGTGACGCAACGCATTTCGACGAGTTATCACAACAAGTTGCCGGTGTATGAGGGCGAGATCAACAAAATCCTCGGCATCTTGCATGTCCGCAAATGCGTCGCCTTGCTGGCCGAAGGACCGCTCACGCGCGAAGGCATCGTTGCCGCCTTGACCGAGGCCTATTTCGTTCCTGCGGGTACTTCGGTGACGCAGCAGCTGCAGTACTTTCAGGAACAGCGTCAACGACTTGCCGTCGTTGTTGACGAATATGGCGAACTGCAGGGGCTGGTCACGCTTGAGGACATCGTCGAGGAAATCGTGGGCGAATTCACGACTTCGCTGCCTCGCGTCGACGTCAACCCGCTGGACTGGGACGAATCCGGTGAGGCACTGCTTGACGGCAAGACTGCGCTTCGCGAAATCAATCGGCGCCTCGGCCTCAATTTGCCGCTTGACGGTCCCAACACGCTAAACGGCCTCATACTGGAAGAGTTGCAGGAAATACCGGAAGCCAGTGTGGCGCTGCGTGTTGGCGATTGCGTGATCGAGATCGTGCAGGTGCAAAATCAGGCGGTGCGCCTTGCTCGCCTTAGCCGGGTACCGACGAATCCGCGTCCTTTGGCCTGACGTATCAGCACCACTGGGGGTGGCCTTCAGGCCCAGAAAAGCTTTACAAAGCAATGTCCTATCGGCATGATCGAAGCCGGAACCTGAATAGTTTGCGGCAATCCTCGCGCCGCTGAACCGAGTACGTCTTATGGCAGCAGTCACCAGTAATTCCACTCAGAACGCCTCGGCGATCTCGGGGTTGGGGCGTGCCCTCGTGCAAAACGGGCGGCTGCGCGCCGAACAGGCCGATTCGATCGCCAAGGCCGCGCTTGCCGCAAATGCGCCTTTTATCGACCAGCTGATCGCAAGCCAGGTGCTCTCGCCGCGCGAGCTCGCCACCATGGCCGCGCAAATCTTCGGTTTGCCGCTGCTTGATCTCGGCGCGTTCGATCCGGCCTTGATGCAAGCCGAGATCATCGACAAGAAGCTCACGCATTCACTGCGTGTGATTGGCCTGCACAAGCGTGGCAACAAGCTGACGGTCGCGATTTCGGATCCGACCAATTTCCAGGCCATCGATCAGGTCAAGTTCCAGACCCAGATGCTGGTTGAGCCTGTTGTCGTCGAGCACGACAAACTGGTGGCGCTGACCGAAAAGCTCGGCCAAAGCGCCGAGGCGGCACTTAACGATCTTGCCGCTGACGATCTGAACCTTGAATTCGAGGACGCCGACGCGGCGGCAACCGCCGAGAGCAATACCGAAATCGACGATGCACCGGTGGTGCGCTTCCTGCAGAAGGTGCTGATGGACGCCATCAACGATGGTGCCAGCGATATCCACTTCGAGCCCTACGAGAAGTTCTATCGCATCCGCTTCCGGGTCGACGGCATCCTGCGCGAAATCGCCCAGCCACCGATCGCGATCAAGGATAAGTTGTCCTCGCGCATCAAGGTGATTTCACGCCTGGATATCTCAGAAAAGCGCGTACCCCAGGACGGACGCATGAAGCTCGTGCTCTCCAAGGCGCGCGCCATCGACTTCCGTGTCTCGACCCTGCCAACGCTGTTTGGCGAAAAGATCGTGATGCGGATTCTCGACCCGTCGCAGGCGAAACTGGGCATCGATGCGCTTGGATACGAGCCCGAGCAGAAGGAAACCCTGCTTGCGGCCATCCAGCGGCCCTACGGCATGGTGCTCGTCACCGGCCCTACAGGATCGGGCAAGACGGTCTCGCTCTACACTTGCCTTAACATCCTGAATCAGCCAGGGATCAATATTTCCACGGCTGAGGACCCGGCCGAAATCCAGCTTGCTGGCGTAAACCAGGTCAACGTCAACGATAAGGCCGGCTTGACCTTTGCTGCCGCGCTCAAGTCGTTCCTGCGGCAGGACCCTGACATCATCATGGTCGGCGAAATCCGCGACCTCGAGACCGCCGACATATCGATCAAGGCCGCGCAAACCGGGCACATGGTGTTCTCGACGCTGCACACCAACGATGCGCCCACCACGCTCACCCGCCTCATGAACATGGGCGTGCCGGCCTTTAACATCGCTTCGAGCGTGATTCTCATTACCGCGCAGCGTCTGGCCCGCAGGCTTTGCACCTGCAAGGAGCCGGCGTCGATGCCAGATAGCGCCCTGCTTGAGGCCGGCTATACCGAGGACGACCTTGATGGCACCTGGCAGCCCTTCAAGCCGGTCGGCTGCGAGCGCTGCAAGGGCTCAGGCTACAAGGGTCGCGTCGGTATATATCAGATCATGCCCATCACCGAGGAGATGCAGCGCATTATCCTTGAGGGCGGCAACGCGCTGCAGATCGCCGCGCAGGCGAAGGCCGAAGGCGTAGCCGATTTGAGGCGATCCGGGTTGGTCAAGGTCAAGCAGGGGGCGACTTCGCTCGAAGAAGTCGTTGCGGTAACCAATCAATAGTCGCTGCCGATCCCGGCCGCGCGCGTAGAAGCTATCGAATTGCAAGGAGACTGAAAGCATGGCGACAGCCAACGTAGCCCGCAAGGCCGTCACGAAAGAGTTCGTCTTCGCCTGGGAAGGCAAGGACCGCAACGGCAAACAGGTGCGCGGTGAAATGCGCGCCGCTGGCGATGCTCTCGTCAACGCGACACTGCGCAAGCAGGGCATTCTCGTCTCGAAGATCAAGAAGCAGACGTTCAAGCGCGGAGGCAAGATTTCCGAGAAGGACGTGACCCTGTTCACGCGCCAGCTGGCGACCATGATGCGCGCGGGCGTGCCGCTGCTGCAGGCGTTTGACATCGTCGGGCGCGGCCATTCGAATGCCTCGGTCGCCAAGCTTCTAAGCGACATCCGCACGGACATCGAGACCGGATCCAGCCTGAACCAGGCATTTCGCAAGTACCCGCTTTATTTCGACCCGCTTTTTTGCAACCTGATTTCCGCTGGCGAACAGGCCGGTATTCTCGACTCGCTCCTCGACAGGCTTGCCACCTACAAGGAAAAAATCATTGCCATCAAGGGCAAGATCAAGTCGGCGCTGTTTTATCCGGCTGCGGTCCTTGCGGTGGGCTTCATCGTCACCGCGGTGATCATGATTTTCGTGATCCCGGCCTTCAAGAGCATCTTCACGAGCTTTGGCGCCGACCTGCCAGCGCCTACGCTGATCGTGATGAACATCTCGGACATTTTCGTTGGCTACTGGTGGATCATTTTTCCTGCCATCTTCGGCTCGATCTATTTTCTCATGCAGTTGTGGCGCCGCTCGCCGACGGTGCAGCAGTTCATGGACAGAACGCTGCTCAAGGCGCCGGTGTTTGGCGATCTCGTGCGCAAATCGTCGATTGCGCGCTGGACGCGTACCCTTGCCACCATGTTTGCTGCCGGTGTGCCGCTTGTCGAGGCGCTCGATTCCGTTGGCGGTGCCTCTGGCAACTTCGTTTACTTCGAAGCCACCAAGAAAATCCAGAGCGACGTCAGCACCGGTGTCAGCCTCACCAACGCGATGCAAAACACCAACGTGTTTCCGAACATGGTGTTGCAGATGGTTTCGATCGGCGAGGAATCCGGCTCGCTCGACTCGATGCTTGGCAAGGTCGCCGACTTCTACGAGGGCGAGGTGGACGACGCGGTCGATGCCTTGTCGAGCCTGATGGAGCCGCTCATCATGGTGGTTCTGGGCACGCTGGTTGGCGGCCTCGTCGTGGCCATGTACCTGCCGATCTTCAAGCTTGGCCAGGTGGTCTAGCCAGGAATTCCCGACAAGAAGTCGCACGGCGCCGCGCAGATGCGGGCAATCCTGGACGTATTCCTCAGGCTAGAATGCGCCGATGGAAAAGTGGATTGGCTTCTACGCATTGATCGGAGGCGCAGCGGCGACGCTCATGGGGCTCTTGTTCGTCGCCGTTTCGCTCAACGCGGACGTCATTCTTGGCGAGAAGCACCAGAATTCGCGCCGACTCGCACAGCAGGCCTTCCAGAATTACCTCGCGGTGATGCTGGTCTCGCTGCTCTCGCTGTTTCCGTCGCTTGATACGCATGAACTGGGCGTCATCACCTTGTCGGCCACTGCAGTATCTGGCGTTTGGGTCGTGGTGCGCGTCTACATGGCGTTGACGCGGCCCTCGGATCGCGCCTCAAGACTCTACTGGATACGCAGGCAGATTCCTTCAGTGCTGGGTTTTGGCATGCTCCTTTTTGCCGCAACGAAGATGGCGCTGGACACAGGCGATAGCAGCCGGAACCTGTATGCCTCCGCCACGATTGTGCTGCTCGTTGGCGCAACCACCGTCTCCTGGGAGCTTCTGATCGGGCTTGCCGTGATCAAGACGGCGAGCGCAGCCGCCGCAAAAGCAGCTGCAACTCCACTGCTGCCTAACTCCTAAGAGAATTTCGACATGATTGAACCGTGGCTCCTGATTAGCGCCTGTGGCGTTCTCGGCCTGCTGATCGGAAGCTTCCTTAACGTCGTGATTTATCGCGTGCCGGTGATGCTCAAGCGCGGCTGGGCGAAAGACGCAAGCGAGTACCTCGAGGAGGAGGAGGTGCAAGACAGCATCATGCTTGGCGCCGAAGCCCGCAGCGATCTGGCCAAGGCGGCAAAGGCCGTGAAGGACGCCCTGGCACTGCTGCCGCCGTTTAGCCTCACGCAACCCCGCTCGCGCTGTCCTGCGTGCGGGCATCCGATTTCCGCCATCGAGAACGTGCCGATTGCAAGCTATCTGGTCCTGCGTGGTCGCTGCAAGGCGTGCAAGACGCGCATTTCCGCGCGCTATCCGATCGTCGAGGCCACGACCGGGCTCCTTTTTGCCGCGTGCGCGTGGCGTTTTGGCCTGACGCCAGAACTCGCTTGCGGCCTTGTGATTGTCAGCGTGCTGATTGCACTGACCCTGATTGACGCCGATACCATGCTCCTTCCCGACTCGCTCACGCTCTCGCTCCTGTGGCTTGGCGTTTTGGCCAGCGCCTTCCATTTCGGCTTTGTGCCTGTACTTGATAGCGTCATTGGCGCAGCCGCAGGCTATTGCGTGTTCTGGCTGATCGCCATGTTGTTTCGCGTCTTGCGCGGTGTTGAGGGCATGGGGGCTGGCGACTTCAAACTTCTTGCCGCACTCGGCGCGTGGTTTGGCTGGACGGCGCTTTTGCCCATTGTCTTGCTCTCGGCAGGGGTCGGCTCGGTGGTCGGCATCAGCCTGATCGTGTTCGGTCGCAAGACCCTGCTCTCGCGCCTGCCCTTTGGCGTCTATCTCGCGCCGGCTGGCATGCTGATGCTGTTCTACGGTAGCGAGATCACAGCCCTGGTTCTGCCAGGTGGCAACTAGCCCCTACGTTGTCGCGCTCACCGGCGGCATTGGTTCGGGCAAGTCGACGATCGCAATCGAATTCGCGGCGCACGGCATCGAATGCATCGATGCCGACGAGATCGCGCGGCGCCAAAGCGCGAAAGGCGGTGCCGCGCTGCCCGGCCTGATCGCTGCCTTTGGCAGCGGCATCCTTGACGCAAGTGGTGGCCTTGATCGCGCTGCGATGCGCAAGCTTGCCTTTGCCGACGATGCCGCACGGCGGCGACTCGAAGCCGTGCTGCACCCGCTGATCGGCATCGAAACCGAGGCGGCGATCGCGCGCGCGCGCTCGCCCTACGTGCTTTGGGTCGTGCCCCTGTTGTTCGAGGCGCGCAGCGGCGGCAAGCCCCGCTACGACCGGGCGCTGGTCGTGGATTGCGACGAAGAGACGCAGATCGCCAGGGTCATGAAGCGCAGCGCCCTGTCGCGCGACGAGGTCCTGGCCATCATGGCCCACCAGGTGACGCGAAAGGAGCGCCTCGCGCTCGCCGATGAGGTGATTGTCAACGACGGCGACCTGGAAGCGCTAAAGGCCGCGGTCACTCGCTTGCACGAGAAATTCATCGCGCTGGCAATAGACAAGTCCAACGAACGTTTGTAATTCGCTTCAGGTTGCTTCAAAATCCGCGAGGCATTCGCCTTGGCTTGGCTGCGTCAAAAAGACGCCACCAACGCAAGCGCCACGCCTTGTTGCTCCACCCTTCATGCGAGATGCCAGATTGATTCTCTACGAGTACCCGTTCAACGAGCGCATCCGCACCATGCTAAGGCTCGAGGACCTGTTCGACCGTCTCGAGTTCTTTCTGGCACAGACCGAACCTCAGTCGCACCATGTCGCGCTCATCACGATGTTCGAGATTCTCGACGTCGCGGGCCGCGCCGACCTCAAGTCCGACTTGATCCAGGAGCTTGAAAGACAACGCCAGAGCCTATCTGCCTTTCGCAACAAGCCTGGCGTTGACGGCGACGCGCTGGAGACGATCCTCGCGCAGATCGAGTCTGCGACGTCCTCGCTTGTCAGTCTCCCTGGCAAGACCGGCCAGCATCTGCGCGAGAACGACTGGCTGACGAGCATTCGCAGCCGCAGCATCATTCCAGGCGGGACCTGTGAATTCGACCTTCCTTCCTATCACGCCTGGCTGCACCGCGCCGCGGATATCCGGCTGCGCGATCTGAACAACTGGATCGGTCCGATGCGGCCCTTGCGCGCCTGCATCGGCATCGTCCTTAAGCTGTTGCGCGAATCGGGTCAGGTGACGCAGCTGATCGCCGCACAAGGCAGCTTCCAGCAGGTGCTAGGCGGCAAGTCGTACCAGATGCTTCAGGTTCGTCTCGATGAGGACCTGGGCGCGATTCCCGAGATCAGCGCCAACCGTTACATGATCTGGGTGCGCTTCACGACGCAGGATGGCGGCGAGATGCGACCGCGCGCATTCGATTCGGACGTTCCCTTCGAGCTGGTGCTATGCAATCTGTAAGACGCAAGGTCAAGTGCCCGACCTGCGGCACGATGGCGGTTTGGGATACGGCCAATCGCTGGCGGCCGTTCTGCTCGGAACGCTGCAAGCAGCTCGACCTTGGCGCATGGTCGGCCGGACAGTACACGATTGCCGAGAATCATCCGGCCGAGCCGAACGATTCGGGCGCGGGCGACTAGCGAGGCCAGGCCGCGCGCATTGCGGCGACGCCCTGGGCACCAAGGCTTTGCGCCTTGAAGAGCGTTGACTCGTCAAAATCGAGTCCGCCAAGCGCGAACACCGGCAGCGGTGTTGCATGGATTGCGCGGGCAAAGCCCGCCCATCCGAGCGGCACCGCCTGCGCATGCGACGCGGTCTTCTTGACCTGGCCAAGCATCGCCGCATCCAGTCCGAGTTGAGCTGCACGCACAAGGTCATTCGCGTCGTGGCAGGAGGCGAACACCCAGTTGAAAACCGGCCGCTTGTCGATGCGATGGAGGTCCTGGCAGGTCAGGTGAACGCCGTCGGCACCTTGCCAGTAGCGCTCGGGATGCCTGCTGCTGACGAGCAGTTTCACGCCGGCCGCGCGTGCGCGTGGCACAAGGAGATGGTACAGGTGGTCGAAATCCGCCGGCGACAGATCGGGCTCGCGCAGGACCATCCAGAATGCGCCGCGCTGGCGCGCCGCCTGCTCAAAGCGTTCAACGAATGCCGCCAGACCGACGCGGTGGGCATCGCTGATGGCGTACAGCGAGCCGATCTTGAGCCAGCGCTTGAGCGGCAAGGCAGCGGGCAGCCACGGCTCGACTAGCAGCTGCTCGATGCACTCGAAGCGAAACGTCTGCTGCTCGCGCCCGACCGGATGGCCCTGCCATCTGGGTACGCGCATGAAGTGAAGCCGCACGTGCGCGTGAGGGTAGACGAAGGCCATCGTGACCCAGGGGTTGGCAACGAGGACCTTCAAGCCGAGTTCTTCGTCGATCTCACGCGCGAGTGCCGCCCTGGGCGTTTCGCCAGGCTCAAGCTTGCCCCCCGGGAATTCCCAGTAACCGGCCATCGGCTTGCCGCTTGGCCGTTGCGCAAGCAGATAGTGCTTGCCCGGGGCTTCGATCACCGCGACGGCAACGTCAACTACTGCGTCGGGGGCTTTTTTTCCATCGGGCTCGGTCAAGTTTTTTCGAGCCCTCGCCGACCGGCAAAGTCGCGTGCGAACTGCAAGGCGACACGGCCTGAACGCGAACCGCGCTCAAGCGCGAAGCGCAGCGCTTCATCGCGCACCTCGTAGCTGTCATCGGCATGACCGAAATGGTCAAGCCAGTGGGCGACGATGGCGAGGTACTCGTCCTGCCGAAAAGGATAAAAGCTAAGCCACAGTCCGAACCGCTCGGAAAGCGAGATCTTCTCCTCGATGACTTCGCCTGGATGGATTTCGCCATCGTCCTGATGCACCATGCTGAGGTTGTCGCGCATCTGCTCGGGCATCAGGTGGCGCCGGTTGCTGGTTGCATAGATCAGGAGGTTCTCGGCGCTCGCCGCAAGCGAGCCGTCAAGCGCAGCCTTCAAGGCCTTGTAGCCAGACTCGCCCTCTTCGAAGGACAGGTCGTCACAAAAAATGATGAAGCGCTCGTCGCGCCTGGCGATGACGTCAACCAGGTCGGACAGGTCGGCAAGATCCGCCTTGTCGACTTCGATGATGCGCAGCCCCTCCTTTGCAAAGCCATCCAGGCAGGCCCGGATCAGTGACGATTTTCCGGTACCGCGTGCGCCCGTGAGCAAGACGTTATTGGCCGGCAATCCTTGCAGGAACTGTCGCGTATTTTGCAGCACCGCGGCCTTCTGACGCTCGATGATGCAAAGGTCCGAAAATGAGATCAGCGCCGGACGCAGGATGGCTTCGATCACCGGGTAGCCCTGTCTGCGCCGGTAGCGAAACGCGTGCGAAGCGGACCAGTCGGGCTCGCGCAGCTTGCGCTCGAAGAGCGCCTCGACGCGGTCTAGCAACTGTTCGGCGCGTAAAATCAGCGTGGCGAACGCGTCAGGTTCGATATTCGGCATTGATCTTGACGTAGTCGTAGGAGAAATCGCAGGTCCAGACCGTCGCCTCCGAGGCGCCTCGGCCAAGATCGACTGCGACGGTAATTTCAGCCTCTTTCATCACGCGCGCGCCATCTTCCTCGCGATATGCGAAAGCGCGCTCGCCTGCCTCTATGACCTTGACATCGCCTAGCGTGACGCCGACCTGGCTGACATCGAGCGCGTCGATACCGGCATTGCCAATCGCCATCAGGAGGCGGCCGAGGTTGGGGTCCGATGCAAAAAACGCCGTCTTGACGAGGGGCGAATGGGCAATGCACTTGGCAACACGCAGAGCTTCCCGCTCGGAAGCGGCGCGGCTGACCGTGACCGTGATGAACTTGGTCGCACCCTCGCCGTCACGGGCAATCGCCTGGGCAAGCCGCTGGGCGACGGCAACCAGCGCCGCTTCAAGAAGAAGGTAGGCGGGCTCGTGCTCGCTGGTGATGAGCTTGCCTGGCTTCGCGCCGGTGGCGATGACCACGAAGGAATCGTTGGTCGAGGTGTCGCCATCGACGGTGACGCGATTAAACGAAACGTCGGCGACCCGTTTTGTCAGGTCCTGCAACAGGTCCGGCGCGACCGCTGCGTCTGTGCCGATGAAGGCCAGCATGGTCGCCATGTTCGGCTGCAGCATGCCAACGCCCTTGGCGATTCCGGTCACGACGTAGTCGACGCCCTCATGCATGAAACCGGTCGAGTGCGCCTTGGCTACGGTATCGGTGGTCATGATCGCGCTTGCCGCATCGCACCAGTGGTCGGCTGAGAGCGTCGCCTGGCATTCGGGCAGCGCCGCGATCAGCCTGTCAACGGGCAAAGGCTCAAGAATCACACCGGTGGAAAACGGCAAGACCTGGTTGCTTGCCAAGCCGAGCAGCTCGGCGACCTTTTCGCACGACAGGCGCGCTGCACGCAAACCCGAAGGCCCTGTGCCGCAATTGGCATTGCCGGCATTGATCACGAGCGCGCGAATGCCTGGCGTTAGGCGCAAGTGCTCGCGGCACACCTGCACCGGCGCGGCAGCAAAGCTGTTTTGCGTAAACACGGCCGCAACGCTTGCGCCTTTCACGATCGACACCAGCATGACATCGCGGCGGCCGGCGCGCTTGATGCCAGCCATGGCAAAGCCGAGTTCGATGCCGGAAACCGCGCGAATCGCGGAAGGCTCGGGCGGCAGTAAATTCACCGGCATGGGGCAAACGCTCCAAAGAGATGCGCAATCTTGACCTCGCGGCAGATCTGCGCGGCCCAAAAAAGGCCGTTTGAGGGGAGTGCTCTATCATAACCGGCTCAATCGCAAGGAATCAGCAATGACCCGTTCGCACCGCATCGCGTTGACTTTCAGTACCGCTGCCCTCGTGCTCTTTGGCGCTGCCCTGCCATGCGCCAGCGCGGCTCGCCATGCCACGGCAGGGGGAAGCGCCTTGGCCCCTGCCAAGCTACTCTTGCCCAAAGGCATCCAGCGCGTGACAAGCGTCGAGGGCATCGACGAATACGCACTTGGCAACGGCATGCACGTGTTGATGCTCGAGGACGACTCGAAACCGACCACGACCGTCAACATGACCGTCAGGGTCGGCTCGCGCTACGAGCACTACGGCGAAACCGGCATGGCCCACCTGCTCGAACACATGATGTTCAAGGGCACCCCGCATCACACCGGGGTCATGGCCGAATTCAAGAACCGCGGCTTCGAGTTCAACGGCTCGACAAGCGAGGATCGCACCAACTATTTTGCCAGCATGGCGCAAAACGACGCCAATCTCGACTGGTATTTGCGCTGGCTCGCCGACGCACTGGTCAATTCCAACGTCGCGCGCAAGGATCTCGATTCCGAGATGACAGTGGTCAGAAACGAGATGGAAAGCGGGGAGAACAATCCCTCGAGCGTGCTCTACCAGAAGACCATCGCCGCCGCCTACTGGTGGCACGCCTACGGCCACGTGCCGATCGGCGCACGCAGCGATGTCGAAAATGTCGACATCACGCACCTGCAGGCGTTCTATCACAAGTACTACCAGCCGGATAACGCGGTACTGATTGTCACGGGCAAATTCGATCCGGCCAAGACGCTTGCGATCATTGCCGACACCTTCGCCAAAATCCCGCGGCCGGCGCGCGTGATCGAGCCGACCTATACGCTTGACCCGGTGCAAGACGGCGAGCACGCCGTCACCGTCAGGCGGGTTGGCGGCGCGCCTGTGCTCTACGCCATGTATCACATCCCCGCAGGTTCCGATCCGCGCTACGCGGCAGCGATCCTGTCCTTGACGATCCTTGGGGGCAACGAATTCCGGCTGAGCCATAGCGTGATCGAGAAGGGGCTGGCTGCCGACGCCGGTGCCGAGGCGATTTCCCGTGAAGAACCTGGCGTTGCCCTGTTTTATGCCGAGCTCAAGGCCGACCAGCCCATCGAGCCCGCACGGGATGCCCTGCTTGCGACCGCAGAAAGTGTCGCCGCCGCACCCTTTACCGCCGATGAGCTGGCACGGGCAAAAAACGTCTGGATGCGCGGCTTTGACAACCTTTTGGCCGACCCCGAGCGACTTGGCATCGGACTTTCCGAATATGTCGCCCTGGGCGACTGGCGACTGCTGTTTTTCCGGCGCGACACCGTCAAGGCGGCCACGCTGGCTGAGGTCAATGATTTTGCGCAGGCGTTTTTCGTGCGCTCGAATCGCACGCTGGGCGTCTTCATCCCGACCCCGGATCCGGTGCGCGCGCCAGCGCTTGCCCGCGTTGACGTGCAAAAGGAGATGAAGGACTTCAAGGACGACACCTCGGTTAGCGCCGGCGAAGCCTTCGATTCGAGCCCGGAGAACCTGGAAAAGCGCACCACCTTTGCTTCGCTGCCAAACGATATCCGCCTTGGCCTTCTGAGCAAGAAGACGCGCAGCGCAAAGGTCGAAGTCAGGATCAACCTGCGCTTTGGCGATGAGAAGAGCCTCTTTGGCAAGGACATGGCGGCATCGCTGGCTGCGGCGATGCTCTCCCACGGCACCGAGCGGCTCTCGCGTGAGCAACTTGCTGCCGAATTCGAAAAGCTGCAAACCAGCTGGAGCGTCGGTGGCTCGGCAGAAGGCGCGACACTGTCGCTTAAGACCGACCACGAGCATCTTGCTGCCGCCATGAAGCTTGGCATCGAGGTGCTGCGTCATCCCCGTTTTGACGAAAAGGAATTCGAGCAGGTGAAAAGCGCAACGATTCAGGCCATCCAGGCCGATATCGACGACCCGCAAACCGTGCTTGGCGAGAAGGTCGCGCAGCAGGGCAATCCCTATCCGAAGGGCGACGTGCGCTATCCCGAGACGAGCAGCGAAGAACTCGACGACCTGAAAATTGCCACGATTGACGAAGCGCGCAATTTCTATCGCGAGTTCTACGGGGCGACCGATGCGGTCATCACGGCGGTGGGCGAATTCGATGAGCCCGAATTCAAGTCGCTCGTCAATGACGGCCTGTCGACCTGGGTCAGCGCCAAACCGTATACGCGTGTGCCGCGTCCCTTCTATGCCCTACCCGCTGCGCAGTTGAAGATCGAAACACCGGACAAGCAAAACGCCCTGATGCTGGTGAAGACCACGGCTCCGCTCAAGGAGAGTGACCGCGAGTTTCAAGCGTTGCGCGTTGCCACGGAAATCTTTGGCGGCGGCGCGGCCGGCGGCAGTCGCCTTGCCGATCGCATCCGCCAGAAAGATGGCCTGAGCTATTCGGTCGGTGCATTTGCCAGCGGGGGTCAGTTCAACGCCAACAGCAGCTGGGAGGCCGAGGCGATCTTTGCCCCGCAAAACCAGGCGCGCGTGCGCGCCGACTTCTACGAAGAACTGGCGCGCGCGCAAAAGGACGGCTTCACGCTGGCCGAACTAAACCAGGCCAACGAGGGCATTCGCCAGGAATTGCGCCTGGCGCGCGCCCAGGACACCAGCCTGGTCGGCCTTTTGGCGAGCTTGATCGAGCGCAACGAGCCGATCAGCTACCTCACGCAAGTACAAAAACTTAGGGACTCGCTAAGCGTAGCCGAGATCAACGCGGCGTTTCGCAAGTACGTGGTCCCCGACGGCCTGGTCTTTGGCGTCGCTGGCGATTTCGCCGCCAAGACACCGGCAACGCCGGTTCCTGCGCCGGGAACCTCCCCGGCAAAGTAGTTCTGCGAGTTGCCGGCCCGCCTTGCGGGTCGGCCAAAACGACACCGCTTCACGACGGCCGCGCACGAATGTGCAATCATGCGGCACCTTACACTTAGTCGTCGTTATGTCTTCACCTGAAAAATTACCGCCACTTTCATCACCGCCGCTTGCCACCCCCCGCCCCCATGTTGTCGCATCGGATCACGGCCATCGTGAGGACCCGTATTACTGGTTGCGCGACGACTTGCGCAGCGATCCGGACGTCCTTGAGTACCTGACGCTTGAAAACCGCTGGTACGAGCAGCACGCGAGCCGCTACGCGTCACTCAGAACCAGGCTTTTTGACGAGATCAAGGGCCGCATCAAGGAAGACGATGCGAGCGTGCCCTATCGCTCGCACGGCTACTTCTACTACACGCGCTTTGACGAGGGCCTCGAGTATCCGATCTATTGCAGGAAGAAGGACGCCGACGGTGCGCAGGAAGAGATCCTGCTTGAAGTCAACGCCATGGCCAGGGGCCATGATTTTTTCCAGGCCTTCCCTGCAGCGCTTAGCTACGCGCAGGATCTGATGGCCTATGCCGTCGACACCAGCGGTCGCAGGCAGTACGTGCTGCGCATCCGCCGCCTCCTTGGCGGCGAGGAATTTGCCGAGACGATCACGGCGACCAGCTCGGATTGCGTGTTCTCGCGCGACGGCAAGGTGCTGTTCTACGTCGAGAACGATGCCGAAACGCTGCGCAGCTGGCGTGTCAAGAAGCATGTGCTGGGCAGCGATCCGAAAGACGATGCTGTTGTCTACGAAGAGGCCGATACCAGCTTTTTCACTTCGATTGGCGAGACCGGGTCGGAAGACTACATCGTCATTCATGTCTCAAGCACGGTGTCCGACGAGGAGCGCGTGTTGCGCGCTGATGACCCTGACAGCACGTTTCAGCTGTTGGCACCGCGTGCGCGCGATTTCCACTACGAGGCCGACCATATTGGTGGCCACTGGATTGTTCGTACCGACTGGGACGCGCCGAATTATCGCCTGATGAAGGTCGCCTGCGACGCGCTTGGCGATCGCGCCCACTGGCGCGATCTGGTTCCCCACAGCGAGGCGATATTCATCAACGCCGTGCAGCTGTTTGACAATTATTTTGTCATCGACGAGCGCAGCGAAGGGCTAAGGCGCCTGCGCATCCAGCCCTGGCAGGATGCGCTGCCGCTGGGCGAGCCAAGCTATGTGCTGTCAGACGAGCCCGCCTATACCGCCGCGCTTGGCATCAATCCGGAACAGTCAAGCGAGGTCTTGCGCTACATCTACACGTCGCTCACAACCCCCGAGTCGACCTACGATTTGAACATGCGCACGGGCGAGCGCATCCTCAGGAAACGCCAGCCGGTGCTAGGCGGCTACGATCCCGCCAACTACGCCACCGAGCGCGTCTGGGTACCTGCGCGCGATGGCGTGCAGATCCCGGTCTCGCTGGCTTATCGCCGCGGCACCACGCTTGATGGCAGCGCGCCGATGTTGCAGTACGCCTATGGCTCCTACGGCTTTTCGATTGACCCGGCATTCTCATCGAGCACTGTCTCGCTGCTTGATCGGGGCTTCGTGTATGCCTTGGCGCACGTTCGCGGTGGAAGCGAGATGGGGCGTGCGTGGTATGAAAATGGCAAGAAGCTGAACAAGCTCAACACCTTCACCGATTTCATCGACGTCACCGAATGCCTGGTCAAAAAAGGCTATGCCGATGGCAGCAAGGTGTTCGCCCGCGGGGGCAGCGCCGGTGGCCTCCTGATGGGGGCGATCGCCAACCTGCGCGGCGAGATCTACCGGGGTCTTCTGGCCGATGTCCCCTTCGTTGACGTCGTCACGACGATGCTTGACGAATCGATTCCGCTTACCAGCAACGAATTCGACGAATGGGGAAACCCCAAGGAGGCCGAGTTCTACCGCTACATGCTGGCCTACTCGCCCTACGATAACGTCGCCGCCAAGGCCTACCCGGCGATGATGGTGACAAGCGGGCTGCATGATTCCCAGGTGCAGTACTTCGAGCCCACCAAGTGGGTGGCAAAACTGCGCGCGATGAAGACCAACTCGACGCCGCTTGTGCTCAAGACCAACATGGAGGCGGGCCACGGCGGCAAATCAGGCCGCTTTGCAAGGCTCAGGGAGGTCGCGGATCAATTCGCCTTCATGCTTGATCTGCTCGGCTGGGTCGAACCCGGCAGCAGCTAGGCGATTGTTCCGGCCAGGGCGTGACGGTTCACGCCCGCCACGCGCATCTGGCGACAAACCAGAGCCGCTTGTCGCACGCGAGCGCCGCGCTTGCGCCGCCGCGATAGCATTGTATCCATCGTCAATCAGAAGGGCAGGCCATGCTAGAAGCGATCGATCTCGTGAAATCCTACGGCACGCGCCGCGCGGTCGAGAAGGTGTCGCTGTCAGTTGGGCGCGGCCAGATGCTCGGGCTGCTCGGACCCAATGGCGCGGGCAAGTCAACGACCATTGGCATGATCTCGGGCCTGATCGTCCCAGACGGTGGCAGCGTGCTTGTCTCGGGCCAGAGGCTTGACAGCGGCTCACTGGCCTTTAAGCGCCATATCGGCCTTGTGCCCCAGGACATCGCGCTTTTTGACGACCTCACGGCGCAGGCCAATCTGGAGCTGTTCGGCGCGCTCTACGGCATCAAGCGGGCGCCTCTTCTGAAGCGCGTGCACGAAGTCCTCGAGCTGGTTGGCCTTGCGGATCGGGCCCGCGACAAGCCCGTAACCTTCAGTGGCGGCATGAAGCGGCGGTTGAACATCGCCGCGGCCCTGATCCACGATCCCGACGTGCTGCTCTTGGACGAGCCTACAGCGGGTGTCGATCCGCAAAGCCGCAACGCCATCTTCGAGAACCTTGAAGAACTCAAGCGGCGCGGCAAGGCCCTCGTCTATACCACGCACTACATGGAAGAGGCGGAGCGCCTCGCCGATGCCATTGTCATCATCGATCACGGCCAGGTCGTGGCGCGGGGGACACCCAACGAGCTCTATCGCCTCTTGCCTGCGACCGGGCTCCTCGAGATTGAACTGGAAGGACCTTTCGATGCGGCACCCCTGGGTGCAATCGCCGGGGTCATGCAAGTCGAGCGCAACGGTCAACACCTGCGCGTCGGGCTCGATGACCTGACGCTTGGCACGCCGGCCGTGATGAACGCGCTGGTCGCACAAAACGCCCGCGTGGCACGCATCAATTCGGGTCGCGCCAACCTCGAAAACGTATTTCTCGCCCTGACCGGGCACGCGCTTAGGGACTGATCAATGAACGGATTCTCTGCTCTCGTCAAGAAAGACCTCGTCCTGTATTTCTCGAACCGGCGCTCGGTCATCGTCAGCATTGTCGCGCCGATCCTGATCGCGGCATTTTTTGGCTACGTCTTCGGCAGCGGCGCGTCCGGGCCCTCGCGCATCGCGGTGGGCGTCACCGACCTCGACCAGAGCGCGCTGTCGCAATCGATCATCAAGGACATGCAAGGCGATGCGACCTTTGCGATTTCAGAGCTCGACCCGATAAGCGCGGCGGCCCAGATCAAGTCGGGCAAGATCGCCGTTGCGCTAACGCTACCCAAGGATTTTGGCTCGAGTGCCAAACGGGCCCTGTTCGGCTCGAGCGACAAGCCAAATATCGTGCTGCAGTACGATCCGTCGCAGCAGCTTGCCTTGCAGGTGGTGCGCGGACTGCTGGCCCAATACGTCATGCAAGACGTGAGCAAGGCGCTTTTCACAAGCGCCAACGATGTCCTGCCTGACGCGCGCGAGCGGATTGCCAAGAACACCGCACTGCCTGCGGAGAGGCGCGAAAAGCTGCTGGCCATGTTTGACAGCATCGGCGTCGTTCAGAACGACACGCAACGCGAGCCCGACAGCGCCGGGGCCAACAATGCCCCCTCCCGGTTCCAGCTGTCGCTGCCCTATAGCACTGACGAAAAGGCGGCGAGCGCCAACCCCGACACGCAGTACAACGGCTTCGCCCATTCGTTTGCCGGCATGAGCGTGCAGTTCATCCTGTTCATGGGCATCGATCTGGGCATCGCGCTTTTGACCATGCGCAGGCTCGATCTGTGGAAACGCCTGCGTGCGGCGCCCTTGTCGAAGGGGACGCTATTGACCAGCCGCATCGCCTCGTGCGCGGTGATCGCCCTGTTCATTTTCTGTGCCATCTACGCCGTGGCGATGCTGGTGTTTGGCGTGCGCATCGAGGGCAGCGTGCTCGGCTTTTGCGCCGTGGTGGTGTCGTTTTGCCTTCTGACGTCAAGCTTTGGCCTGCTTATCGCAGCCATCGGCAAATCGCCGGAGGCAACGCGCGGCATCGCCATCGTCGTCACCCTTTTGCTCGTGATGCTAGGCGGCGCGTGGGTGCCCTCGTTCGTGTTTCCGAAATGGCTGCAGCAGATTTCGCTCATCGCACCGACGCGCTGGGCGATCGATGGCCTCGATGGCATGACCTGGCGCGGCCTTGATCTTGGCCACGCCGTCGCGCCAGTGGGCGTGATGCTCGGCTTCACGCTCGTTTTCGGGCTGCTTGCGATCCGCCAGTTCAGCTGGGAGGAGTAAGGGCAGCGCGGCGCCTGTTACTCCAGCCGGCCGTGGCACTGCTTGTATTTCTTGCCACTGCCGCAAGGACAGGGATCGTTGCGGCCGACCTTTTCGACATGGCGGCGTTGCGGCTCGGCCTTGGGCGGGCCGGCCTTGGGCGCTGGCGCGTTGAGCGCCGCAAGTGCGACATCTGCCGTATCGATGGCCGCTGCAAGCGCTACCGCCTCGTCAAATTCGGCATGCTGGTATTGCACGTTGACCATCGGCGGTGGCGTGATGAGTTGGCGCTCGGCCTCGGCAATCTGCTCTTGCGAGCGGATCGGCACATTCATCACCGAACGCGTCACGTCGGCCCCGACCAGCTGCAATAGCAGGCTGAACAACTCGAACGCCTCGCGCTTGTATTCCTGCTTCGGGTTCTTCTGCGCAAAACTGCGCAAATGAATCCCCTGGCGCAGCAGATCGAGTGCTGCCAGGTGCTCGCGCCAGTGCGCATCGACGCTGCGCAGCATCACCGAGCGTTCATAGCGCGACAGCTCTTCACGACCGGCGAGCGCCACCTTGGCGTCGTAGGCTGCATTGGCCGCCTTCACCGCGGCCTGAACGATATCTTCTTCGGTCAGGGACGCCTCTTGCGCCAGCATGTCGACAAGCGGCACATCGACTTGCCATTCGGCGCGCAACACCGACTGCAGCGTGGCCAGATCCCACTGCTCCTCGAGGCTTCCTTCAGGCACATACTGGTGCACGACGTCGGTGATGACGCCCTCGCGCAAGGACGCGATGGTGTCGGAGACGTCGGTTGCAGCCAGGAGCTCGTTGCGCTGCTGGTAAATCACCTTGCGCTGGTCGTTTGAGACGTCGTCGTATTCGAGCAGCTGCTTTCTGATATCGAAGTTGCGCGCCTCCACCTTGCGCTGCGCCGATTCGATCGAGCGCATCACCATGCTGGCTTCGATCGGCTCGTCTTCGGGCATCTTCAGGCGTTCCATGATGCCGCGCACGCGGTCCCCCGCGAAAATGCGCAAGAGCGGATCGTCCAGCGACAGGTAAAAGCGCGATGATCCGGGATCGCCCTGGCGACCCGAGCGGCCGCGCAGCTGGTTGTCCACGCGCCGCGATTCGTGCCGCTCGGTACCGATGATGTGCAGGCCACCGGCTGCGATCACGGCATCGTGCAGCGCCTGCCATTCATTCTTGAGCTTTTCGATCTGCACTTCGCGCTCGGCATCGTCCATGTCGAGATTGGCCCGAAGCAGATCGACTTGTTTCTCGACGTTGCCGCCAAGCACGATGTCGGTGCCGCGCCCGGCCATATTGGTGGCGATGGTGATGACGCCAGGGCGTCCTGCCTGGGCCACGATTTCGGCTTCACGCGCGTGCTGCTTGGCGTTGAGCACCTGATGCGGCAATTTTTTATTGGCCAGCATGCCAGAGAGCAATTCGCTGTTCTCAATCGAGGTCGTGCCAACCAGAACCGGCTGGCCGCGTTCATGGCAGTCCTCGATATCGCGGATGATGGCGCGGTACTTTTCCTCCGCCGACTTGAACACCTGGTCAAGACGATCGATGCGGGCATTGGGCTGATTGGTCGGAATCACGACCGTCTCAAGCCCGTAGATCTCCTGGAATTCGTAGGCTTCGGTGTCCGCCGTTCCGGTCATGCCGGCGAGCTTGCCGTACATGCGAAAGTAATTCTGGAAGGTAATCGAGGCGAGCGTCTGGTTCTCGTTTTGGATGCGAACGCCTTCCTTGGCTTCGACCGCCTGGTGCAAGCCATCGGACCAGCGCCGCCCGGTCATCATGCGACCGGTGAATTCGTCGACGATGACGATTTCGCCGTTTTGCACGACGTACTGCTGGTCACGGTGAAACAGGTTGTGGGCGCGCAGCGCGGCCATCAGATGGTGCATGAGCAGGATATTTGCCGGGTCGTAGAGCGATGCGCCCTCGGGCAACATGCCCATGTTGGCAAGGATCGTCTCGGCGCGCTCATGACCGGCCTCCGACAACTGGATGGTGTGGCCCTTCTCGTCGACCCAGAAGTCCCCCGGCGGCTCGGGCTCGCTCGGCTTTGGCTCTTCCTTCATGCGCGTCAAGAGCGGGGGCACGCTATTGATGCGCATATAGAGCTCGGTATGGTCCTCAGCCTGGCCGGATATGATCAGAGGCGTTCTGGCCTCGTCAATGAGAATCGAATCGACCTCGTCGACAATGGCGTACGACAGCCCGCGCTGGACGCGGTCGCGCAATTCGAAGACCATGTGATCGCGCAGGTAGTCAAAGCCGAATTCGTTATTCGTGCCGTAGGTAATGTCGGCGTTATAGGCCGCCTGCTTTTGCGGATGCGGCATTTGCCCGAGGTTGACGCCCACGCTCATGCCAAGGAACTGATAGAGACGCCCCATCCATTCGGCGTCGCGCGTGGCCAGGTATTCATTGACGGTGACGACGTGCACACCGTCACCGGAAAGTGCATTCAGATACACCGCCAAGGTGGCGGTCAGCGTCTTGCCTTCCCCGGTGCGCATCTCGGCAATCTTGCCGTCGTGAAGCACCATGCCACCGATGAGCTGCACGTCGAAATGACGCATGCCGAGCACCCGTCGGCTGGCCTCGCGAACCACGGCAAAGGCTTCAGGCAGGAGATCGTCAAGCGATTCGCCCTCGGCTAGGCGCGCCTTGAAGGTCGCGGTCTTGCCTTTCAGGTCGGCATCGCTCAAGGCACGGATGCCCGCTTCGAGCGCATTGATCTCAGCCACGGTCTTGCCGTAGGTCTTGAGCAGTCGATCATTACGGCTGCCAAATACTCTTCGTAGAATTCCAGTGACCATGGGGAAATGTGACGGCGACGTCAAGAAGCGCCGGTTGGAGTCGGATCGGCCCTTGGCGTTCCTCGGGCCACGCCTGCACTCGACTGCCCAAACAAGGCCAAAGGCGGTGCAAACGGCCGCGGATTTTACCACGCAACGATGGCCTGCCGAGGGCGGCCAAAGCGCCGCCTTTGCCCGCCCTCAGATAGAGAGTCGGGGCGCGAGCAGAGACTTCAAGCGCCTCGCGGCAATTAATCGCCGGTGCTTTGCGAAAGCTCGGTGCGTGCCATCTGGGCCTGGTTGGGTGCACCCCCGGCATCGAGGAATTTCACCGGATTTTGCGGCACGCCCCGGACGTGGACCTCGAAATGCAGGTGCGGACCCGTCGCCCGGCCGGTCGCGCCAACGTCAGCGATATGCTGATTGCGCCTGACGATATCGCCGACTTTGACGTAGACCTTGGACGCATGCGCGTAGAGCGTGGTGATGTCGTTGCCGTGGTCGATTTCGATCATGTTGCCAAAATCATGGTGCCATTCGGCGGCAATCACGACCCCGCCTGCGGCAGCGACAATGGGCGTGCCGGGATTGGCGACGAAGTCGACACCTGCGTGCATCGCCATGCGGCCGTTGAAAGGATCGATGCGCCAGCCGAAACCGGAGGCGTTATAGATGACATTGACGGGCAAAATCGTCGGCATCATCTTGTCCTTGAGCTTTGCCGTCATCAGGTTGGATTCGGCAATGTTCAAAAAGTCGCTGCGGCGTTCGAGCCCGAGCGAGAGACTGTCGAGCTGGGTCCTGAATTCCTCGAGTGTGATGTCATGGCCACCGACCGGCTCGGCGCCCCCCCGAGGCGGGGGATCGCTCAGGTTGAAATCCTTCGGATTAAGGCCTGCGAGTCCGGAGACGCGATCGCCAAGCGCCTCGAGCCTTGCCAGCTGCCCCTGCATTTCGGCCAGCTTGATCGCCATCGCGTTGACGCTCTCGCGCATGTGCCGATCGCTTTGGTCGGTCTCGAGCCTGGCTGAATTGAGCACCAGTTCGCGAAGGCCAGGCACAGACGAGGCGAGCGATGTCTGCAACAGCAGGGTCATCATCAGAATCGAGCCGATGGCAAGACAAAGGAAGGCCAGCACGAAGGCGATGACGAAATGACGCGTGCCCAAAGTGAGCGTGCGCGCTTGGGCCAGGCGGCGATGAACTAGAATGATCTGCAACACATCTCCCTCTACCGATCCCGCGTCATGAAACCGGTATTTCTGCCGAACTCAAAAAGCGTCATGGACTGTATGGCCCAGGACGCCATCTGGGGCCGCATGCTGCCTGGCATCGAACGAATCACGAAGCTTCAGGCCGATCTCAAGTCATCCTTGCCTGACGCTCTTGGACAGCGGGTGAGGATCGCCGCGCTGACCGAAGATGCCCTTGTCATCTCCGTTTCGTCGACTTCGCTTGCAACCAAGGTTCGCCAAATCCTGCCCCGCATCAGGGCCGGTTTGGAGAGCCGGGGATGGAAGGTTAGCGCAATTCAGTTGCGCGTACAACCCGATGATTTGCAAATGAAATCAGATACTTATGGGAAAAAAACGAAGAAGTCAGTAGTTACACCTGAGGCTCAGGCGGCAATTTCGCGACTTGCTGAAACATTGCAGGAGGGGGATTTGCGCGCAGCGCTTAAGCGACTGCTGGCCCATGCGCAACGTGCGCCAGCCCCTTAAGCTGCGGCAAGAATGTCCTCGATCGGGTGGGCGAACGCCCTTGGCGCACGCTCAACGTCGTCAAACGAGATCAATTCCCAGGCTTTTTCATCGGCCATCAGTTTTCTGATCAGGCGGTTGTTCAAGGCATGGCCTGACTTATGTGCGCTGTAAGCGCCGATCACCTGGTGGCCGATGACGTACAAATCGCCAATGGCGTCGAGAATCTTGTGACGAACGAATTCGTCCTGGTAACGCAAGCCATCCTGGTTCAGGATGCGGTACTCGTCCATCACAATCGAATTGTCAAAACTGCCGCCACGGCCAAGGCCGACGGCGCGCAGCGCCTCGGCATCCTGCATGAAACCGAACGTGCGCGCGCGCGAGATTTCCTTGATGTAGGACGCCTGCGCGAAATCGATCGCGGCTTGCTGGCCCGTGCCATCAATTGCGGGATGATCGAACTCGATCGAAAACGTGACCTTGAAACCAAAGTACGGCTCAAGGCGCACCCATTTGTCACCGTCCCGGATTTCCACCGGCTTTAGCACGCGCACGAACTTTTTCGCAGCGCTTTGCTCTTCGAGGCCGGCGGATTGCAAAAGGAAGACGAACGTTCCGGCGCTGCCATCCATGATCGGGATTTCTTCAGCGGTCACGTCGACGTAAAGATTGTCGATGCCAAGGCCGGCGCACGCCGAGAGCAGATGCTCGATGGTCGAGACCTTGACCTGGCCATTTTGCAAGGTCGTGGCCATGCGCGTATCGCCAACGTGGGTCGGACCCGTGACAAAGTCCACCGGCTCGTCAAGATCAATGCGGCGAAAGACGATGCCGGTGTCGGCCGGCGCCGGTCGCAAGGTCAGTTCGACCTTGGTTCCGGAGTGGACACCCACTCCGGTTGTTCTGATGACCTGTTTGACGGTGCGTTGCCTGAGCATGGCGATGAATTCGGATCCTGCCCGCAATCGGGCTTTAGCGCCTAGGCGCAACTTCTGTTCCGAATTCTACGGGTTTCCCCGGCGGGGGAACGAAAGCGACTGCCCAAACTTGTCAGTAATGGTTACAGAAGCCCACGAAACAACACTCACCGGCTTACGGCGCAGCAAGATACGCCTTGAGCCTTGGCACCTGGATTTGCAGGCCGGCCTCGCAAAGTGCCGCCTTCTCGAAGGTATCGCCGAATTTCAAGCGAAGTTGGGGGTTTTTAGCCGCACGTTCGTTAATGAAAGCTTCCAGATCGGCACGCCGGGTCTTGTCGCAGAGATGCTTTTGGGTGGCCACGAGAAAATCTGCGTCGGCGCCAAAGCGCTTGGCGAGCGCATCAAAATGACTTTCCACGAACTGCGCGATATGGGGCGCAAGCGCGGTGTTATTTCCCGCCCCTTCCATGATGAATGCGCCGTCGCGCACGTCGATGCGGTCAGACAAGGCCAGATCAAGGGCAGCATCGAGCAAATGCGGGTCGCGAAAATGGCCGAGCGCGTTATACACCTGCTCGCGAGCGGGACTGGCAAGGCGGGCAGCGGCAAGCAGCATGGCATCGTAGAGATCCTGGCCGCCATCGCTTGCGGCCTGGTCAAGCACGATGCCAAGCGAGGCGCCAAGCTCGGCCTTTCCCGCGAGCGTGTCGCGCGCAAGCCGGTCGGCATCGGTGCGCAAGAGCGCGTCTTCACCGGCATCGGCGACAAACGGCACGAGTTCCATGCGCAGGAAGTCATCGACGTCGCGCTCGCCCAGTTTTTGCAGCCAGCCGAGTTTCTCCGCGCGCGGGCCAAAGTCGTGCTGCACGAATTTGGCGAAGCCCTCCGCTGCGTCGGCTGCGCTGATCAGGCCTTGCGGCAATGCCATGGCAAGGCGGACCGCAGCCAGTGTCACGAGCGCTTGCCGGTGGTCGGCAAAGCGTGCCGCGAGCGCCAGGGCCTGGTCAGCGCCGATGGCGTCGGACGCGACCAGGACGCGGGCGTCATCGAGCACCGGCACGGCTTCATCAGGCAAAAGTGGCGCTTCCGAAAGATGCGCCGTGAGCGGATCGCGCAAGAGCGGCACGAGATAGCTCAAGCCGTCCAGATTGGCGATCACCCACGTCGGGCAGCGCTCACCCTCGGGCAGGGAAAATAGCGTATGGGTGTCGTGCAGCACGGTACAACTCTCACCGAAATCGCCGCCCTGACCATACTGGAAGCACACGGGCAAGACCCAGTGCTCGGGGGGAGGAACCAGACTCGCGGCAAGCGCCGGAACGACATGGGCGCGGGGCGCAAAGCGCAGCTGATTCAAATCGAGTTTGACCGGCGCATTGTCCGTGTTGCCGCACATCAGGCCGACTTCGAGGGCGGGCGCCCCGGGTTGATCGACCACGCTCTTGAGCATCGGCGTGACATCGGCCGCGATTTTGCCATCGGCTGCTGCCGTCAGCGCAGAAAACAGATCTTCGCTGGTGACGCTGCCGTTGGGGTGGGCGAGGAGGTAATGCCTGACGCCATCACGAAAGTGCTCCTCGCCCATGGCGTGCTCGACCATGCGCAATACCGCCGAGCCCTTGTTGTAGGTGATGGCATCAAATGCCGATTCGGCCAGTTCAGACGAATCGCCGGGCGTACGCAAGGCATGGGTCGCAAGCAGCCGATCGCTCAAAAGCGCAAGCGTGCGATCTTCGTCAGCGGACAGGCCCTGTTGCCACGCCGCATTGAAGCGGCCCGTGGTTTTCTGGCTGAGCCAGGTCGCAAAACCCTCGTTTAACCAGAGTTCGCCCCAGCTCGCAGGCGCGACCCAGTTGCCAAACCACATGTGCGCAATCTCGTGCGCCTCGTTCAAGACGTACTGCTGCTGAAACCACGGTGTATCTCGCCCGCCTGGCGCAACGACGATATCGGCCTGGTTGATGATCAGCCCGACATTTTCCATCGCGCCGAAGGTGTCAACGCCAGGCAAGGCGACGATGTCGAGCTTGTCATACGGATAGGGCTGGCCGACGTAGTCTTCGCTCAGTTCGAGAATGCGACCGGTCGACTCCGCAGCAAAGCGCGCGAACGCCGCACTGCCGTGCGGCACCAGGATGCGAATCGGCGTGGCGCGACGCCCGGCCTTGCCGGCATCCACCACGTCATAGGGCCCGACGGTGAGCGCAAGCAGGTAGGTCGACATCGGCGCGGTCGGTGCAAAGCGCACGCGCTTCATGGTCGTTGAAAGCAGCTCCTCCGAGACTTCGGGCGCGTTCGAGAACGCACCCAGAGCGGCAGGCACATCAAGGGTCACGCGCCAGCTCGCCTTGGCGCGCAATTCGTCAAACGATGGCACCATCTGGCGCGCGTAGTCCGGCTCGAAATTCGACGCGATATACCAGGCGTCTTGCTCCTTGATCTTGATCAGGCCATTTTGGCCCTGCCTCTCGAAGGCGGCATCGTATTCCACCACGACCGTGGCGTGACCGGGCGGCAGTGCCTGCGCGAACCTGAGCCCGATCGCCTGCTTGCTGGTCAGGACTTTTGCGCTCAGCGTGTGCTTGCCCACCGTGGCAAAAGCGCGATGCACATCGAGCATGACCGCGTCGAGCCAGAGGATCTGGGTCGGCTGGAGAATATCGACCTCGATGGCGACGCGGCCGGAAAAACGGTCGGCCGCCGGCACGAGGGCGAGTTGCAAGTCGTAGGAGATCGGACGCGCGCTATCGCTCATGCGCGCCGGCGGCTGCGGCGCCGGGGCAGCCGCAAGCACGCCGGCGGGCAAGACGGAAGAGACGAGGACGGCGCACGAGACCTGGCGCGCCCACCTGGATAACCTCATGGGTCCACCCAACGGGAAGCACTGCGAGACCAGAGTTTACTATCAGCGCGTGCGCCTCCCGGCGCGAAGCGGGCACGGCCTCACGGCAAGGGTGAGTGCGTGCCCGCCCGAGCCTAGTCGGCCTGCTTGCGCAGGAAGGCCGGGATTTCCAGCCGGTCCATGCCGCTTTCCTCAAGCGCCGAGACGCGCGCTGCCGCGGTTTCGCGCGAGTTGCGCCAAACTGCGGGTGTCTCGAAGTTTTCGTAGTTGACACTGGGCTGGGTGGCAGCCAATGGCGCTGCGCCCATGACCAGGTTGTCGGTGCCGGTCTTGAACATCGCCTGAGGTGCTGCAACCTGGGCCTGGGTCGTGACCAGCTGCGGACGTTGCTTGACGCGCCCAAGACCTGTTGCAACCACCGTCACCCTGAGCTCGTCGCCCATCGTGTCGTCATAGACCGCACCAAAGATGACAGTGGCGTCGTCGGCTGCGAAGGCGCTGATGGTCTCCATCACGGTACGCGTCTCGCGCAACTTGAGCGAACGACTTGCCGTGATGTTGACGAGCACGCCGCGCGCTCCCGAAAGGTCGACACCTTCGAGCAGGGGCGAAGTGACGGCTTGCTCGGCCGCGATGCGCGCGCGGTCAACGCCAGAGGCTGCAGCGGTGCCCATCATCGCCTTGCCCTGCTCGGACATCACCGTCTTGACGTCTTCGAAGTCGACATTGATGAGACCTTCGACCTTGATGATCTCGGCAATGCCGGCGACAGCGTTATGCAAGACATCGTCGGCGCACTTGAAGCAGGCATCCATCTCGGCGTCTTCACCCATGACGTCCTCGAGCTTCTCGTTGAGAACGACGATCAGTGAATCGACATGCGCCGACAAGGCTTCGACGCCCTCCTCTGCAACGCGCATCTTCTTGCTGCCCTCAAAGCCGAAGGGCTTTGACACCACGCCGACCGTGAGAATGCCAAGTTCCTTGGCCACTTCGGCAACCACCGGTGCGGCGCCCGTGCCGGTGCCACCGCCCATGCCCGCGGTAATGAACACCATGTGGGCGTCGCGCAGGGCTTCTGCAATGCGCTCGCGCGCCTCTTCTGCAGCCGCCCGCCCTGCCGCCGGCTTCGCCCCGGCACCAAGGCCGGTCTTGCCAAGCTGGATGGCGTTCGCGCATCCCGAGCGCGCGAGCGCCTGGGCATCGGTATTGGCGCAAAGGAATTCCACTCCCTGGACGCCGCGGTTGATCATGTGCTGGACGGCATTGCCGCCAGCTCCCCCAACACCGATGACCTTGATCACCGCGCCTTGGGTTTCGGTTTCGAGCATTTCGAACGTCATAGCGACTCCTAAAGTTGGGATCAAGGATTCAGGATTGAGGCTCGGGAGACCCGTTCCAGGCAATTCCGAATCGCAAGATCAACGACATAAAAAACACCTCCAAAGACACTGCCAAGAACACCTTCAAAAACTGCTTGCAAACCACTCCTTCATGCGCAGCAGGACATCGCGAATGCCGCCGCGCTGCTGCGCCACGCGGCGGCCGCGCTGGCGCTGCACGCGGGCCTCCTCGAGGAGCCCCATGGCCGTGGCAAAGCGCGGGCTGCGCACGACGTCAGACAGGCTGCCGCGATAATCCGGCACGCCAATGCGTGCCGGCTTGAGAAAAATGTCTTCGCCAAGCTCGACCATGCCCTGCATCAGGGCCGTGCCGCCGGTGAGCACGACGCCTGAGGAGAGCAGCTCTTCATAGCCCGACTCGCGCACGACCTGCTGCACGAGGGCGAAGAGCTCTTCCACGCGCGGCTCGATGACCGCGGCCAAGGCCTGGCGCGACAGACTGCGCGGGCCGCGATCGCCGATGCCTGGGACCTCGATCATGTCATCGGGATTGGCCAGCACCTGCTTGGCCATGCCAAAGGTCAGCTTGATGTCTTCGGCATCCGCGGTTGGCGTGCGCAGCGCCATGGCGATGTCGTTGGTGATCTGGTCGCCGGCGATCGGAATCACTGCGGTATGGCGAATGGCGCCGCCGGTAAAGATGGCAATGTCGGTGGTGCCGCCGCCAATATCGACGAGCACGACGCCCAATTCCTTTTCGTCTTCGGTCAAGACAGCGAGGCTTGACGCCAGCGGCTGCAGGATCAGGTCCTGGACCTCGAGCCCGCAGCGTCGGACGCATTTGACGATGTTTTGCGCCGCGCTGACAGCGCCGGTGACTATATGCACCTTGACTTCGAGTCGCATGCCGCTCATGCCAAGCGGCTCGCGCACGTCTTCCTGGCCATCGACGATGAATTCCTGCGTCAGGACGTGCAGCATCTGCTGGTCGCCCGGGATGCTGACCGCCTTGGCCGTCTCGATCACGCGCGCGACATCGGTAGCTGTGACTTCCTTGTCCTTGATGGCAACCATGCCGCTCGAATTGAAACTCTTGATGTGACTGCCGGCGATGCCGGTGAAGACATCGCGGATCTTGCAGTCGGCCATCAGTTCTGCTTCTTCCAGCGCGCGCTGGATCGAATTGACGGTCGCCTCGATATTGACCACCACGCCTTTTTTCAGGCCGCGCGACTCGTGCTGGCCCATGCCGATGACGTCGTAGCGACCATCGGGCTGCATTTCGGCGACCACCGCCACGACTTTGGACGTGCCAATGTCAAGGCCGACGATCAGATCCTTGTAGTCCTTGGTCATCAACATTCACCCTCGGTTGGCATGACAGAATCCTTAAGTCTTAAGCGCTGGTCGACGCGGCGCGGGTGGCGTCGGGTTGTGATCGGGACGCCCCGCTCTGACGGCGGCTTTGGTCTCGGGCGCAAGTCGCAGGTTCTCGGCGCGCAAGGCAAAGCCGTTCGGATAGCGCAGATCAATCAACGTCACGTGGGGCCACTTGGTTGTCACAACCGGATAGGTCGCAAGCATGCGATCGATGCGTTCATTAAGCGCATGCGCATCGGAATCGCGACCGAATTCGACCTGCAGCCCTTCTGTCGTGCCGTTATCAAGCCGTGCGCTCCACGAATAACGCGGTGACAGCGTCACTTCGAGCGGCTTTAGGCCGAGCTTGGCGAAATCGTGCGAAAAGTCGACGTAATGCTGGAGCACCTCGCGCTGGCTGCCAGGAGGCCCGTTTAACTGGGGCAATTCGCCATCGGCCTGCGCTTCGGCGATATTCGCGGTGAATGCCTCGCCATAGGGATTGACCAGCGCGTCGTCGTTCCACAGTGCGGCAACCTGCTGCTCCTCGATTGCAACCTCAATCGTGTTGGGCCATTGCCTGCGCACGCGTGCATGCCGCACCCACGCCACCGATTCGAAGGCGTCGCGTATCTTCGGCAAACTGGCGGTAAAGAAGTTGCCGGTCACTCCAGGCAGGGCACTTGCACGAATGGAAGCGGCATTGACGTGCTTGAGCGGCACGCCGCCCTGCGCGGTGACGCGTATCGCCGTCAGCTTGAAATAGGGTCGGTGCACCAGCCACGAGGCCAGCGCAAAAACGGCAATCGATGCCGCTAATGTCGTCAACAGGGCACTCACGGCATCCATCAGCATGACGCCGTCGGCCCGCTCGATGCGCGCGCCAGAAAGGCTCATTCGAGATCCCTTCCCGCGGGTGCCGGCTTGCCCGGGTCCTGATTGGGGCCAGCGACGCGCTTGATCTTGAGGCTTGCACCGGCCAGGATTTCAAGACACAGATCCTCGTAACTCTGGCCCAGGGCTTTGGCGGCCATCGGCACGAGCGAATGGCCAGTCATGCCAGGCGAGGTGTTGATCTCGAGCAGGAAGGGCCGGTTGTCAGAGCGCCTGAGCATGACGTCAACGCGGGCCCAACCCTCGCATCCAATCGCATGAAAGGCGTCAAGCGCAAGCCCTTGGACTTCGCTCGTCATGGCTTCGTCGACCTTTGCCGGCACGATGTACTGGGTGTCGTCGGTGAAATACTTGTTCTGGTAGTCGTAGTTTCCGGCGGGCGCGATGATCTCGATCAGCGGCAACGCCCGTGCCGCCGCTCCCGCGCCAAGCACGGCCACGGTCAGTTCGCGCCCCTCGATGAATTCCTCGGCCAACACGGTATCGTCGAACTGGCTGGCGAAGTCGAAGGCCCCCTGCACGTCGGAATAGCCGCGGCACTTCGAGACACCGAGCGTTGAGCCTTCATGCGGCGGCTTGATAATCAGCGGCAGTCCCAACGTGTCTGGCACCTCGATCAGGCGCGAATGGCGGTCAAGGACAACATAGCGCGGCGTTGGCAGGCCGTGGCTTTGCCAGACGCGCTTGGTGAAGATCTTGTCCATGGCCACCGCCGAGGCCATGACACCGCTACCGGTATAGGGAATGCCCAGGACTTCAAGCGCACCCTGGATCGCCCCATCCTCGCCAAAGCGCCCATGAAGCGCAATGAAAGCGGCATCGACAGCCTCGTGCCTGAGCGATTCGAGTGACTGCGTTGCCGGATCGAACGCAAACGCGTCAACGCCCTTTGAGCGCAGCGCCTTGAGCACGCCCGATCCGGACATGATCGAGATTTCGCGCTCGGCCGAAAGACCGCCAAAGATCACTGCAACTTTCTTGAAGGGCATCGAGGGGGAAGTCATCGCGTCAACTCCAGTAGCTTGCCCGACACACCGCCGATCGAGCCTGCGCCCATGGTGATCACGACGTCCTGATCACAGGCCAGGCCAAGGATGGTATTGGGCATGGCATCGATATCTTCGACAAACACCGGCTCGACGCGTCCGGCCACGCGAATCGCGCGCGCAAGCGCGCGCCCGTCGGCGGCCACGATGGGCAACTCGCCTGCGGGATAGACTTCGCCCAGAATCGCCACATCGGCTTGCGACAGGACGCGCACGAAGTCTTCGAAGAGATCGCGCGTGCGCGTATAGCGGTGCGGCTGGAACGCAAGCACGATGCGCCGATTGGGAAAAGCGCCGCGCGCGGCCTCAAGCGTGGCGGCCATTTCCACCGGATGGTGGCCATAGTCGTCAACCAGGGTGAACGTGCCGCCAGAGCGCGCCGGTATTTCGCCGTGGCGCTGGAAACGCCGGCCAACGCCCGTGAAGTGTGCAAGGGCGGCACCGATGGCGTCGTCAGACACGCCAAGCTCGGTGGCCACCGCAATCGCTGCAAGCGCGTTCTGGACGTTGTGCATGCCAGGCAGATTCAGCGTGATGTCAAGCGCATCCATGCGCACGCCGTTTTGGCGCAGGACTTCAAAGCGCATGCGCCCGCCCTCGGCGCGGGCGTCGACGGCGCGCACGTTGGCATCGGCATGAAAGCCGTAGGTCGTGACCGGCTTGGAGATGAAGGGCACGATCTCGCGCACCGTGACATCGTCAAGGCAGACCACGGCCGTGCCGTAAAACGGCAAGCGCTGGGTGAATTCGACGAAAGCCTGGCGCAGCCGCGCAAAGTCGTGCCCGTAGGTTTCCATGTGGTCGGCGTCAATGTTCGTGATCACCGCCATGACCGGCATGAGATTCAGGAACGACGCATCCGATTCGTCGGCTTCGACGACGATGAATTCACCCTGGCCAAGCTTGGCATTGGCACCTGCAGAATTCAGCTTGCCGCCGATCACAAACGTCGGATCAAACCCGCCTTGGGCCAAAACCGAAGCCACGAGGCTGGTGGTCGTGGTCTTGCCGTGCGTGCCGGCAATCGCGATGCCGCGCTTTAGCCGCATCAATTCGGCAAGCATCACCGCCCGTGGCACGATCGGGATGCGGCGAAGACGGGCGGCAACGACTTCCGGGTTGTCGGGGCGAACCGCGCTTGACGTGACGATGGCGTCCACGCCCGCCAGATGCTCGGGCGAATGCCCGAGCATGACCTTGACGCCAAGATCGAAGAGCCGCTGGGTTGCGGCGTTGGAGGCGAGGTCCGATCCGGAAACAGCGAATCCGAGATTGGCCAGGACTTCGGCGATGCCGCTCATGCCGGCGCCGCCGATGCCCACAAAATGAATGTTCTTGACCTTGTGCTTCATGCGCTGACCTCGGCCGTGGCATTGCGCAAAATCTCGTTGACGACGGCATCCGTCGATGCACGCCGGCCAAGCGCGTAGGCCGCCGTCGCCATCGCCAGCAGGCGCTCGCGGGTGAGCGTTGACAACGCCAACGACAGGCTCGCTGCCGTCAATTGCGCCTGCTCGATGACAAGCGCAGCCCCGGACTTTTCCATGTAGCGGGCGTTGTCGATCTGGTGCGAGGTGGTCGATACCGACAGCGGCACCAGAATGCTGGCAAGGCCTGCAGCGGTCAGCTCGTTGACCGTGATGGCGCCGGCGCGACAGATGATGACGTCAGCGCTTGCATAGGCTTTTGCGATGTCGTCGATGAAAGGCAGCGTGACCGCATCGATGCCCAGGGCGCGGTAGCGCTCGGCAAGCTGCGCGAGATGCGCAGCGCCGGCCTGATGAACGACGCCAGGACGGGCATCGGCGGGGAGCGCTGCGATCGCTTCGGGAACCACCCGGTTCAAGACCGCAGCGCCAAGACTGCCGCCCACGACGAGGACTTGCAATGGCCCAGCACGGTCAGCCAGGCGCTGACGTGGCGGCGCAATGGCTTCGATTTCGCCGCGGATCGGTGCGCCAGTGAAGCGTTCATCGCTGCCCAGCTTGCGCGCCGGCGGCAGGCCGAACATGACGCATCGCGCAAACGGCGCAAGCATCCGGTTCGACAGCAAAAGCCTGGCATCGGCATTCATTAGCACGAGCGGCCTGCGCGCGAGTGCTGCAGCAAGGCCGCCTGGCACGGTGACGTATCCGCCCATGCCGAGCACGACACTGGGCCGCATGCTGCGAATCAGGCTGAAGCTGCGCGTCACGGCGCGAAACAGCTGGAAAAAGCCCGTGGCCGCGTGCTTGACGCCCTTGCCGCGCATGCCGGAAAAGTTCACCGTGTCGAGCGTGAAGCCGGCATCGGGTACGAGCCGGTTTTCCATGCCCTGTGCGGTGCCCAGCCAGCGCACGGCCCATCCCTTGCGCTTCATGGCTTCGGCAAGCGCGAGTCCTGGCATGAT
>CAJCIC010000101.1 GCA_903970185.1 Gammaproteobacteria bacterium
TGCCAGCCACGCGTTGTTGATTTGCTGCGCCGGTACCAGACAGATGCTGTTCACAGCGAATTCGGCCGCCGCCATGCCGGTGTAGTGCATTCCGGCGATTGCCAGTCCCATGACTACGGCCCCGCCTGCCTTCTGCCAGAACGGCACAAAGCCAAACTCGGAGCGGAACCGAAATGCAATTCTGAGCGCGGCTATCGAGGCACCAATTGCGATCGCGATCGATGCGGTAAACCAGCCTAGCCGATAGTGAATCGATGGTGATAGCTGCATCGCCGCCATTCCGAGGTAATGCATGCCCGCTATGCCACAGCCCATCAGTACGCCTGCGGTCAAGAGACGTGCGGTCGAGAGTGTTCCGAAGCCGATGAGTTGAAGTGCGAATGCGGAGACCGCGATCGCAATGAACAGCGACACGGTCGTCTTCGTAACGTCGTATGACACGGCAATCGGAAGTTGAAACGCCAGCATTCCGATGAAATGCATGGACCAAATTCCTGCGCCGAAGCAAAGCGCGCCGCCGACAAGCCAAAACCAGCGTGCCTTGGCACTCGTTGAAGGAACGGTCCTTGAGACCAGATCAAGTGCTACGTAGGACGCAAGTATGGCGACCGAAACTGATAAAGTTACGAGCCAAGGATTGTAGACACCCGTCATCGCGGCACTCCTGCGACTCTCCATCATGCGCTTTAATGAGGTGCCAAATCGTCGATTTGCCACTGCGAAATGAATTAAAGGCCAGAGCCGCGCCAGGCCATGAATTGACTAATGGACTGGAATCAACTTGATTTGATGCGTTGCGGCGCGTCTTTGCATTGATGGTCCCCGGGAAGATTCATCACTGCGCCACGATTGATCGGGCTGAATTGTTGCAGTGCATGACCGGAGAATCTGAGGGTCTACAAACCAGGTAGCTGGATCATGGTGTCAGGAAGTGCTTCGTCACATCTGCATTGGACTCGCGACTGGACTTGGGTACGAGCACCTGGCGTCAAGCGGCTGAGCAGATTCGACGAGAGGGCGACGACGGGACGTTTCTCAAGCTTGGCGACGTATAGTTTCTCGTCAGGAATTCAGGTGCCCGTGAGAAGGCGGGCGATCACATCGGACAAGGTTTCACCGGCGTGGCTGAAAGCCCCACGCGATCAGCTCGCCGCGATGGCATCGAGCCTCTCGCGCTGCTGGTGCCTCAGTTTGGTTGGCCGCCGTTGCCATGCCCTCTATGAGGTGGGCTAGCTGGTTCCAATCGCGTGGTCGTCTGCGCTGGGGCATCCCATGATCTTGCGCGGCACGCGCGCGAGGGCAACCGGAGTAACATTCAAACTGAGACACTACCCGAGCCATGGGTTGCTGCGCATCCGGGGAGACCGCATGCTTGCCTTGAGCCACGTTGCCTTAGTTGTTGCTGATCCAGCCCGCACGGCGAAATTGTTCTACGACCTGTTTGGTGTCAAACCGCTAAAGAGGATCGATGAAGAGGGCCACGACGAGACGTATTTCAAGCTTGGCGACGTCTGGTTGTTGCTCGTCAAACATTCAGTCACCCGCGAGAAGACGGGCGATCACATCGGATTTAAGGTTTCACCGGAGTTGCTGAAAGCCACGCGCGACAAGCTCGCGGCGATGGACATGGAGTTCATCCTTGCGCGCGGCGACACGTCGCTTTATTTCTTCGATTATGACAATCATGTGTTCGAACTTGAGACTGTCGATCTTGCGTTCGAGCTGTCGCAGTCGACGTGAATTGCGCCTTGAAGACTGCCATCGAAGGCCACGGCTCTTTCGAGGCGGGACCACCGGTCAATCCGCGCTGTCCTCACCGATGCGCTTGATGGTCAAGGGCCACCAGTTGGCGGCAGCGTGGTAACCATCGGCCTCTTGCCACAGGCGCAGGTCCAGCGGCTTCATCATCGGGCACACCTTGTAGTCGACCGACAGGTGCAGCGTGCGGCCATCGAAAGTGCCGTCAAAGGGTTCATCGACGAGGTCATAGCAGATCGAGCGCACGTAGAAATCGAGTTTGCCGTGGACGTGGCCACTCTTCTCGTCGATCGCCTCAACGTGCACCTTGACCCAGTTGCGGGTGTCAGCGGGATGCACGAACGGAGCTGCGGGACGCTCCCATTGGCCGCTGAATTCTGTCGGCGCGGACAGGGCAAATGTGATTTTTTCGTGTGTTGGCGATGCCTCGGCAGCTAACAGCGCGACAGGCGCGCCAGTGAGAATTGCCAAGGTGACGCTCGCGGAAATCAAGCTCATGATCGTTCTCCCCTGGCAGCAGAATTTTCCCGCCAGAGCCTGAACCGATGGCTCGATGGCGCGGGTCACTCGATGGTTATCGATAATAGACCCGTATGGCCGCATGCGCACGCCGCACGGCCACGGCTTTCGGGTGCAAACCGGCGTGTTGAGGTACTGTTTGCCAACCAAAGCGCAAGGAGCTGAGGATGACTTTTAGCGAGACTCAGGCGAGGGTGATTTCTGTGGCGAAGCTTGCAGCTTCGCTTTCGGAGCACTGGTCCCCGCGCATCGTAGCCGAGGTCGATGATGCCTACGTCAAGGTGGCGAAGGTGAAGGGGTCTTTGACCTGGCATAGCCACGAAAATGAAGACGAGCTTTTCTTCGTCCTCAAGGGCAGGCTGACCATCGAGATGGATGACCGGGTTGTCGATCTCATCGAAGGCGACGCGTTTGTCGTGCCCAAGGGAGTAAGGCACAACCCGGTTGCCATCGAGGAATGTCTTGTGATGCTCGTCGAGCGCAAATCGACGCTGCATACGGGATCGGAATTGACCGATCGCACACGCGATCTGGCGTCCCAGCTGCGTCCGGTCTGATTCGATCGCCAAGGCCGCAGAAGACGTGGATATCGAGTTTCACTCTGGCATGCCGTATCTGATCGCAGCACGGGCGGGGTTTTACGCCAACACCGCCTGGCTCATTTGCCCACGCGGCGCAAGGCGTTGACGACAACCATCCGATATCGAGGCGTTTGCGGTTGACGTATTTGCCGATGGCAGGCGGCAGACCGTGCACTGGAAGGCTCCCGCGCCCGCGGTCTACCAACCTATCACTGCTACCGCTTCCATCAGGCCGTCAAGGAGCACCTGAAAGAATGCCCCGGTTTTCTGGCCGCAGAAGGCCTCGTGCCTGGCTAGTGCGGACGGGACCGAAAGCGTGCCGACAAGGTCCTTGACGTTCGATCAGGGCGCTGCAGGGTATTTGCAGCCGCTGTCGCTGCAGGTCAGCGCGACAAAGACTTCCGAGCGGATCAGCCAGCGGCCGTCGCGTTTCACCCACTGTGCTGCGTAGCGGCCGCTAATGACAGGCGTTGTGCCGACCGCTCCCAGATATCCGGACCAGCGGCCTTCCTCGTAGGCGAGCGGCCAGTTCGTGCTGACATCCAGTGACACCGTCTCGCGCTGGTAGACCACGACCGGAGCCCCCGTGGTACTGGGCTCCATCACCTTGCGTGCTGCCTCGATGCCGGTAAGAGGCTGCCCAAGTGCCCGCCTGATGGTGACATCCGGTGTCCAGTAGCTCGCAACGGTATCCAGATCGAAACTGGCAATCGCCTTGGTCTGTGCGATCCGCGCAGCACGAATCGCGCTTTCGTCAGCACTTTGGGATGATTGCGCATTGGCGATGGCAAAAGGTAGTGTGGCCAGTGCAAGTGAAAAGGCGGTCAGGGTGTGCTTATGAAGTAGGTTCACGGGGCTCCTTTCAGGTTGAGCAGGCACGATCCGGCAGCTATCAAATCGAAATCGATGCCGCACTCATTTTGCCATCGGCCAAGGCGTGGATGCTCAAAGTTCTTGCGACTTGCGGTCGATGGAAGTCCCCCGTGTTGATGCCGATGATTTCCAATCCATGCGTCGCTTGGGCCTAGTGGCTGCTATGCGCGGCAAGCGCGAAGGTCTTCCCATCCAGCCTGACGATCTCGATCAGATTGCCAAGGACGAGGTTCATGTCGTCAAGATGCAGGCCCCAGCTGGGTAGGGGCCTTCCGCGCACGACCAGGTCCCCCGGGATATCGAGCGGCCACGCGCTATTGTCGGGATGAATGGTAATGGCCAGGTAGGACGCGTGGTTCGCAAAGACACAGCGGGCGTCGATATATCCTGGAAAGGAGACAAACGGCGTGTCAACGGTGGCCGCCAACTTCTTCCAGCTGGGCTCGCTACTGGGATCGCCTAGCAGGTTGGTCGACACAGGCAGGGCGGCGTCGACGGCCTTGCCGCTTAGGATCACCGGGTCGGTACATGCGGCCTGCATGCCAGGTGTGCCGCTGTAGCCGAAGTGAACCAGACCCGCCGGCATTCCAAGTGGAGGGCTGGTCGCACGAAACGACATGAACGAGACGACGCAGCCGGTTTGGCCAGGTGACGTGCATAGCGGGACGTTGGCAAAGCTGCCGCCAACGGTCTGGCCTTCCGGCACGTCGACGCTGATGCCAATCAGGAGCGCCGCTACAAGGCGCGAACGCTCTTCGGATTTGTCGATCTCGTCCTGAATCAGCCTGAGCAGGATGCGCGCGCCTTGCGAGTGACCGATGAGGACCACGCCGCGGCCATGGTTATCATATTTCAGATAGTGCTGCCACGCTGCGCGCACATCGGAGTAGGCAAGTTCGACATCGAGCTTCATCGGGTTGGACGAGTACAGGCTTGCAAAGCCGGCAAGCGTGACCTGGCGATACATTGGCGCATACGGACGGCAAACCGAGGCGAAGCGGGCGAATTGTTGCCGCACGGCGCGAATTTCCCCGGGGCCCGGAGTCAGGCTGCTGTTGCCGGTCGGATCCTCCGAGATCGTCGGATAGACGTAGAAGCAATCGATCAGCGGGTCATGGGCGGGCGCCCAGGGCATTCGCATTCGCGTGCCATCGCGATTCACGATGGTCGTTGACTCGTCGCCCGAGCAGGCATCGCTGCGTCCTGGAAGGCAAAGCCAACCGGCAGCCGAATCATAGATATGGGCCTCGTCTTTGTCGGACGGCTGCGCATGGGCAAGCCCTGTGGATGCCGCGATCAATGCCGGGGCGAAGAGGCGTGCCAGACGAAATAAGCAGGGCATGGCAAGTAGGGCGGGCAAGCGTCGGCTAAGCGTAACATTTCGACGAGGCAGAGCCAATGCGACGCCGATATGTATTGCTGGCAGCTGGATTTTTTGATTCAATCGATCTGACGTCACGCTGGCATCGCTTGACAGGGATAGTTCGTCTTGAATGCGTTAACGATCGCATCGGCGAAGCACGCCTCGCAAATGGAAACTGCATGCTCGACCTTCGCCGAGTCGTTTGCCCTTTTATCGTCTTGTACTTCACACTGTGTCACGCTGCGGCAGCCGAAGGTCGCAGCGATCGCACGGATGATCTTATCGCTCGTGGCGTGGCACTTAGGGACGAGGGCCGCCTCGACCTCTCCGTCGATACGCTCGCGCTTGCCGCCACTTCTGATTCCTCGCCCGACGCGCATATGCGGGCAGAAGGCGAACTCGGCGCGAGCCTGTTTCAGGCGCACCGCTACGATGAGGCGAAAGGTCACCTTGAGGCTGCGTATGGCGCCGCAAGCGGCACCGAGCGCGCGCGTTATGCGATTGATCTTGGCAATCTCGCGGTCGTAAAGCACGATCCGGCAAAGGCGCGCCAGTACTTTGACCAGGGGCTTGTCTCAGGCGACGGCGCGACGCGCATCAGCGCGGAATTGAACCTCGCGCGCCTGACTGATCCGGCTGCAAGGCTTTCTGCCCTCTCGCGTGCCGCAAGTGATATTGCTGGCCTTGCCGATCCGACTCAGCGCGCGAGGCTTGCCCTGAACGCAGGCGACCAGGCGGCAAAACTTGGCACTGCCGGATTGCGACTTGCCTATGGCGAGCTTGATCTTTCAAGATCGACTGCCGATGCCATCGGTGACAAGCGCCTGGCGGTCGAAAGCCGCGATGCGCTGGCTGCGCTCTATGAAGGTCAACACCGGCCAGCCGAGGCATTGCGAATCGACCACGAGGCCATGGCACTGGCGCGAAACGCGCCTCCAGGCAGCGTCGCTGATCTCCTGATTTCGCTCGCGTGGCGTGACGCGCGGCTCTTGCAGCAACAGGGCGACGACAGCCAGGCAATCGCAGCCTATCGCCGTGCGGTCGATCAAATCCAGCTTTCGCGCCAGGATATCCCGATTGACTATCAGGACGGCAGCTCTTCGTTTCTGGCCACGCTCGAGCCCGTCTACCTCGGGCTCGTCGACCTTCTGTTCAAACGTGCAAATGGCGAAGAGGGTGCTGCGCGCGATGCTGATCTGCGCGCGATCAAGGGCGTGCTCGAACTGTCAAAGCAGGCCGAAATGCAGGACTACCTCGGTGATCGCTGTACCGTTGACGCACTGCGCGCTGCCGAGATTGTGCCGCCTCAAGGCACGGCCTTTCTCTATCCGGTGCTCTTGCCTGACCGCGTCGAGCTCCTGCTTGAAACCCCTTCTGGCATGTCGCGCGCAAGCGTTGACGTCAGTGCCGCACGCATGACCCAGGTCACGCGCGAGTTCGCCGAAGCGCTAAGAGCCGATGCGAGCGACTATCGCACGCACGCCCGCGAGCTTTACGACTGGCTGCTCCTGCCACTTGATGGCACGCTGACCAACGAGCACATCAACACCCTGATCGTTGTCTCAGATGGCGTGTTGCGGCTCGTTCCGTTCGCAGCGTTAAATGACGGCAAAGAGTTTGCCATCGAGCGATTCAGCATCGCCACCGTCACCGGTTTGTCGATGACAAATGTCAATGCGCCACCAAAATCCCGTCCTCGCGCGCTGGTCGCGGGGCTCTCCGAGCCGGGGCCGGTCGTTGAAAAGCTCGATTTTCCCGCTGCATCGCAAACCGCGGATGCGAAGCCGGGCGCGGCTGCCACGGGCAGTCTTCGCGGCGCGCGCATGGCACGAGCCACGTCGATTTCCTCGCGCGCGCAAGAGGATGCGGAACGCCAGAGCCTCGCCTTGCCGGGCGTGCTGGACGAAGTCAATACCCTGAATCAGACGCTAGCCGGCAAGGAGCTGTTAAATGGCCAGTTCACCGAAGCGCGCTTTAGCCGTGAGGCGGGTTCCGGGCGGTACAGCATCGTGCACATTGCCTCGCACGGCTTTTTCGGGGGCAGCGCCAATGACAGCTTCATTCTGACCTACGACGAGCTTTTGACACTGTCCGATCTGCAGGGGCTGCTCGCGTCCGAGGAGTACCATTCCGAGCCGATCGAAATCCTGAGTCTTTCAGCCTGCGAGACGGCCGAAGGCGATGCCCGTTCGCCGTTGGGAATTTCGGGTGCGGCGATGAAGGCACGCGCCAAGAGCGTACTGGGTACGCTGTGGCCCGTCGATGACGACTCGGCGCGCGTCACGATGGAAGCGTTCTATGCGCGGCTTGCAGACGGGAAGACCACCAAGGTCGACGCGCTGCGCGCAGCCCAGCTCGAGCTGCTCAAGAATCCAAGGACCGCCGATCCGTTTTACTGGGCACCCTTCGTCTTGATAGGAAACTGGCTTTGAAGCGCTATACGGCAGGACGGAATTGCGTGCTTCGGGCGGCCTTCGCCTATTTACTTGTCACCGCGCTTTGCACGCCTGATGCCCGCGCACAGATTCGCACCGATGGCAGCCTTGGCCATCCGGCGCAGACGCTCACCGGCCCGAATTTTGTGATTCCGCAATCCCTCGGACTGGTTTCCGGGGCGAACCTTTTCCAGAGCTTTTCGACATTTAACCTGGCATCGGGCGAGGCCGCCTATTTCACGACGACAAGCGCGGGCATTGCCAATATCATCAGTCGCATCACCGGCGGGTCGCCGTCGATCCTAAATGGCAACATCAATGTCCTTGCCGCAAGTGGCGCACCGAATTTCTTCTTTATCAATCCGTCCGGGGTCACCTTTGGCAATGGCGCCAGCATCAACGTGCCGGCCGGACTGCACGTGAGCACGGCGAGTTATCTCAAGTTTGCCGACGGCAACTTCTACTCCGATACCGTCCACACCAGCACGTTTTCGACGCTCGCGCCCGAGGCCTTCGGTTTTCTTGGCACTTCGCGTGCGACCGTGTCCTTAAGTGACGGCTCGGCCTTGATTCAAAGCAATGCCCCGGTCAGTGTTGTCGCTGGCGATGTCAGCGTCGATGACAGTGCCATTGGCACGTTTGGTACCGGTGACGTGCGCGTCGCCGCAGTTGGCATGGACCGGATCGAGGTTCCCTTAACGGGGGCATTGCCTTTGCTCCACGGTGACTTTCAGGTACTCGACGGGGCGGAGATTTTTTCGTCAGCAACGGCGCTAAACGGCGGCAACGTGCTGGTTTCGGCTGGCAACATCACCGTTGATGCCAAGGCAAGCCCCTATTTCACCGGCATCTATTCCGATGCCCCGCAAGGCAGCAGCGGTAATGCCGGTTCGGTGCAGATCCTCGCTGCTGGCACGCTTAGCATGAACAACGCCGGGGCGATTTCGGCCACGACTGAATCGAGTGGCAACGTCGCTGGCATGAATGTCACTGTGGCAGGCAACATCGCGTTGCAAAACGGCGCGCAAATCTATTCATCGACGAGCTCGACCGGCAATACCGGCCCGATGCTGGTTTCAGCCGGTGGCCCGATCACGATGACAAGCCAGGCCGCAATCTCCGCGACGACGGCGGGCTCGGGCCTTTCGGGCCCGCTGCAGGTCGCAAGCGCCGCGACGTTGTCGCTCACGACAGGAGCAGAGATCTATGCAGCGTCCTACGGCACCGGCAACGCCGGCGATGTGCGCGTCCAGGCAGCAAGCATCCTGATTGACGGCGCGGGTGGCCAGGGCGCTACCGGCATTTTGGATTATGCGGCGAAAGGAGGCGGCTCGGGCAATGCCGGCGACCTCGATGTGACGGTGACAGGCAATGCCACGCTCGCCGATGGCGCCTTCATCAACGCGGCAAGCTTTGGCCCAGGGAACGCCGGCAACATCAACCTGGTCGTGGGCGGCAATCTGCTTGTCGGCAGTACGAGCTTGATCGGCGCTGACGCATTGTCGAGCGGTGCTGCTGGCACTGTTGCCGTAAGCGCCGCAAATGTGACTCTGACCGGAAGCCAGACCGGTGTCACCGGTATCGGTAGCAGTTCGCAACACCTGCAATCCGGCCCGGCAGGCGCGGTTTCGGTGTCCACGCCTGGAGCACTGACGATCACAAATGGCGCATCGATCACGACATCTTCGAGCTCCGAATTTGACGCTGGCGCAGTCAAGATCAGTGCCGGCTCGGTTTACATGAGCGCCGATGGCAACGCCATCTTTGAGACTGGCATTAGCGCCGATGCCCTCGGTGGCAACGGTAACGCGGGCAGCATCGACGTGGCGGTAGCGGGCAGCATGATCGTGCGCGACGGTGCTGACATCCTTGCCAATTCCGATTTTTCGTCAGGAAATTCCGGCCAGATCAAGATCACGGCAGGTTCGCTCAAGATTGATGGCGCGGGAACCACTGCGCAGATCTCCAGTGACATGCTTTCGCTGAATCCCAACGGCAGGGGCGGTGACGTTGAGGTCAATGTTTCCGGACCGCTGACGATTCTGGGCGCGGGCTCGATATCTGCCGACACCTATGTCTATGGCAGCGCAGGCTCGGTTGCCGTGGCGGCGCAAGACATCACGCTCAATGGCCAAGATACAGTCATTGGGGCTGCGATATCGAGCACGTCGCACTCGACGTTTGCGGGAGCGAATTCCGCCGGCAGCGTTGCGGTCAACTCGCCTGGCACCATCGTGCTCATGGACAATGGTTCGATCTCATCCAGTACGCGCGAGGTAGGTAGTGCAGGGCTTGTCAGCGTTGCGGCCAACGACATCGATATCACCGGATTCTTAAGCGGGATTTACGCCGAGGTTTTGTCAGGATCGGGAGTTGCGGGAAGCGTAATGGTCACGGCGGGCAACTCGATTACGCTTTCCGATCTGGCCGAGATATCGATTGCCAGCGCCGCAACTGCAACTCCGCCAAATACCGTGCCGGCGCTGCTTAGCATCTCGGCCCCGAATATCATGCTGTCCAAGGGGGCGGCGATCAATGCGCTTGCGCTTGGCAATGCGCCGGCAAGCGACATTCTGATCAAGTTCAGCCAGGACCTGATCCTTGATCCCAGCGCGATTTCGACGCAGTCGGTGAGCGGCAATGGCGGCTCGATCACGATTCAGGGTGGGCAACTGCTCGAGCTCGATCGCTCGCATATTACGACTTCAGTCTCGGGTCCCTCGGGCAATGGCGGCGACATCTCGATCAGGAGTACCGCGCTTGTGCTTGACTCGGGGTCGATTCAGGCCAATACGGTGGCCGCCAACGCCAATGGTGGCAATGTCTCGATCAACGTCGATGCGCTGGTTCCAAGCGGCAGCACGCTTTTTGTCGGCGGCGACACGCCCTATCCGTTCTTGCCCTATGTCTTTGGTTTTAACGTGATCCAGGCGGCGGCGCCAACCGGCCTTAGCGGCACCATCAATATCAGCAGTCCTGCTCTTGATCTCTCCAGCAGCCTGTCGGCCCTCGCCGAAAAACTTCTGACTGACACAGGGCTTGGCCGCGATCGTTGCCATGGCGCTTTAGGCAGCTCGCTCGCGCAAGGCGGCAGGGGCGGATTCGCGCCATCGGCGCGCGAGTTGGCCAGAGCCGACGGCCAGATCAATCAGGCTGCCGTGGCGCGCCTTGACAAGGCGCTCCAGCTTGCGGCCTTCAGTGGCAATTGCGTCCATTGAAAGTGGGCGTGACGTGCAAACAGAAGGGATGGCGCCTCCTTCTTCTTGGCGCGACGTTGCTTTTCTCGAATACGCAGGCGCAAGACGCAAGCCAACACTTGAACGAAGCGCCTCCCCCCGCAGTTCCATTCTTGCCGGCAAAACCGGACGGCACCTTCACGCTTCCGCCCGTGGCGAGCCCGGTCGCGCCCGACGCGGACCAGCCCGGTGCCACACTGCGCATCGAGCGCATCGAGTTCAAGGGCAATACCAGGATCGCCACGGCAAAGCTGAACGACATCGTTGCACCGTTCGTGGGCCGCCCGGTATCGGGCGCTGATATCGAGCTTTTGCGCGAGAAAATCACGCAGTGCTATGTCGATGCCGGCTATATCAACTCCGGCGCGCTGCTCGAAGAAAATGCCTATCGTGCTGGCGTGCTGACCTTCACTATCGTCGAGGGACGCCTCGCCGATATCCGCATTGCCGGGCTTGGCGGGCTTACGCCTCGCTACGTCACAAGCCGGCTTGAGCCTTCCGACGGCATCCTTAACATCGACGTGCTGCGCGAACGCTTCCAGATGCTCTTGGCCGACCCGCTCCTCGCCCAGATGAATGCCCGCGTTGTGCCTGGCGATGCGCTTGGCGAAGCCGACCTCGAACTGGACATGGTGCGGGCGCCGCCCTACCAGCTCACCGCTTACTTCAACAACTACCGGCCGCCCTCGATTGGCGCTGAGGCGCTGGGTCTGCGCGGCACCGTGCGTGACCTGACCGGGCAGGGCGATCAGCTCGATCTGACGCTCGAGACGCCGCTTGACGGCGGCGGGCTCGTCAATACCAGCGTTCACTGGCGCATGCCGATCATTCAGCCTGGCACCTTTCTTCTCATCCAGTACGACCATGGTCTTTCTGCCGTGACCGAGGAGCCGGTCGATGTACTGGATGTGCGCAGCGTCCTTGTCAGCAAGGGCATCGGTCTTGAGCAGACCCTTTATGACAGCTTGCAGCAGCATCTGGGCATCTCGCTCGTGCGCGCCGCACGCGAGAACCGGACGACGCTTTTGGGCCAGCCGTTTTCCTTCATTCCGGGCGAGCCCGACGGCGACACGGTGGCTCCCGTATGGCGCTTTGTGCAGGACTATTCGTGGCGGACCACGACCGACGTCGTGGCCTTGCGTTCGACCTTTAGTTATGTCACCGATAACCAGGGCGAAGCTCCCGGACTGCCAACGACGCTCGGGCCTGCGAGTTCGTATTCGATCTGGCTCGGCCAAATGCAGTATGCGCGGCAGATTCTCGATAACGGGGCTGAACTCGTGCTCAGGGGAGTCGTGCAGGCCACCCGCAGCCACCTGCTGCCGCTTGACGCGATGACCATTGGCGGTGACGCGAGCGTGCGCGGCTACCGCGAGAACCAGCTTCTTGCCGATACGGGCCAGGTCGTGAATGTCGAATTCCACTACCCGCTGCTTAACGCCAGTTCTTCGGGCGTTGGCGTCTCGCTGATCCCGTTTTCCGACGTCGGCCACGGCCGCATCATTGGCCAGGGATCGGCTACGCTGTCCTCGCTTGGGCTTGGCGCCGAGGCGCTGTGGCACGGCGTGCAGTTCGACGTCTCGAAGGCCTATCGTCTGGACTACCCCAGTTCTCTGGTCGCCGGTCACGGCAACCTTCAGGACCGCGGTATCTATTTCCAGCTGCAATACACTGTCTTTGCCAATTGAGGGGAAGCGTTAGTCGCGCAGGTGCAAGTCGGTGATGTAGGCTTCCGATAGCACCTGGGTATTATCGCTGTCCGCGCCGATGGCGACACCGACAATGGGGGGCATATCGTCTGGCGCGCTCGGATGAAATTCGGGGCCGAAGGTGCGCCAGAAATCGGGCGCGACCTGGCGCGAAGCCGCCAGCCAGTCGTTCAGGTGCGTCTCGCCGCTCTCGATTACGATGTAGCGGATGCGCGACGTGAAGGCGTTGACGAGTGCCGTGCCGACCGGAAGGCTGTGGTCCCAGACGTAGCAAAGCGTTGCCGCCGGCACCGGTGCACCGGTCTCTGAGCGGGCGAGGCGCAACTCGGCACGCTCACCAAAGGGCAGGGTCGAGATGTCATAGTCGAACATGACGCAGACTTTGGCAGGCGCGTCGTCGCCGTTCTTGGTTCTCAGGTTGGCCAGTAGATTGGGCCGCTGCAGGAGCCATCTCCAGGAGAGCGTCGTGTCATTGGTCAGGATCTTCTTGCCAAAGGTCGCAAGGTTGCCATAGCTGTGATCTGCGATGAGCGCCATGGCCGAGAAGTCCCCGATCTTGACGACGGAAAAGCGCGTTTCGGGCTTGGTCTGGTGCGGCAGGCCAACGAACTGCCACGGTCGTTGCGGCTTGCCTTCGGGCTCATCGGAGATTGACGGCACGACAAGCGGGCCTTCTTCTTCTGCTGCATAAAGAAGGTGAGGGGCAAGGAGGAGTAGACCGAGTCCGAGAGGAAGCGCTCGCAAAAGCAAAGCCGTCGCTGCGCAAGCTTTGGGCATGTTCAGGATCGGCATGTTCAGGATCGACAAGAGAAGGTCTCGCAACTCACGGAATTGCAGGCACGTCGCATCGTACAGTCATTTCGCCGTCCGATGGGTTGTCGCCCGGTCGCGGGTTTTGACGTTTCATGCCTGTTTTCTTGCAGTTGATCCGTGATCGATTGACGCACCATTGCCAACGTTTTTATGCTTGTCGAATTGAAACAGGGTGAAAAAATGAAGCGAAATCGCGCGGCTTTGACAACGGGGGCCTTGGTGCTGGCGCTGGTCTTGCCCGGCCAGCTCTTCGCCGCCCCGCCGGATTCTTCAGGGGATTTCAAGGCCGGCATCGATATCCGCCAGCAGGTGGCTCCAAAGGATGTTGGCTTGCCCGTCTATCCTGGCGCCACCATTGTTCGTGACGACGATGACGACAATTCGTCGATCGCGTTTTCGCTCGCTTTCGGTGCCTTCGGCCTTAAGATCGCGGCGATCACGTATGCAAGCGCCGATCGCATCGATGCCATCGTCAATTATTATCGGGATGCCCTCGCGATCTACGGCCCGGTGCTGGATTGCAGCGACAATAGGGCAGGGCACCCGCATGAAAAACATACCAAGAATGACACCATCCAGTGCGAGGACGACCACCCCGATACACCCACCGGTCGCCTCCTCAAGTCGGGCACCAAGACCAACCAGTACGTCTTCGAGATCAACCCGCACGGCAGCGAAAATCACTTCAGCCTGGTTCACCTGCACGTGAGGGACGATCAGTAGCAGACGTGAGCCCGCCAGCAGACCGGGGTGCGTGATCGCTTGCCCCGGCAGCAGGGTCGTCGGGGTTTGCGCGCGGCAATTCAGGACCAGCATCCTTTGTTGCGTCGCACCATGGCCTCTTATGGTTTTCCCCCCGTTGCTTCGTCGGTTTTATAGTGCAATGCTTGCGCGCTGTGCCAAGGAGGCAGACAGCGCGGTGTGCGCGTACTGTCCTTGACCACGCGTTTGCATCGAACAGTTCAACGACGGAGACACTATGAAAAATTCCAGGGCGATCAATCCCTCACACTGGGCTATCCATTCGATGGGCGCATGTGTCCTCGCGGCGCTGGCCGTGGCTGCCCATGCCGCAGATCCGATCCGAATCGGGGTGATCGCGGAGTCCCAGGCGATCGCGGGCGCGTCAATCCCGCAGGCGGCGCAGATGGCGGCCGATGAAATCAACGCCGCCGGTGGCATTGGCGGTCGCAAGGTCGAAATCATTTCGTATGACAACAAGAGTTCCGCGACCGATTCGGTCAATGCATTCCAGCGCGCAGTCAACGAGGATCACGTCAATGCCGTGATCGCAAGCTACATCAGCGAGGTCGTGCTCGCGCTTGAGCCCTGGGCCGCGCGCCTGAAGACGGTGATGATCACGCCAGGTGCTGCGAGCAACGAAATCAGCAAGGCGGTGCATGCCGACTACGAGCGCAACAAGTACACCTTTCATGGCTACCTGACGTCCGCGGCACTGTCGCAGGAAGTCTGCGATGCCGCCAAGGAGCTGATGGTCACAGGCTACGGCATGAAGTCCAGCGTGATCATGAGCGAGGATGCGGCCTGGACCAAGCCGCTTGACGAGGGCTACGAGGATTGCCTTCCCAAGTCCGGCCTGAAGGTCCTCGATCACGTGCGCTTCTCTCCCGATACCACCGACTTCACACCGATCTTCAACAAGATCGAGGCGGATAAGCCAGATGTCATCATCACCGGTATCTCGCACGTTGGCGTGCAGCCCACCGTGCAGTGGAAGAGCCAGCAGGTGCCGTTGCCAATGTTTGGCATCTCCTCGCAGGCGACTAACAGCACGTTCTGGAAAGATACCAACGGCTCGGCTGACGGCGTGCTCTATCAGGCGGTATCGGCATCAGACGTGGCGGTGACGCCAAAGACCATTCCGTTCGCCGAAAATTTCAAGAAGCGCTTTGGCAACTATCCCTCGTATTGCGGATACACCGCGTATGACGAGGTCTACTACATCGCCGATGCGGTCAAGCGCGCGGGCTCGACCGATTCGGACAAGCTGGTCACGGCGCTTGAGGCAACAGACTGGATCGGCACCGTCGGCCGCGTGCAGTTCTACGGCCGCAGCGACCCGTATACGCATTCGATCAAATACGGCAAGGACTTGAGCGGGCTCATGCTGCAATGGCAAAACGGCAAGCAGGTCACGGTCTGGCCCACTGCGCTTGCAACCGGCAAGTTGGCGTTCCCGGCGTTTCTCAAGGTCAGCGCGGCGAATTGAGATTTTTTTCATGGAGCTGCCAGGCGCGTTTCGCCCGCGACGTGCCTGACGCTGTCTGATCGAAAGTATTTTCGCCGGGCCCCTCGTGATCGCACTGCAAATCCTGTTCGCCGGTTTCGCCATCAGCGCCCTGTATGCCCTGGGCGCGACCGGCTTCACGCTGATCTTTGGCGTGTCGGGCGTACTTAACCTGTCGCACGGGGCACTGCTTGTCCTCGCGGCGGTGATCGCATGGGACATGACGGCGAATTTCGGGCTTGGCAGCCTGGCCGGTGCCCTGATCGGCGTTCTGGCCTGTGCGATTGCCACCCTTGTCACCTACTTTGCCGTGGTGCGGCCGCTGCAGCTCACGCGCAAGGTCGCCAACGAGGAACGCGAGATCTTCGTCCTTACCGGAACGCTGCTGTGGGGCATCCTGATCCAGGAACTGGTCTCGTATTTTTTCACCAATAACGCCAAGTCGGTGGCGCCCCTGTTTGAAGGCGTGATCCCGGTCCTTGGCGTGCGCATTCCATCGAACCAGATCTTCACTGCGGTGATCTGCTGGGTTGTCATCGGGCTGTTGTGGCTGCTTGTCAATCGCACCACGCTTGGCAAGGTCGTGCTCGCCGCATCGATGAACGCCCGCGGCGTCACCTTGCTTGGCTTTGAGCTGTCGCGAATCTACGTCGTAGTCTGGGTCATCTATGGCGTTCTCGCCGGCATCGCGGGCGCGCTTTTGGGCATGTTCCTGGGGGTCAGTTCCTATAGCGTCGGCCCGCTCATGGCCAGTGCGTTTACCATCGTTGTCTTAGGCGGCTTGGGCAGCATCTCCGGATCCCTGATTGCGGCCTATGTCGTGGGCTATCTCGAAACATTGACGGCCTACCTCGTCTCGCCGGCCTATCGCTCGATCCCCTCGCTCGTCTTGCTCGTGATCGTGATGTACGTGCGCCCGCAAGGCTTCCTGGGTCGGCGCTAGGCGTATCGTCATCATGAGGGCTCTTATTCGCTCGCGACTGTCTGCTGTCATCGTCATCTTCCTTGTGGTGGCGCTGATCCTGCCGTTTTGGGTCGGCACCTACGTCCTTGGCGTTCTGACCGCTGCCTACTATTTCGGCGTGTTCGCGATGTCGTGGGACCTGCTTTTCGGATATGCCGGAGAAGTGAACTTCGGGCCGACCTTTCTGATCGGTCTTGGTGCTTACACCGCCGGTATTGTCGATAGCCGCTATGGCTGGCCCATCGGCTGGTGCGTTGCTGCCGGTACCGCAGCGGCAGTCGTAGGCGGTGTGGCGCTGGCATTGCCGGCCCTGCGACTGCGCGGTCCGTACTTCGGACTGGTGACGCTGGTTGCCGTGCTGCTGCTTGAAAGCTTCGTGGTCGTCATGTCCGATCTGACCGGTGGCGAAATCGGGCTGACCGTGCCCGATGTCATCTCGGTCGTGCCGCGCACCAACTATTTCATCGCACTTGCCGTCATGACACTGGTCGGCATCCTCCTCACCGCGCTGGTGCGCTCGCCGTTCGGGCTCATTCTTGAAGCCATCGGTCAGGATCCGATCGAAGCTTCAGCGCTCGGCTTTAACGTCAGCAAGCACAAGCTCGCGGCATTTGTTGTCAGCGCGTTCTTCTCGGGCTCGGCGGGCGCATTCCTGGTCTTCTACCTCGGTACCGCCTCGGTTGGCTCGCTCATCGACATCTCGGTTGGCGCGCAGGTCGTGATCGGCGCTGTGCTGGGTGGGCGGCGCAGCATCGTGGGCGGCGTCCTTGGCGCGATCTTCCTGATCACGGCCGGTGAACTGTTGCGCCCGCTAGGAACGCTGTCGACCTTCGTTGTCTCGCTCGTGGCACTGATCTTCATCATGCTGGTGCCAAGCGGCATGCTTGGCGCCTTGCTCTATCGCCGGGATCGGACGTGACGAGCCGCTCTGGCGCGACGCTTGAAGTACGCGGCCTGGTGCGCCGTTTTGGCGGCCTGATTGCCGTAAACAACATCAGTTTCGATGTCAAAAGCGGCGAGATCCTGGGATTGATCGGTCCCAACGGTTCCGGCAAGTCGACCGTCATGAAGCTGATCATGGGCATCGTGCGCCCGAATGCCGGCATGATCAGCCTCGATGGCGTGGCTATCGCGGGCTTGCCGCCGCACCGGATTTCGCGCGCGGGCGTTGGCATCGTCTTTCAGCACTCGCGCCCGCTGCAGCGCCAGACCGTGCTCGAGCACATCAAGCTCGCCCTCTTGCCAGACAAGCTCTTGCATCTGATTGGCGATGCGTCGGTGGATAGCCGCGCCCGGGAAATTGCGGCGCGCGTGGGTCTAAGCGCAGTCGCCGATCGCCTTCCGCGCACGCTGGCCTTTGCCGACTTGAGGCGCATGGAGATCGCCAAGGCCATCGCCCGTGATCCGAAGGTCGTCCTCGTCGATGAACCGTTCGCCGGCCTGACAGCCGGCGAGGTCACGGAATTTTCCGCGCTGATTGGCGCATTGCGCAACGAAGGCCGAGCCGTGCTTCTGGTCGATCACAACGTAAAAAGCGTGGCCGCACTGGTCGATCGCGTTTTTGCGATGTATCTGGGTGAGAACATTGCGCAAGGCAGTGCCGTCGAAGTCATGAATAATGAGGTCGTGCGCCGCGTCTACCTTGGCGGCACGCTCGAGGTCGCCGCGCGCGCGAAGACCGATACGACATCTAAGCCGCTGCTTGAAGTCAACGGCCTTGGCGTCCATTACGGCAAAGCCCAGGCGCTCGAAAACGTATCGGTGCGCGTGCATGAGCGCGAGTTCGTCTCGATCGTCGGGCTCAACGGGGCGGGCAAGACCACGCTTTTTAACGCCATCTCGGGACTCCTGCCCTATCAGGGCGAGATTCGCATGGGCGGCGAGAGCCTTGCCGGGCGCAGTGGCGCGCGCATTGCGCGCGAGGGAATCATCCAGTGCCCGGAGACGCGCGAGCTGTTTGGTGATCTCTCCGTGCGCGAGAATCTGGAAGTTGCCGGACTGCACCAGCCAAAGGCAGAGCGGGCAACGCAGCTCGAATGGCTCTTCGAGCTGTTTCCGATCCTGAAGGCGCGACTTTCGCAAAGCGCGGCAACGCTAAGCGGAGGTGAGCAGCAGATGCTCGCGATTGGCCGCTGCCTGATGGCCAAGCCACGCCTTTTGCTTCTGGACGAACCCACGCTTGGACTTGCGCCGGTGATTCTTGAGCAGCTCTCGCGCGCGCTTGAAACGCTGCGCCAATCGACGCCGATCACCGTGCTCTTAGCCGAGCAGAACGTCACCTTTGCATTGCCTCATGCCGATCGCGTCTACGTCCTCGAGCACGCGCGCATCATCTGGGAAGGGCTGCCAAGCCGCTTCGCCGAGGAGGCCGGGCGCGACTACCTTTGATGCTGCCGGGCAGAAAGCGCGAGGGCGAGCGCGGTGGCGCAAACCGCCACGGCGAAATTGGCCTCGTCGATGACCTTGCCCATCAGGATGAAGCCGTGCGTCTGACGTTCGAACTCGACGTAATTTGCAAGCGAGCCGGCCTCGCTTAGGCGCTGCGCAAACGCCAGGCCCTGGTCGCGCAGGGGATCGTATCCTGCCGTCAGGACAAGCGCCGGGGGCAGATTTGAAAAATCCTTCGCAAGAAGCGGTGCGGCCAGCACCTCCTGATCCTGGGCCGGATCGGAAATGTACTGATCGTGGAAGTAGCGCATGGTATCTGCTGTCAGCAGGTAGCCCTCACCGTGCGCCTGGTAGGAGGCGGAGTCCTCGCCCATTTCCGTGACCGGATAGATCAACAGCTGGAAGGCGAGCGGCAGATCCCCCGCGTCGCGCGCGTAGAGGGCAACACCGGCAGCGAGATTGCCGCCGGCACTGTCGCCGCCCACTGCGATCCGCGAGGCGTCAAGACCGAGCGCGCGGGCATGGCGATAGACCCAGTACGTGGCATCGATCGCGTCTTCGATGGCAGCCGGGTAGGGATGCTCGGGGGCGAGCCGGTAGTCGATGGCGATGACCGCAATGCCAGCTGCCACGGCCAATTGGCGGCACAGCGTATCGTGGCTATCCAGGTCGCCAATGACCCAGCCCCCGCCATGGAAGTAGACGAGAACGGGCGGCTTCCCGTCAGCCCTGATGGCGCACTTGGGAACATACAGGCGCGCGCCAATCGGCTCGCCGCGAGTGTCGATCGAAAGCGCCTCGACGCGTTCGACGTGAGGGGGATCGGGTTGGGTCAGCGCTGCGCGCTCCAGATAGAGTGCGCGGTTTTGTGCGACCGACATGCGGCTTGGCGGCGGCAGATTGCGCGCGCGCAAGGTGTCGACCAGCTGGCGCGTTTGCGGGTGCAGCATGCTAAGGCTCCTGTGACCGTCGCAGTCCGGCTCTACACCACGGTCTTGTGGCGGGCGATTGCGACTTCAAGTACTTCGTCTGCCGGGCGCCTCCACCAGTTGAGTTCGGAAAAAATCTCGACCTCGCAATAACCGCAGAAGCCGGCATCCTCGACCATGCCACGAATTCGCGCGATGTCAATGACCCCATCGCCCATCATGCCGCGGTCGTTGAGAACATCGCGCGTGGGCACCAGCCAGTCGGAGACGTGAAAGGCGAGCAGCCTTGGCTTTTGCGCGCGCAGAATCGATGCCGCGAGCATCGGATCCCACCACACGTGGTAGACATCGACGGCGACGCCCAGGGCGCCGCTGCGCATGGGATCGAGGCGGTCGCACAGATCGAGCGCCTGCGAAAGCGTATTGATGCAGGCGCGATCGGCGGCGTACATCGGATGCAGCGGCTCGATCGCAAGCGGCATGGCGAGGCTTCGCGCATAGTCGAAGATATCGGCGATGCCGTCTTCGACCTGGCGCCTGGCGCCAGCAAGGTCCTTGTCAAAGGACTGATCGGCATGGCACGCAAGGCCGCCCACGACGAGCACGAGGCAGGGGCTGCCAAGCGCGGCGGCCTCGTCCAGCGCGCGCCGGTTGTCATCACGTGCAAGCGCGCGTTGTGTCTTGTCGGTGGCCGTGAACATGCCGCCGCGGCAGTATCCCGACAAGGTGATGCCGGCATCGCGCAGGTGGGCCACGGTTTGCCTGAGTCCATATGCGGCGACCTGGTCGCGCCATGGCGAGATGGCAGTGATGCCGTGTCGGGCGCAGCCTTCAATGATTTCGGCAAGCGACCACTGCGCGCGCAGGGTCGCCGTGTTCACTGACATGGCTTCGTGTCCCCTGGAAAAATCGCGCATGCGGCTAACTGCTCATGCCGTGAACGGCAAGGACGGCTTGCATGCGCGAGACGGCAAGCTCGGGGTCGGGCAAGAGGCCGGCGCGGTCGGCGAGCCGGAAGATTTCGGCCAGGTGCGATATCGAGCGCGCGCTCTGCTGGCCGCCGATCATCGTGAAATGGTCCTGGGCACCCGTCAGGTATGCCATGAACACGACGCCGGTCTTATAAAAGCGCGTCGGGCTTGCGAACATGTGACGTGACAGGGGCACGGTCGGAGACAGGATGTCGTGGAAGGTTTTTTCGTCTCCTTCTGCAAGCGCAGCAAGAGCCGCAGAGGCCGCGGGGGCGATGGCATCGAAGATGCCAAGCAGCGCGTCGCTGTGGCCATGCTCATCGCCTGCGATCAGTTCGGCATAGTTGAAGTCGTCCCCGGTATACATGCGCACGCGAGGATCGAGACGGCGCCTAAGCGCGATCTCGCGATCCTTGTCGAGCAGCGACACCTTGACGCCATCGATCCGGTCGGCATGGCGATTGACAATCTGCAGGAAGATTTCGCTTGCGACATCGAGGTTGCTGCTGCCCCAGTAGCCCGCCAGTGCCGGATCGAACATATCGCCAAGCCAATGGATGATGACCGGGTTTTCGAGCTGCCTTAGGATCGCGTCATAGACGTGGTGGTAGTCGTCTTCGGAGCGGGCATAGCGTGCCAGTGCACGGCTTGCCATGAGGATGATGCGACCGCCAAGTGCCTCGATGGGGGCAACCTGGTGCTCGTAGGCCGCGATGATGGCTTCCAGGGAATGTGCAGCCAAGGGGTCGAGATGATCAGTACCCGCACCGCAGGCAAGAACGGCCCCTGGCATATCGTGACTTGCGCCAATCGAGCGACGGATGAGCTCGAGCGAGGTCGGCCAGTCCATGCCCATGCCCCGCTGCGCCGTGTCCATCGCCTCGGCAACGCCCAACCCCAGCGACCACAGCCGCTTGCGGTAGCTGATCGTCGCGTCCCAGTCGATCGCGCAATCAAGCGCAGGTGTGCCCGTCGTCCAGACATCGGCGACGACATGCGCTGCGGAGTATGCAATGCGGTTCAACGGCTGCTTTTGGATTGGCGCGAAACGTCGCGGCTCGCTCAACTGGAAGCGGCACAGGGTTCTTCCCGCAGCAGGCAGGTCGATGTAGCGGGCAATAAGCGTCGGCTCGTTCACGGCATCACGCATGGAGGGTGGGCACGTCGATCCAGCGCCGCTCGCGCCAGGAATCGAGTGCGCATTCGACCAGTTGCACGCCCTTCGCGCCTTCGAGCAGATCCCACTTGTAGGGCGCGTCCTCGCAGACATGACGAATGAAAAGCTGCCACTGGGTCTTAAAGCCGTTATCGATGAAAGTCGTGTCTGGCACCTGCTGCCAGTGCGACATGAAGTCGAGCCCCTGCCGGACGTCCGGGTTCCACACCGGCTTTGGCGTGTTGACGCGCGCTTGCGTCACGCAATCGTGCAGGCCTGCAACCGCCGAACCATGCGTGCCGTCAACGTGAAAGGTGACAAGGTCGTCGCGTCTTACGCGCGTGCACCAGGAACTGTTGATCTGGGCGATGATGGGTTTTTGCGTACCGGAGTCGAGCTCGAACGTGGCATACGCGGCATCGTCTGCGGTCGCCTTGTAGCGCACACCGGCTTCGTTGACGCGCTCCTCGATGTGCGTTGCGCCGGTGCAGGACACGGCCTTCACGGCGCCAAACAGATTGTCGAGGACGTAGCGCCAGTGGCAGATCATGTCAAGAATGATGCCGCCGCCCTCCTCGCTGCGATAATTCCACGAGGGTCGCTGGGCCGGCTGCAGATCGCCCTCGAACACCCAGTAGCCGAATTCGCCGCGCACCGAAAGAATGTCTCCGAAAAAGCCGGCGCGCCTGAGCATGGCGAGCTTTTGCAGCCCGGGAAGGAAGAGCTTGTCTTGCACGACACCGTGCTTGATGCCGGCGCGCTTGGCAAGTCGATAAAGCTCGAGCGCGTCGGCAAGGTTTGTCGCCACCGGTTTTTCGCAATAGATGTGCTTGCCTGCGGCGATCGCCTTTTTCACCAGCGCCGGGCGCATTTGCGTCGTCCCGGCATCAAAAAATACCGAATCGGCGGGATTGGCCAGGGCGGCGTCAAGGTCGGTGCCATAGCGCGCAACGCCGTGCTCTTTTGCCAGCTGTTCCATCCTCTCGGGGTTTCTGCCAATCAGGATCGGATCGGGCATGACACGATCCCCGTTGGATAGCAGCACGCCGCCCTCGTTGCGGATCGCAAGGATCGATCTGACAAGGTGCTGGTTCATGCCCATGCGCCCGGTCACGCCGTGCATGACCATGCCGAGTTGTCGTGTAGCCATCACAAGATCCTGTTGATTGAAGTCATGAGTCGAGTGTGCCTTCGGCGTAGAAATGGGCGCGCACGGACTTCGCCAAGGCCGAGAACGCCGGTGTTGCCATCACGTCAAGCGTGCGTGGGCGCGGAAGGTCAACCACGTAGGTCGCGCAGATCGTGCCGGGTCGTGCGCTCATCACCATCACGCGGTCGGCAAGAAACAGTGCCTCGGCGATGCTGTGAGTGATGAGCACCACGGTTTTTTGCGTACCCGACCAGATGCGCTGCAATTCGAGATTCATCTTCTCCCGGGTCATTGCATCGAGCGCGCCAAATGGCTCGTCCATGAGCAGCAGGCGTGGATCGTGCAAGAGTGCCCGGCAGATGGCTGCGCGCTGCTGCATGCCACCGGAAAGTTGCCAGGGAAAATGTTTCTCGAATCCGCTAAGACCGGCTGTGTCGATCAATGCCTTGGCGTGCGCGCGCGCCGCACCATCGGCCATGCCACGCATTTCTGCCTGCAGCAAGATGTTGTCGAGGACATTGCGCGAGGGCAGCAGCAATGGGCTCTGGAAAACCACGCCGATATTTTTTTGCGGGCCGACAACCGGTGTGCCTGCGATCGTCAGTGTCCCTGCTGATGGCGGCAACAGTCCGGCGAGCATTTTGAGCAGGGTGCTCTTGCCGCAGCCTGAGGGGCCAACCAGTGCCACGAACTCGCCGTCGTCGATGGTGAAGTCAAGCGGCGCGAGCACTTCGGCTACGCCACTGGCACTGCGATAGCTCTTGGCGAGCTGCCGTGACTCGATCAGGACGGTCATGAACGGTGCAATTGCGCCGCTAGTTCGGCAGATACGACAGGTCGACGTACTCCTCGGGCTTCTTGCGCGTGGCTTGTTCAAGGCCGCCGTATTCGACCAGCAGGTCGATCGAGCTTGCGACGTTTTGCATCGACACGCGAAACGGCGCGAGATTGGCGGTGTCCCTGGTGTGGTAGAGCGCAGTGGTCAGCTTCATGCCAAGGATCAGCGTGTCGCGCTGGCCGGCGTCGGGCTTTTCCTTGAGCATCGCGTCAACGGCCGCTTCCGGGTTCTTTTCCGCCTCCTCGCACGCGCGCGTCGTGGCGCGCATGAAACGCCTTGCGACATCGGCGTGTTCCTTGAGGAACTCGGTATTGACGATGATCCCCGAGTTGATCAGGTTGATTCCCGAATCGGCAAAGCGGATCAGCGTCACGGGCTTGTGCGTGGCGTCGATCATCTTGATGTTCTGGTCCATGACATAGCCCAGGATGACATCGGCCTGACCCGAGATGACGGCATTCAGCTTGGTCTTGGCGTCACCCGCGATCGTCGTGAACTGGTCAGGCGAGATATGGTTGACCTTGAGAAAGAGCGGCCAGATCTGCGACGGCGAATCGCCAGGCGTGGTCGCAACGGTCCTGCCGACGATGTCCTTGGGCGTGCGAATGTTCTTCTCGGTGAAACCCATCACCGCCATGGGTGTCGTTTGCAGCAGCACGCCGATCGACTTCAGCGGCGCGCCCTTGCTTGCCGCCTTCATCATCGTCGTGACGTCGATGTAGCCGAAATCCGCAGATCGCGCGGCCACCGCCTGCGCGGTCACGGCCGAGCCCCGCCCTTCCTGAATGTCCAGATCGATACCTTCCTGGGCGTAGTAGCCTTTTTCCTTGCCCAGAAAGAACGGTGCGTGCTCGCTGTAGACATACCAGTTGAGCATGAGCGTGACGTGATCGGGCTTGGCTGTCTGGGCGGATGCCATTGTGGAAGCCACAACGAGCGCGGCAACGCCAAGGGCGTGACAAAGGGCATGACAAAGGGCGGAGATGCGCTTCATGGTGTGACTCCTTTAGGGATCAGCTTGTCGCGTTGAATTCGACGCGATGAGAGGCATGCCACGGAATTGCGTAGCGTTCGGCCAGATCGATCAGGAAAAACAGGACGACGCCGATGACCGAGAGCAACACCAGTGCAGCGAACATGAGAGGGAGATCGAAATTGCCGTTGGCGGTTTGCAGCACATAGCCAATGCCCGAATTCGATCCGACGAACTCGCCCACCACGGCACCGACCACGGCAAGCGTAATCGATACCTTGAAGCCATTGAAGATGGCGGGCAGCGCCAGCGGCAGGCTGATCTTGAAAAACGTCTTGGTGCGGCTTGCGCCCATCGAGCGCGCGAGCTCGAACATTTCGGCCTCGACCGATTTCAGGCCGAGCACGGTCGACACGACAATGGGAAAAAAAGCCAGAAGGAATGCCGCAATGATTTTTGGCGTGATGCCAAAACCGAACCACACCACAAACAGCGGCACGATGGCGATCTTCGGGATGCTCTGCGAGAAGACCAAGAGCGGATATACGTAGGACTCGACCGTGCGCGAGTTGGCAATGCAAATTGCCGTCGGTATGCCAAATGCGATCGACAGCAAAAACCCCGCGACCGTGGCTGCCGTGGTGTAGCTGCTTTGCCTGACGAGCATTTGCCATTGCCGTGCCAGCTCGCCAATCACCGCAAGCGGCGGCGGGATGAGGTAGGCCGGGATGTGAAACAGGCGGATGCCAAGATCCCAGGCAATGAGAAGGGCAACGACGAGCACGACAGGACGGCTCGCGCGCGCGAGTAACGAGTTGGAGTCGGTCATGAGTCCCGATGATCGGTGTAGTTATTCACCATCTGGTTAAAACGATAGGTTCTTGCGACGTGTTTGTCAATGGCGTCGGGGCAATTCGGGGCTTCACAGCAGCAGGTAGCCCAAGACCAGTTCGGTCATATGCGAGAGGCGTTCGGCCTTGGCCTTCGGGGCGAGCAAATCGCGACCGAAGATGGTCGACAGCGTCGCGTTGTTGGAGAGGTAGAAGTAGGCCAGCGCCGCGATCGAGATGTACAGCTGGACGGCATCGACGCCGCGGCGGAACAGGCGCTCCGTGCGGCCCCTCTCGAGGATGACGTCAAGCATTGCGATCAACGGCGAATTCATCTTGCGAATGTGCGGCAGCGACTTCAGGTGTGCCGCCCGGTGCAGGTTCTCGCTGTTCAGAAGGGTCAGGAATTCCGGGTGGGATAGATAGTAATTCCAGGTGAAGGCGATCAGCTGGCGCACGGCCTCTGCGGGATCGAGCGCGTCCAAGTGCAGCGCCTGCTCAGCGCTTCTGATGTCGGCGTAGGCGTTTTCGAGGACGACCCTGAAAAGCGCGTCCTTGCTGCCGAAGTAGTAGTAGATAAGGCGCTTGTTCGAACCACTTTTTTCGGCGATGCGGTCGATGCGCGCGCCGCCCAGTCCGAAGTGGGCGAATTCGACCGTGGCAGCATTGAGGATCGCGCGTTGCGTGCGCTGCGGATTGCGCGTGACAGTGCCCTCGAGTGCCGGCGGGCGCTTGCCTTTGGTGTCCGGGCGGGTATGGGCTGCGCGAATCATCGTCTGACAATTTTAACCAGCTGGTTAAAACCGTCAAGCGGCAAGCGGCGTTGCGTCAGTTGCAGTTTTGCTGGGCCCGGGTCCGCGCCGACTGGAGTGCGGCAGCACGCTGATCGTCGTTCATGTAGACGCGTTCGCCCTGGGCATTAAGGGTGTAGACGCTGTTCGACCGCTCGATCACCGCAATGTCGTCGCGGCTCTTGTTACAGGCCTGGCGCCTTGCCAGCGCGTTGGCTGCATCTTCCTTTTCCTTTTTGGCTTCATCGGCCTTTTGCTTGTCGTAGCGCGCGCGAAAGGCGCTGTCCTTGTCCTGCCAGGACGTCGTGTCTGGCGAGCTTGCCGCGCCTGGAGCTGTGGCCGGGAGCGACAGCGTCTGGCTCCTGGCATTGGCCGGGGGCGACTGCGAACTGTAATGCGTGACGCCTTGGGCATCGACCCACTTATAGATCTGCGCCGGGCATGGACGAGGCGCAATCAAGGCCAGAAGAAGTGTCGTTGCAACCAGGGCGTCGGGCCCTCGCTGCGGCAGGGCCATCTTGCGAAAAATGACTCGCATTGGATTTTCCAGGAACTTGACCGAACGCCGTACGGCTTGGGTCGCACGCGATGGCGGCTCAGTTTCGCATGTGGCCTTGCGCGCCGCAAGGCATCAATTGGCGACGCTTTGCCAGATCAACATTAGATTCGCCCCGGTGATGGCCACAAACAGCAGCCAGCCAATGCCAGTCGTCAGTGGACCGTTGACGAATTCGCCCATCAGCTTGCGACTTGAAGTGAAGCTAAGGAGAGGGAACATGGCAAACGGCAACTGCAGGCTCAACACCACCTGGCTTAGGATGAGGAGCCTGGCAAGCGCATGTTCACCAAGCCATAGAACGCCTAACAGCGCGGGAATGAGCGCGAGTCCGCGGGTGATGACACGGCGCAGCCAGGGTGCGATGCTGAGATCCAGAAATCCCTCCATCACGACCTGGCCCGCAATGGTGCCGGTGAAGGTCGAGCTTTGCCCCGCGGCAAGCAGCGCGATGGCAAAGATCGCAGCAGCGGCAGGTCCGGCAATGGGCTCGAGCAGATGGTAGGCATCCTCGATGTCGGCAATGCCGGCCTGACCCGGACGGTGAAATGCCGCTCCTGCGAGAATCAGGATGGCGGCATTGATGGCAAGTGCGATGAGGAGCGAGATGACAGTATCGATGCGCGAGTAATTGAGCGCATCGTGGCGGCGTGAGCCGCTTAACGGGCGCGCCGTGCGCGTATTGACGATCGAGGAGTGCAGGTAAAGGTTGTGGGGCATGACCGTTGCCCCAAGAATGCCAATGGCGATGAAGAGTCCGTCATGCTCGCTGACACTGGATAGCGACGGCACGAGACCTGGCAGGACCTGCCGCCAGGAGGGCCCGATCAGGAGCAGCTCGACCAGATAGCAAATGCCAATCGTCGCCACCAGCGTGAATACGATCGCTTCGACGCGCCGAAATCCGCTTCCGCGCAGACCGAGAACAAGGATTGTATCGAGTGCAGTCAGCAAGATGCCAACTGTCAAGGACACGTGCAAGAGCAGCTTGAACGCCAGTGCCCCGCCCAGGACCTCTGCCAGATCACAGGCGATGATGGCGATTTCTGCAAGCGCCCAAAGCGCCAGGTTGACTGCCGGCGCGTACTGCTTTCTTGACAGGACAGCGAGATCCTTGCCTGTGGCAATGCCAAGCCGCATGCTCTGCAATTGCAAGACGATGGCCGCAAGACTTGAGAGCACCACCACCCAAAGCAGCGCGAAGCCGTAGGTTGACCCGGCCTGAATGTCGGTCGCCCAGTTGCCCGGATCGACATAACCCACCGAGATCAGAAACCCCGGGCCTGCGTAGGTGAGGAGTTTCTTCCACACGGGCATGCGCGCACCGACCTCGCCCGTGTCGGCCACGGCACTGGTATCCAGTGGCGCGTTAAGGCTCGCGGTGGGTTTGAAGATCATTGCCTGTCGCTTTCGGGCCGTAGGGATCGATCCTCTCGAATCCCAGGTGGCGCTGACGTACTTGCCGCGCGCGCGACGCACAGAAGCAAATTGCGCTCCGCGGCGTTCAGGGGCTGGCTGTCGTCAGTGCCAAGAAAGTGTAGTTTGAACGCGTGCCGGGCAGGGGCGACGCCGGCCTCATCGGTGATGCGGTAGCCGATGAGACGCAACGCATCGGCCTCGTTGGGGCTGTCTGCACGCAAAGGCGGCTCAGCCGGCTGGTTGCACCAGAGGCCATAACCGTGTTCAGCAAGTCTTGCCCAGGGAAAGCGCCAGCCGGGATCCGATTTGCGTGCCGGTGCGACGTCGGCGTGGCCGATGACGTGGCGCGGATCGATGCCGTAGCGCCGGGTAAGATCGCCAAGCAGGGCGAGCAGGGCGTCGATTTGTGCGTCGGCAAAGGGTTCATCGCCGCTATTGTCAAGCTCGATGCCGATGGATGCCGAGTTGACGTCATCGATCGGTCCCCAATGCGACACGCCCGCGTGCCAGGCGCGCTCGCGCTCGTCGACGAGTTGTGCAATCAAGCCATCCCGAGAGATCAGGTAGTGTGCGCTGACTCCGCTCTTGGGATTGGTCAACACGGCCAGTGCATTTGCAAAGCTCGCCTCGCCGGTGTGATGCAACACAATCAGATCGAAGCGGCGCTCGCCCCAATTGGGAGAGGGATCGCTAAGCGTCGCAAGCGAACTGGAGCGCCAGTGATCCGTCGTGCCGCAAGCACCAAGAAAAAGGCACAGCGCACAAAGCGCAAGGCTAACGGTGCCGCTCGCCTTCCACTGCGAGGTGAAACCCCCTAAAAAACGGATCCGATGCTGCATCGCGAAGATGCTAGCATCGGATCCGGTTTGCGTGCCGCTCGAAGGCCGCGTGGGCTGGTCTTTCGAAAAATCGCTCCGGGATCAGACGCGGCACTCGGTTGGCACGTAACGGTCGTTCACAGAATTTGAAACCGCGCACTTCCAGACCACCGGGCCGGCAGGCACGGTATTGACCTGAAGCACGTTGCCAGTGAGGCTGCTGTCATACGGCGTCAGAGAAAACTGAACGCTCTTGGCATTGGCATTCATCGTGACGGAGATGACGCCGCCCGTCGTGATCGACACCGCGCTGACGTTTTTCATGACGCTCACGCCGGAAAACCCGATCGACAGGTTGCTCGCGCCGTTGTCGGCATTTTCAGCGACCAGCGTCTTGTAGGAAGACGCGATTGAAAGCCCTTCCGTCACGCGGGCGCGCACGGTGTAGTCCTGATAGGCCGGAATCGCGATCGCGGCCAGAATGCCGATGATCGCGACCACGATCATCAGTTCAATCAGCGTGAAGCCTTTTTGCAGTCTGATCAGTCGACCCTCCGGTGTAAAAAATTTGGTACTTATTTTTACACACGCGAAGAGCATGCCAGCCCGCGTTTGCGACGTCTGTGCGCGGAAGTGACGCAAATTTGACCGATTTTCACATTTGTTTAGACTTTTTTTAACCGGATCGGACGAAAATCGTCACGTCAGGCGGTCTCGGCCTCTCGCAGCCCGAGCTCTTCGGCAATGCTCTGGCGCAGCAGATACTTTTGTACCTTGCCGGTCACGGTCATCGGAAATCCGCTCACAAAGCGAACATAACGGGGCACCTTGTAGTGGGCAATCTGCCCCTGGCAAAAGCCGCGGATCTCGTCTTCCGTGGCAAATTCGCCAGCGCGCAGCACAACGCACGCGCAAAGCTCCTCGCCGAAACGGTCATCGGGCACGCCCACGCACTGCACGTCCTGGATTTTCGGGTGGCGATAAAGATATTCCTCGACTTCGCGAGGGTAGATATTCTCGCCGCCGCGAATCACGAGGTCCTTGGAGCGGCCAACGATATTGCAGTAGCCAGACTCGTCGATGGTGGCGAGATCCCCGGTATGCATCCACCGCGCTGCGTCGATTGCCTCGCTAGTGCGCTCCGGCTCGTCCCAATAGCCAAGCATGACCGAATAGCCACGGGTGAGCAGTTCACCCTTGGTGCCGCGCGGGACGATGCGGCCTTGGTCATCGACGATCTTGACTTCAAGGTGCGGATGGATGCGCCCGACCGTTGACACGCGGCGCTCGATCGGGTCGCCCGCCGAGCTCTGAAAACTGACCGGCGACGTCTCGGTCATGCCATAGGCGATGGTCACCTCGTGCATATGCATCTTGTCGACGACTCTTTTCATGACTTCGGTCGGGCAGGGACTGCCGGCCATGATCCCCGTGCGCAACGACGACAGGTCAAATTCGGCGAAGCGCGGATGATCGAGCACGGCGATGAACATCGTCGGTACGCCGTGCAGCCCGGTGCACTTTTCCGCACTCACTGCCTCGAGAACGCGAAGCGGATCGAAACCGGCGTCGGGGTAGACCATGGCGCTGCCATGCGTGATGCACGCGAGATTGCCAAGGACCATGCCAAAGCAGTGGTAAAGCGGAACCGGAATACAAAGTCGGTCGGCCTCGGTCAAGCGCATCGCCTCGCCGATGAAGTAGCCGTTGTTGAGAATGTTGTGGTGGGTCAGCGTTGCACCCTTTGGTGCACCGGTGGTGCCGGAGGTGAACTGGATATTGATGGCATCGTCAAATTGCAGGGTCTTGCCAAGCGCAACGAGCGTGTCCTGCGGAAATCCGTCGCCGGCGGAAAGAAGGTCGCTAAAGTTCAGCATGCCCGCCGTCTTCTCGCTGCCGAGCCGGTAGACCTTGCGCAAGGCGGGCAGGCGTGCCGCACGCAGATCACCGCGTGCGGCGGTGGCGATTTCTGGCGCCACCTGGGCGAAGATTTCGAGGTAGTTGCTGGTCTTAAAGCTCGGTGCAAGCACGAGACCCTTGCAGCCGACTTTTTGCAGCGCGTATTCGAGCTCGACTGCGCGATACGCGGGATTGATATTGACAAGGATCAGGCCGGCCTTGGCCGTTGCCAACTGCATCATCAGCCACTCCGAGCAGTTTTGCGCCCAGATGCCGACCCGCTCGCCAGGCAAGAATCCCTCGGCGATCAGTCCGCGCGCGAGACGATCGACTTCGACAGCAAGCTGGCTGTAAGTCAGGCGCACGTTCTGGTGGCGCACGATGAGCGCATCGCGCCCGCCATGCTTTGCCACGGTCTGGTCAAAGAATTCTCCAAGCGTCATGCCGATCAAGGGCGTCGTCGCAGCGCCATGGACGTAACTGGGTTCGGTCATGCCGATGTCTCCTTGATGAGGTCTTTGGCGCATTTTAGAACGTTGCCAGCAAAATCACGATGATTGCGATTGCGCCGCCAGGACGCCTTCGTTGCAATGCAGCAAGAATGTTTGCAACGGGCTTCTGCTAGATTTCGTCTCACATCGAACCCGACGGGATTGCCATGACGTCATCTGAAGCTGCCAGCGCCAAATTCATCGCTGCCCGCGACCTGCTCTTTTCGCTGCGCACCGACTATGCGCGCGCCTACGCCGAATTCGAGTGGCCCGAGCTGATGCATTTCAATTGGGCGCTCGACTACTTCGACATCATGGCAAGAGGCAATCATGCGCCGGCGCTTTGGGTGGTGGCTGACGACGGCAGTGAAAGTCGCGTCAGCTTCGAGGCGATGGCGCGCCGCTCCAATCAGGTTGCCAATTACTTGCGCGCCCTGGGCGTCAAGCGCGGCGATCGCATCCTCTTGATGCTGGGCAATGAGGTTCCGCTTTGGGAAATCATGCTGGCCGCGATCAAGCTGGGTGCGATCATCAGTCCGGCGAGCACGCTTTTGACCGAGGACGACCTGCGTGACCGCTTCGAGCGCGGCCGGATTCGTCACGTCGTCACTGGACCTGGCAATGCCGCCAAGTTTGCGCCAATCGAAGGCGACTACACGCGCATTTGCATCGATCGCGGCGCGCCGGGCTGGAACACCTATGACGACAGCCAGGGTGCGGCAGATGTCTTTAGCGCCGATGGCGAAACCGGTGTTGGCGATCCGTTGCTGTTGTACTTTACGTCAGGCACCACGGCCAAGCCCAAGCTGGTCTTGCATACGCACCAGAGTTATCCGGTAGGCCACCTCTCGACGATGTACTGGCTCGGCCTAAGACCGGGCGATGTGCATTGGAACATCAGTTCACCCGGCTGGGCCAAGCACGCCTGGAGCTGCTTTTTTGCACCCTGGAATGCAGGTGCCACGGTATTCATTTATAACTACGCGCGCTTTTCGGCCGAGCAGGTCCTAAAGGCGCTCACGCACTATCCGGTCACGACGCTTTGCGCACCGCCAACCGTGTGGCGCATGCTGATCCAGGAGCCGATGGCGAAATTCAAGACCTCGCTTCGCGAAGTCATTGGTGCCGGCGAGCCGCTCAATCCGGAAATCATCGAGCAGGTGCAAAGCGCGTGGGGCCTGCAGCTGCGCGACGGTTACGGCCAGACCGAGACCACCGCCCAGATCGGCAATTCTCCCGGGCAGAAGGTCAAGCCTGGCTCGATGGGACGGCCGTTACCGGGCTATCGCGTGTTGCTGCTCGATGCCGAAGGTACGCCAAGCGTCGAAGGCGAGATCTGCCTTGATCTGACGCGCTCGCCGATTGCCCTCATGGCGGGTTATGAAGGTGATGAAAGCAAGACCGCCAACGCCATGCGTCACGGTGCTTATCACACGGGCGATGTCGCCATGTGCGACGATGACGGCTATATCACCTATGTGGGACGCGCCGACGACGTGTTCAAGGCGTCGGATTACCGCATCAGTCCGTTCGAACTCGAAAGCGTCCTGATCGAGCATCCGATGATCGCCGAAGCGGCTGTCGTGCCAAGCCCGGACGCGTTGCGGCTCGCCGTTCCGAAAGCCTTCATTGTCTTGTCGGCCGGCATTCAGCCTTCAGGCGAGGTCGCGCGCGATATCTTCAGCTTTGTGCGGCAGCGGGTTGCGTCCTACAAGCGCATTCGCCGCCTTGAGTTCGCCGATCTTCCAAAGACCATCTCGGGCAAGATCCGTCGGGTCGAATTGCGCCTGCGTGAGACAACTCGCGTTGATGGCGAACCCCCGCTTGGCGAGTTTCGCATCGAGGATTTTCCTGAATGATTTCGGCATTGCGAGCCTAGCCCATCCTCTCCTTGAGGTGTTCAGCCACGCGCAGCGCATTGGCAATGATCGTCAGCGTCGGGTTGACGGCACCGCACGACGGAAAGAAGCTGGCGTCGACGACATAGAGATTGTCGAGCTCGTGCGCCTTGCAATGGATGTCAAGCACCGACGTGGCTGGGTCACGGCCAAAGCGCAGCGTGCCGTTCTGGTGCGCGGTGCCACCAATCGGGATTCCCTGGCCCAGATAAAGGTGATGGGGCAACAGGTGCGGGTGGAAATCCAGGTGGGCTAGCATGTCACGCAATTTCTGCTGCAGTCGACGATGGCCTTCCATGTTGTTTTCGGTGAGCGACAACACGATGTCGCCATTCGAATCGAGGCTCACCCGGTTGTTGGGATCGGGCAGGTCTTCGCTGGTTAACCAGAAATCGACCGAATGCGTCGCCATCCCCTGAAACAGCGCCTGCGGTTTGAGCAGCAGCCATCCTGGTGCTTCTGACATGATGGTTGGCCCATGCGTCTTGCCAAGCAGCTGGATGTGTCCGAGCGGAAAATCGAAGTCATCGGCGCCGAAGTAGAAGTCGTTAAGCGCCATGGTTTTCTGGAACACGGTCGGATTGGCTTCGCGGCCGATGGCCATGAATGCCGAGTTGTTGTGGCGCATGTAATTGCGCCCGACCTGGTCCGAAGCATTTGCAAGTCCGCTTGGGTGCGCGCCGTTCCGTGAGCGCAACAGAAGCGCGGCCGAATTGATTGCGCCGCAGGACACGACGACCAGAGCCGCGCTGAAGCGAACCTCTTCGCCATCCTTTTGCGCCACCACCTGGTGCACGCGCTTGCCCGAGGCATCGGTTTCAAGACGCGTGACGAGCGTCTCCGTGAATAGCGTCACATTCTCCGATTGCAGCGCCCGGTCAACGCAGATCACCTGCGCATCCGCCTTGCCGTTGACGAGGCAAGGATAGCCGTCAAAGGCATCACAGCGCACGCAGCGGCTGCTCGCATCGACGCCTGCGTCTGATTCGTCAAGCAATATGCCCAGGGGCAGCGGGAACGGATGATGGCCAAGTGCTTTCAGGCCGTCGTAGAGCTTTTGGATCCGTGGCTCGTGACGAACCGGTGGATAGAGATAGGGCTTGCTCGCTGGCGGCTCCGTCGGGTCGATGCCATGCTCGCCGTGCACCTGGTACAGATGTTCGGCCTGAACATAAAACGGCTCGAATTCCTGGTAGTCAAGCGGCCACGCCGGCGATGTTCCGCCATGGTGACGCTGCACGCCAAAATCCTCGGCGCGCAGCCGGAATAGCGCAGCCCCATACACCTTGGTGTTGCCGCCGACGTAGTAGTGGATGCCCGGGCGAAACGGCTTGCCATGTTCGTCGTGCCAGATTTCTGCCGCCTGGTAGCGGGCATCGACGAAGACCGCCCTGGGATCCCAATTTTCGCGTTCGCGCTTGAGGTACGGTCCGCGTTCGATGATGAGAATGCGCTTGCCGGTAGGGGCCAGCGCGTAGGCAAGTGTGCCGCCACCGGCGCCACTGCCGATGATGATGATGTCGTAGTTATCCATGGCGCGACCCGGTGATGAGTGGCAACGCCAAATGCTTCGGTGAGATACTCGTCTCATCGGCTACCAGGGGGCGCGAGCCCGGGTCGGCAGGATCCGCAAGGAAGCCCGCCGCCTGCTGGCCCTTGCAACACTTTGCGAGGATCGATTGCATGGACAGAACCCAGTTCCGCTTGCGCGAAGAATGGGTTGCGCTTGACGATTTGCTCAAGGCCAGCGGCCTTGCGCCAAGCGGCGGCGCGGCCAAGGCCCTGATCGCTTCCGGTGCGGTCATGCTCGATGGCCAGATCGAGACGCGCAAGACCAAGAAGGTACGCGCGGGCCAAACCGTAGCCACCGGTGAGGCGATCATTGATGTCCTGGCTTCGGCTTCTTCGCTGCCGCCATGAGCTTGGCAAGCGCTGCGCCGTTGGGGCTGCCAAGCCCGGTACAGGCGTCCCAGCCGACGCTCGCTGTATAGCCGTTGTTGTTGCCCTGGGTGATGTCGTTGCACGATGACGGCGACGCATACAAGAAGGGTGCGAGAAAGGACGCGGTGCCGGCGCCCGAACTTCTTAGCCGTGCAATCAGCCCTGCCCAAAGCGGAGCAACCGCGCTTGTGCCGCCAATCACCATGGTTTCGCCATCAACCCGGACCTGGTAGCCGGTTTCGGGATCGGCATTGCCGGCCACGTCAGGCACGCCGCGCATCGAGAGCGGCGAGCTTTGTCCTGAAGTCGGCCTTGCCATCAGGCCATCCTGGTAGGCCGGCAAGGCGAACACCGTGCTGATGCCGCCTCCCGTCGCGCCGCCGCCACTGCCATCGTTCCATACCGTCTCCTCAGAGGCGGAAAGCGATGTGCCGCCGCAGGCAAGTGCATGCGGACTGGATGCCGGAAAATCCACGTGCAGCCCTCTGCTGACGCCGTCGCTTGCGCCATTGTCACCTGCAGCGACGCAAACCGTAACGCCGATGGCGGCGGCATCGGCGATGGCCTGATCCATCGCCTGCATGGCGCTTGCGCTCCACGACGACTCCGGTCCGCCCCAGCTGATCGAGATCACGTCGGGGTGTTCGGTCGCATCGTGCACTGCCGTCGTGATGGCGTTCAGAAAGCCGGCATCGGTGTTCGGCGCGAAGTAGACCGCGATCGTCGAGGCCGGAGCAAGGGCTCCTGCGACCTCGATATCGAGCATGACTTCACCATCGGGACCATCGGCGCTGCCGGTGGGCGTGTTGGTAGCGCCATCAACGGAGATCGCGGTGACCTTGGGCGGGGTTAGGCCTAGCGAGGCGAAGTAAGCGGAAAGATCGGCCGGTGCAAAGCCTCCGCCAAGCTCGATGATGCCGATCGCTTGACCGTCGCCCGTGGCTGTACCAAGACCGTAGCGCGCAGCGACTTGCAGCGGCGTATAGGAAATTGCAGCGCGCTTGGCAATGCGAAAATGCGTGCGTGCCTGCGGTGCGTTGGCAAGGCCAAGCACGGCCATCACTGCGCTGCTGATTTCGGCGGGGAGGGTCAGGTCGGTCTCGAAGCTGCGAAACGTGCCGGCGTCGTGTGCGTAGTGGTAAAGCTTGATGCCGAACGCCTCTTCAAGGGCCGCCGCCTTGCCCGAGACCATCATGCGGCGCTCTTGCGGCGCGCTGTCAACGACAGCGAGCCCGGCCTTTTGCGCGAAGGCTGCCACCTGCGCAAGGTCCTGCGCTGAGGTGCCATAGCGGGCGCCAAGCGTGGCACGGTCAAGCGGTGCCTCTTCGCCCGACAGGATGCGAGTCAGCGTCGCCTCGAACTCGCTGGCATTCGCCCGTCGCAAGGCAAGCGTGACCTCGATGCGCTCCTCACGTGCAATCGGGCCCTGGCGCCTGAGATTCCTGAAGCCGCGGGCATTGGCGAGATTGGCTTGCATGACAGTCTCCTTGAATGCAGCTCTTGCTAGCCTGCCACAGGGAAGCTCGGCAGGCGTTGCGGCTTGCGCATTTCACTCGCCAAGAAATTCCGAGAACGCTTCAAGACCCTCGATATGGTCGGCGACAACCTTGACGATGACGGCAATCGGCACGGACAGCAATGCGCCCCACACGCCCCAGATCGTGCCGAACAGCAACAGTGAGAGGAAGACTGCGACCGTGTTCATGCGGGCCAGCCGGCCTGTCATCCATGTCGTTAGCAAGGTGCCGATGAAGGCCGCAATCAACACCGACACGCCGCTGACCAGCAGCGCCATGCCAAAAGTGCCGAACTGCGTGAAGGCGGCGACCCCCGTGGCCGCTGCGACGAGCAGCGGGCCGAAGTACGGGATCAGATGCAAGACCGCAGCAAGCAGCGCCCACGTGCCCGCATTTTGCAGGCCAAGAAAATGAAATGCCATCCAGGTAATCAGCCCCAGGCAGGCGTTGGTGACAAGCAGCATGACGAGGTAACGCTGCACGGTGCGGTTGATTTCGTCGAACATCTGTACCGTGATCTTCTTCTCGCTCAAGGTGCGTCCTGCGACCTTGACGAACTTGCGCTTGAACTTGTCTCCTGCCAAGAGCAGGAAGAAGACAAGGAAGATCACCATTGCGGTCTGGCCAAGCGCCTGCAGCACTTCGATGCCACCTGCCATCATGACGTCCTTGATGCGCAAGGTGGGCTGGGCGATCACGACCTGCGCGGCCCCGGGCTTTGCCGCCGTGGCGTCCGGACCTTCGGCTGCGGCCTGGACCGCTTCTGCTGCACGCCTGACCGTGCCAAGGCTTGAGCCACCGGTGAGCGACGAGCTGTCAAGCGCGTGGCTCGCGCCGGCCACCACCTGCGGGATCTGGCTCACGATCGATTCAGCCTGGCCGCGCAATTCGTACACGCCAAAGCCGCAGCCAAAGACAAAGGTCGAGAGCACCACAAACGCGCCGATGACGCGCGGCACGTGCCTGCGCTCGAGCATGTGCACGAGCGGATTGAGCGCGTAGGCGATGAGAACGGATACGACCAGCGGAATGACGAATTTCGCGGAGAGCTGCAAGCTAAACAGCACCGCCAGGATGGCAAGGATGACAAGCGCCGATCCGCGTGCGTCGACCCTGAGGTTGGTCCGATCCTTTACACTCAGTGCCTTGGTCGGGGCATGCGTATCATCGTCTGCGAGCAAGCGTGTCTCCCTAAGTTCGTCACCCGACACGGATGTCGAACGGGCCATCCCGCAAACCAGCACGCTGCGTGCCCAAGCCAGCGCTGCTCAGAACGAGCGCATCGCCGTGTCTTTTGCGCCCGTCTCGCGAAAGGTAACCACCAGGACGTCACGCTTGGCGCTGCGCTCGGGGTCGATCGGCTCGATCGCGGTGACGCCGTGAAAGACGCGATGATCGTCGAGCATGACCGCATCGAAGGGCGCAGTCAGCGTGAAGCTGCCGCGTGCCAGACCATCCTCGCCGCCGATCAGCGTCGTGCCGCTGGCGACGTTGTGACGCGCGACAAGCAGGACAAGAACGTAGTCAACACCGTCGCGGTGCATGCCCTCTGGCGTTGGCTTGCCAGGCTCGGTCGATGACGCCTCGATACGAAACTGGTGGACCTCGATCTCCCAGTCGCGAACTTTTGGCGCCACCGCTGCGAAGGTGGCATGGCAGGTGAGCAAAATGCGCTCAAGCGTCGGCCCGCTCGCGATTTCATCGACGATCGGCTCATACCAGCGCTCGATACCCCCATTGAGCGTGTTGTATGCGGGCGACTGATAATGCGCCCGGTGGGGCGCGCGCACGATGCGCTCACCCCGGGTTTCGAATACCGCGTGGCGCCGCCGCCGGTAGCGGCCCGCATCGGCCATGTAGGTATCCAGCGGCAACTCGTTCCAGCTGGATGCAAACGCAGCCCAGTCGGCAAGCGCCTTGCGGCCTCCAAGCAGCACCAGCGTGTGGTTGGCGGGCAGGAACTGATATCCGGGCGTGTCGAGCGCTTCGATCAGATGATCGAAGGTCAATGATTCAAGGTCTTGCGAACACATCGGAACGGGCTTTCCCAGTAGGTTGCAAGTGTAGTCCCAATCGCGAAGGAAAGTTTCGCGTCGGGCATGCGCCTTGCCAACAAGCGCTCACCGAATCGCAACCTGCATTCATTGGAGATCGAAATGCTGAAATGGGCCCTCGTTTTCGCCGTGATATCGATTATCGCCGGCATCCTCGGCTTTACCGGCATCGCCGCCGGTGCTGCGGCCATCGCCAAGGTACTTTTCGCGGTGTTCCTCGTCATCTTCCTGATTCTCCTGCTTCTGGGCCTTACGGTTTTCAGAAGTATCGAGCGCTAGGGCAGCGCCATGGATGAGACACAGGCCTATGCCGAAGTCTGGCGCAAGATCCGCCCGATCAGATTCGCCATGCTGACTTGCCGCGACGCAAGCGGTGATCTGACCAGCCGCCCGATGACCACCGTGCAGGATGATTTTTCCGGCGCGTTGTGGTTTTTCACCTCGCGCCGGGCGCCCGTGATTGCCGCGCACGACCGTGATGGCGCGGTCAACCTTGCCTACGCCGAACCCCGGGACGATGTCTACGTATCACTTTCCGGCACGGCGTCGATCGATCACGACCGCGAGCGCCGCAAGGCGCTTTGGAACGTGATGGTCAAGGCCTGGTTTCCACAAGGCATCGACGATCCGGACCTCGTGCTTTTGCGCGTTGATGTACACAGCGCCGAGTATTGGGATGTCAAAGAAAGCCGCGCCGTGCAGATGTTCAAGCTGACGCGCGCGATCCTCGCCGGGGAACGCCCGGAGTTGGGCGAACACGCGACGGTCTCACTCGGATCTGCCGCTTAAGGCCTGGGCTACGTGGTTGCTTCGGGCGTCAACGGTGTGCCTGATGCCGCCGTCGTGGTCGTGCCAGGGCGCCTCGAGGAGCGCGCCACGGCCTCGCTGTTATTGAGGAAGAAGGCGCTATTGACCATGGACACATGGGTGAATGCCTGGGGAAAATTTCCGACCATGCGATGCGTCTTGAGGTCGTACTCTTCTGCAAACAAGCCGACGTCATTGGCAAGCGTTAACAGGTGGTCGTAGAGTTCTCGGGCCTCGTCCGAGCGCTTTTGCTGAACGAGGTTATCGACCATCCAGAAACTGCAGGCGAGGAACACGCCTTCGCCAGGTGGCAGGCCGTCATCGGTGATTTCAGTGCGGTAACGCATGACGAGGCCATCGACGGTCAGATCGCGCGCGATGGCCGCGATCGTGCCTTTGATGCGTTCGTCCTCCGGCGGCAGAAAACCGGTCAGCGGAATCAGCAGCGTGCTCGCATCAAGCGCGCTTGAGCCGTAACTCTGGACGAAGGCTCCAACCCTGCTGGAAAAGCCCTTTTCGCAGACATCCTTGTGAATCCTCTCGCGCAGGCTGTGCCAGCGCCTGGCCGGGCCATGCAGTCCAAGCGCTTCGAGATCCTGGATGGCGCGATCGACAGCGACCCAGGCCATGACCTTGGAGAGGGTGAAATGGCGGCGCTCGCCGCGCACCTCCCACATGCCTTCATCGGGCTGCTGCCAGATGCGCGCGAGATGATCGAGCACGATGCGCTGCATGCCCCAGGCATCGGGGTCTTCGGGCAGGCCGGCCTTGCGTGCCTGGTGGATGGCGTCCATCACCTCGCCATAGACGTCGAGCTGGAGCTGCCCGGCCGCGGCGTTGCCAATGCGCACCGGTGAGGAGTTTTCGTAGCCCTTGAGCCACGGCACGGTCCATTCGTCGAGGCGCTTCTCGCCGCCCACCCCGTACATGATCTGCAACTGCGCCGGACTTCCAGCGATCGCGCGCTGCAGCCATGCGCGCCACGCCGTGGCTTCTTCGGTATAGCCGGCGTTCATCAGGGCGAGCAGCGTGAGCGTCGCATCGCGCAGCCAGCAATAGCGATAGTCCCAGTTGCGCTCGCCGCCGGGGTGTTCGGGCAGGGAGGTTGTCGGGGCGGCGACGATGCCGCCGGTTGGGGCATAGGTCAACGCCTTGAGCGTGATCAGCGAGCGGCCGACGCGTTCTGAGTATTTTCCAACGTCAGGCGAGCGGCTGGCCCAGCGCTGCCATTCCTCCCCGGTCTTCACCAGGAGCTCCTTTGCATCGACAATGCGAGGCGGCGGCAGATGCGATGCCCCATGGGTCAAGACGAAGGGCACCTGCTCGCCCTCGCTGACCGTGAATTCACTTAGCGTGCGCATCTGGGCACCGCGCAACTGGGCAGGCGTGCGCAAGATCGCCATGTCGGGCCCGCAGATGGCACGCAGTCCGCCATCGGGCAGGCGGCTGACCCAGGGCACGGAACTGCCGTAGTCAAAGCGCAGGATCAGTTCCATGCGCATCGCCACCTTGCCGCGTTTGCCAACCACGATGCGCACCAGATTCGATGTTTCAGAGCGAATCGGCATGAAGTCCACCAACGTCACCGCGCCGTCTTCCGTTTCGAAATCGGTCTCAAGAATCAGCGTGCCAGGGCGATAGTGGCGTCGTACCGAGACCGGCGGTGCACAGGGCGCAATGCCAAAGCAGCCGTTATCGGCATCACCCAGGAGCGCCGCAAAGCACGCGTTGGAATCGAATCGCGGCCAGCAAAGCCAGTCGATCGAACCGTTTTTGCCAACCAGCGCAGCGGTGTGGCAATCACCGATCAAGGCGTAGTCTTCGATGGGAAGAGACATCGTGTCTTTCTGCGTCGCTGTGGCGCTGGCCAAGGGGAGGGTTCTTCCAGCCGACAAGCAAGTCTGCGACCTGCCGCCTTGCCGCTCCAAAGGCGGGTTGTCACGGCCGCTTCGTCACGCGCTGCGCTGGGGGGCGAGTTTTACCTGTTTTGAACTATTGCCCGCGCATTTCCCGCCTGCGGGGGCCGCCTTTTGGCAACGCGCCAGGTCGATTTCTGTGGCCTGCGATACACCTGCCAAAGCGTCGGTCGCAAGACGCCTGGCGGTGGCAGAGTTCATGAAAAGACAGCGTTCGACATGCCCTTGTTTGCTGCCGCAGCCCGAGGGCAGGACCGGGGCGGGCACCTGGCTTGCGCTAGCTTTGACAACGCCTAAGAACGACTGGGACGGCGTTCACACCTGACCCGGAGAAAAAAATGGGACTGATTATTCTAATTATTGTAATTTTGCTGCTGGTGGGTGCCGTGCCGAGCTGGCCTCACAGCCGCGGATGGGGCTATGGCCCAAGCGGCGGCCTCGGCCTGGTTCTGGTCATCGTGATTGTCCTATTGCTGATGGGCCGGATCTAGCCTTGCCACCTTGGCGCAATTAGGCGCGCAGGCGCCGGGCTCGGCAGCTTTCATGTCTTCGATCCAGCCGCCGAGTTCCTTCGCTGCGTGGTGACGTTGTGCCGGCGTTGCCATGGCGGAGACGGCGACCCATATCTCGCGGCCGGAAGCGCGCAGCGCCTCGTAATACGTCCGCCTTTTCGGGTCAGGGCTGGTCTCCATGCGCCTTGCAAAGGCGGCGAGGTCGGTGATCACTTCATCGCGGGGCGGCTTGTCGCGGGCAATGTGACTCAGGAGCGCGAGCAGTTCCTGCTCGCGCGCTTCCCGTTCGGCAAGCCACAGGTTCGGGTCGTCAGGTTGCGCATCGGTGAGCTTTTGCAGGTTTGCCTTCTGTTCTGCAGTGAGCGATCCGTACCAGTATTCGACGCGGTCAAGCCACTTCTCGAAGCGGTCATGGCGTCGCTTGAAGGTACTGCGGTCAACAAAATCGTCGCGATATTCGCGATCGTTGTCCTTGAACTTCTCCGCAGTCTTTGCGAGCTGCTCGGGCTTGAGTGACAAAGCGATGTCGGCGAGATCCGGCAGCGCGCGGTTGAGCGCGCGATAACCGCGCTCGCGCAGTGCATCTTCAAGCTTGTTGACATCGTCAAGCGTGACAGCGCGCTCGGCTTCATCCTGCAAGGCGCTGGCCAAGCCGACGTAGTCTTCAAGCTGCGTGCTTCGGTGCCAGGCGAAAAAATCCGCGACGCGCTGGCGCACCAGGCTTTCCTGCGCGGGTTCGAGGTCGATGTAACGCCCAACCCAGAACATGACCACCGTCTCGCCGTGGTCGTACGCCACCTTGACTGCCCCGCAACCGCCAAGGCAGGACACGAGGAGGGCGCAAATCAGCGTCTTCAGCGTTCGAACGGTGGGCCTCCGCATGGGTGTGAGCGATCATTCTCAAGCTCGAGGCCCATAGACGCAAGCAAGGTGCCCACTTTGGGCAGCAAATTCTGGCGCGTCGACCATAGACCGGGCTAAAATTGCCGGCATGACGGATAACAGCTCGTTGAGGGGGGACCTTGCGCGCGTTGCGCAGCGCTTGGGCGAGCGCCGCGAGGCCATCCTTGGCGCCTGGCGCGAGGCGGTTGAAGCGGATGCCATGCTTGTCACCAACGCCAGCCTGCCAAGGCGCCAGCTCGATGACCATATCCCGGCACTGCTGCAGTCATTTGAACAGCACCTGCGCAGTTACGGCGGCCCAAGCGAGACCTCGGCGGAAGACGCCGAGCAACTCAAGGCGTCGCAACACGGCCAGGAACGCTGGCAGCAGGGTTTCCGGCTGGTCGAGGTGGTGCGCGAGTGGCGTCATTTGCAGCTGGCCTTGCACGACGAGCTCGGACGGCTGCTGCACGACGCGTCAGACGAGGCCACCGAGACGGCGCGCCGGCTGTTGACGATCCTTTGCATCGACGGCCTTGCCGAGAGCGCCGAGCGCTATGAAGCGATGGAACGTCGCGAGGCGCAGCGTCGCCTCTCCGACCTTGAATCTGCACTATCGGGCTATGAGCAACTCGAGCGCCAGCGTGCCGAGGCGTGGCGCGAGGCGGCACATGACCTGCGCGGCAATCTCGGTGTCGTCAAGACCGCAACAGCAGTGCTCAATACCGGCGGCGTCAGTGACACGACACGCACCAAGTCGCTCGATATCCTGCACCGCGGCGTCGAGTCGATGCACGAACTGCTCAACGAGCTCATCAGCCTTGCTCGCCTTGAAGCCGGCCGCGAGGTGCGCGAAATCCGTGAATTCGATATTGCCGAACTCTGCATCCAGCTTTGCGAGGGCATGACGCAGATGGCCGAGCGTCGCGGCCTGAAACTGACGTACTCCGGTCCGGATTCGCTTGTCGTTGCCAGTGACCCGATGAAGATTCGTCGCATCGCGCAAAACCTGCTGGTCAATGCGCTGACCTACACCGCGCGCGGGTCGGTGCGTATCGTCATCGATGCCAGCGCAGAGCATTCCTGGCAACTCGAGGTGGAAGACACCGGCCCGGGTGTTCCTGCGGCGGTCGCGGGTGCAGTGATCGAAGGCCCCGAACGGCAAAAGGCCATGATCCTGAATGGCCCGGGTGCAGGCAGCGCAGCTAACAATGGACCTTCAGGCAGCGGCTCGGCAGCGGGCGGCGAAGGCATCGGTTTGTCGATCGTCAGGCGCCTTTGCGATCTGCTTGATGCGCGCCTTTCGCTGCGCTCGCCCGAGGCTGGCGGCAGCGTCTTTTGCGTGACCTTCCCGCGCACCTATCCGCGCTAGGTCAGAGGCGCTTCATTTCCCGGGCATCGTAGTTGCTGGCCTCCTGCCTCGCGCCAGATCGCACCTGGCAAGCCAGGAGAGACGATGCCCGATTCGTCAAGGCCGAAAGACACGGATCCAGGCGGTGCCAAAAGCATCGCCAGCGAGCCCAGGACAGCAGCACTGCAATGGCCGCGCGTAACACGCCGTGGTTTCCTCTACAGCGCCGGGGCGGCAGCAGGCCTTGCAGCCACGTCGCTGCCTGTCGAGGCGGCGCCAGCCGCTGATGAGCGCGCCGCGGCAGAGGCAACGGCAGCCAGCACCGTGCCGATTTCGCTCAAGGTCAATGGCAGGCGTTACGACCTTAAGGTTGATACGCGCCTGACCTTGCTTGATGCCCTGCGCGAGACGCTCGGCCTTGCGGGTACCAAGAAAGGCTGTGACCGCGGCCAGTGCGGAGCCTGCACGGTGCTAGTCGATGATCGCCGGGTCAATGCCTGCCTGGCCCTCGCCGTGATGGTTCAGGGCACCGAGATCGTCACCATCGAGGGCCTCGGCACCCGCGGCACGCTGCATCCCGTGCAGGCGGCCTTTCTGAAACACGACGCCTTCCAGTGCGGCTACTGCACGCCCGGCCAGATCTGCTCGGCCGTGGCCGTGGTGGGCGAGATCCGTGCGCAATTTCCAAGTGCCGTGACGAAAGACGTGCGCCTGCCGCTTGGCGAGATCGATGCGGATGAGATTCGTGAGCGCATGAGCGGCAATATTTGTCGCTGCGGCGCCTACCAGAATATCGTCAGCGCGGTAGATGCCGTGCTCAAGGGCACGACCTAGGAGCACCGATGCAGGCCTTTAACTACCAGCAACCGCACGAAATCGCCGAGGCGATCAGGATGATTAAGGCGCCTCGTGCCAAATTCATCGGTGGTGGCACCAACCTGGTCGACCTGATGAAAGGTGGCGCCGAGTCTCCCTTGACCCTCATCGATGTCACGCGCTTGCCGATGGCAAAAATCGAGCTGACAGCAGATGGCGGCATGCGCATCGGTGCTGGCGTGCGCAACAGCGACGCAGCGCATCACGAGGAGCTGCGCCAGCGCTACCCGCTTCTGGCCGAGGCACTCCTGTCAGGCGCGTCGCCGCAGCTGCGCAACATGGCGACGGTCGGTGGCAATCTCTTGCAGCGCACGCGCTGTTACTACTTCTATGACACCGCCTATGGCGAGTGCAACAAGCGAAATCCGGGTTCCGGATGCGCCGCGCGCCAGGGCATCAACCGCATCCACGCCGTGCTTGGGGCAAGCGAGGCGTGCGTTGCCACCCACCCCTCGGACATGGCGGTGGCCCTTCTTGCGCTAGATGCCGTGGTCAAGGTCGAAGGGCCACAGGGTGCGCGCGACATTGCGCTTGCCGACTTCCATCGCCTTCCCGGCAGTACGCCGGAAATCGATACGCAACTGCGACCGGACGAACTGATCGTGGCTGTCTGGTTGCCGCCCTCGCGCGCGGCGTCGCACTCGCACTACCTGAAAGTGCGCGATCGCCAGAGTTACGCCTTCGCGCTGGTCTCGGTTGCCGTTGCACTTGAGCTCGAAGGCGGACAGATCGCAGGCGCGCGCGTCGCGCTGGGAGGCGTTGCTCACAAGCCGTGGCGCGCTGCCGCAACTGAAGCGGCGCTGACTGGCGCGCCGTATTCGCAAGCGACGATCGAACGCGCGTCTGCCCTGGCGATGCAAGGCGCAGTGCCGCTTGCCCACAACGCCTTCAAGATTGAATTGGGCCGTCGCGCCGTTGCCCGGGCACTGACGGTTGCCGGGGAGAGGACATGAACGAGCCGACAGGGGAAATTGGCCGGCCGATCGATCGCACCGATGGCTTGGCCAAGGTCACGGGTGCTGCCACCTACTCTGCCGAGTGGAAGCTCGAGGGCCTGGTCCATGCAGTGATGGTCGAAGCCCGCATTCCCAGGGGCCGCGTCAGCGGCATCGATGACACGCGCTCACGCGCGTGCGCGGATGTCATCGCGGTCATCACCCACCGCAATGCGCTGCCGCTCGCCGATGGCGGCAAGACGCTCGAGCCGCCTGCAGCCCGCGTCATCTCGGTGCTCCAGGATGACCGCGTCAGCTACAACGGCCAGCCGATCGCGGTTGTCGTGGGGCAGACGCTTGAGGCTGCAAAGCGCGGTGCCGAACTGCTCGAGGTCAGCTACGAGCAGGATGCGCCGGTGCTTGACTACGAAAAGGCGCGGACATCGAACTATGCGCCCAAAGACGTCTCCGGCAGCAGCCCCGATTCGTCACGAGGCGATCTTGGCGCCGCCCTTGGCAGCGCTGCGGCTCGGATCGACGCGACCTATACCACCCCGCTTGAATTTCATAACCCGATGGAGCCGCATGCCACGCTTGCCGTGTGGCAAGGCGACAGGCTGACCGTCTACGATTCGACCCAGGGCGTGACATCGCTGCAAAAGTCGCTGGCGCGAACCTTTGGCATCGCGTCTGGAAATGTGCGCACCGTCTGCCTTTTCACCGGCGGTGGCTTTGGCTCGAAAGGCTCGATGTGGTCGCACGTCGTGCTCGCTGCAATGGCGGCGAGG